>JAOPYV010000185.1 GCA_025964435.1 Thermoleophilia bacterium | reverse complement strand
CATGACCGTCAACCTGCTCGTCGGTAACCCTGACCGGGCCGCGGTCGCGCGCGACATCCTCGCCGCCGACCCCGATGTCATCGTGTTGCAGGAATACGACCCGAAGTGGCACCGCACGCTCCATGCGAAGCTCGGGACGCGCTACCCCTACGAGGTGCATGAGACCCGCGACGATTCGTTCGGCTCGGCGATCTATTCGCGCACGCCGTTCGTCGGCCCCGCGCCCGAACCTTTCACGCTCGCGCAGAACGAGACGCCCCAGTACCGCGCGGTCGTGCACCTCGCAGGCCGCGACGTCGCGATTTACGACGTGCACCTCATGCCGCCCGTCAGTCGCGACTACGTCATCACGGGACGTCACGAGTTCGCCGACCTGCGCCGACGTGTTCGCCGAGAACGGCTCCCCATGATCCTCGCCGGTGACCTCAACGTCAGCGCCTCGTCGCCCCAGCACCATGACCTCGGCGACGCTGGGCTCATCGACGCGTGGGAACTCGTCCGCCACGGCCGTGGCGCGACCTGGCCCGCGACGCGTGGAATCAACTGGCTGCCCGGGGTGCGCCTCGATCACCTGTACCTGAGTGGGGAGCTGACGACGACGCGCGTTCGGGTCGGTGATGCGAACGGGTCGGACCATCGTCCTGTCGTGGCGGATGTCGTGGCGGCCCGGGCCCGGAGCATGCAGCGCGTAGCTGTAGCCGCTGTCGACGAGCGCCGCGCCGTTCGCGCCGAAGCTCGTGTCGAGCTCGCCGGGTGCGGCGCCGGCGCGACCTGCGCTGCCGAGGGCGAACAGGCCGAGGGTCAAGGCGCAGACGATCGAGGGAAATGGTTGCATGGCCGAAGCCCATCCCGTTGAGGTCGGTTCTCGACTATCTACCAGCGAGCCCAAGATCCGCGTAGTATTGTTGACGCTGGAACAGTCGGAGCTTTGGCGTAGGCGATTGGCTGGTCGCCTGTAAACGTCATCAGTCTGATGGCATCATCTCGAACCGTGGTTTAAGAAGATGAAAGAACATGTGCAGCCAGACTCTTTTCGCGGAGAGGAGCGTGACGCTTCTCGGGTTCCGGCCGTCTCTGTGCTTGCGATCTTCAAGTAGTGGGGAGACGTATCGATCGACGTGTATCAAAATCGTAGTTCAGCTCGAGGGCGAGCCCGAGTGTCGTGAAGCCTCCGCGAGGCTCGCTGCGCGTAGCTACCAGCGCAGACCAAGGTCGGCGTAGTGGTCCTTGTAGTACTCGGCGATCGTGTCCCACGCGTAGTGCTCGCGCACTGCCGTCACGGCTTCGGCTGCCAGCCGCTGCTGCAGCGCTGGGTCGCCGAGCACGTCCGCCAGTACGGCTGCCAGCGCGGTCGGGTCATTCGGGGGAACGGTGAGCGCGCCGCGGCCCACGTATTCGCCGAGGCCGCCGATGTCACTCACGACGAGCGGGGTGCCGCAGGCGAGCGCGCTGACGGCGATGCCTGACATGTCGATCTCGCGGTAGGGCAGGGCAACGACGTCGGCGCGGCGCAGGAGCCAGCCGAGCTCCTCCTCGGTCGTGAAGCGCGGGAGGAGCGTTACGCCGGCGGGCAGCGTGTCAGGCAGCTCGACGTCGACGGGGCGACCAGCGATCACGAGCTGCGCGTTCGGCACGCGCTCGACGACCTGCGGCCACGCGTCGAGCAGCACGTCGATGCCCTTGTACCTGCGCAGCAGGCCGGCGAACAGGGCGACCGGCGCGTCAGCGGGCAGCTCGACCGGCAGTTCCTCCGGATCGGGGCTCGTCGCGTACTGGTCGTAGGCGCCGATCATGAGCCGCCAGACGTGCTTGAGGCCGCGGCGCTTGAGCGCGAGGGCGCCGCCGTCGGAGTGCGCGACGACGGCCGTGAACGCGGCGAGCTCCTCGGTGTCGAGCCGGTTGCTGCGCTCCTGCGCGTTGTGCGCGGTGAAGGTCACCTTCACGTTCGAGGTGCGCGCGAGCCACGCCCACACGCGGGCGTCGAGGGAACGGCCCGGCATCCACTGCACGTGCACGATGTCGGCTTCGTCACGGAGGCGACGCGCGAGCAGCCACAGGTCGATCGGGTGCTGCACCATGCGCGCGAGGCGCCGGGGCAGCGGCAGCTTCCCCGCGTAGAACGATTCCTCGATCACCAGCCGCTCGGTGTCAGTCGTCGGGAGCCCCACGTGCGGCGACGTCGCGCAGTGCAGTGTCACCTCGCAGCCGGCGCGCGCGAGCGCCTCGGCGAGCGGCACGTCGTAGGCGAGCGACCACGAGGCCGGGTCGACGATCGCGACACGCATCAGGCGCGTCCCGCGACGACCGTGCCCGAGGTCGCGGCGACGTTCGTCGCGGGCTCGAACGCGCTCTCCGGCAGCAGCGGTGCGCGCAGCGCGGCCGGCAGCCCCTGGTCGCCGCCCGAGCGCATCGTGGCAGCGTGCTCGATCACGTCACAGAACCGGGCACCCAGGCGCATGCGCGCGAAGACCTCATGGGCCAGGCGCAGCGCATTGGCTCCCTGGCGCGTGCGCAGCTCCCCATCATCTCGAAGCCGCTCGAGCGCATCGGCGAGCTGTGCCGGATCGCGGTACTCGACGTATGCGCCGGCGTCGGCGGTCTCGATGACGCGACGGGTCCAGCCGTTGGAGTTGACGATGCAGGGCAGGCCCGCGGCGAGCCCGTCGAAGAGCTTGTTGGGCGAGTTGGTGGCCAGCACGGGGAAGTCGGCGAACGAGGCGATCGCGACGTCGCAGGAGCTGACCACGGCGCCGAGCTGCTTGCGCGCGACGGAGCCGAGGAAGGTGACGTTGTCGAGGTGGCGGTCGAGGACGATGCGCTTGAGCCGGGCCTCCTGGCCGCCCGCCCCCGCGAACACGAACTGGATGTCGGTCGCGCCGCGCTCCTTGCAGACGATGGCCGCGTCGATGATGTAGTCGAGCCCGTTCGCGATGCCCATCGATCCACCGTGCACGACCACGAACTTCGCGGGATCGATGCCGTGCTCGACGAGCAGGTCGCGGTCGCGATGGTCGGGCGAGAAGAGGTCGATGTCACTCGCGTTGGGGATGGTGATGACCTTCTTGGCGGCGCCGCCCTCGGCGAGCACGCCGGCCTCCATGCCGGGCGAGAGCGGGATGATCACGTCGGCGCGTCGGTAGAGGAAGCGCTCGAGCTTGACCATGAGCCACGGGAGCAGGCGCCCCTTGAGCACGCCGAGCTGGATCGGGGCCTCGGGCCACAGGTCGCGCACCTCGAAGACGAACGGCACGCCGAAGCGGCGCGCCAGGATCCAGCCCGGGATGCCGATCGACAGCGGCGTGCTGCTCGCGATCACGACATCGGGCCGGTTCGGGAAGTTGCGCAGGAAGCTGGCGTGGATCGTGTAGCGCAGGAAGGTCATCATCCGGCGCCACATCTTCAGGTGGTTCGTGTAGTAGCCGCCGAGCAGGATGACCTTCACGCCATCGAGGTCGTAGCGGCCCGGCTCGGAGATGCCACCGGCGCGCCGGCGCTGGGCGACCATCGTGACCTGGTGCCCGCGGCCGTGCAGGTGCCGTGCGAACTCCCAGGAACGGGTGCCGCCGCCGCCCTTGCGGGTGGCAAAATGCTGATGCAGGTACAGGACATTCACGCTCGCGTGAGTATCCCACACTCCGGGCGCGGGCCCGCGTCGATCAGAACGCACCGATCTCGTTGGGGATCGGCACGCCGCTGGTGCCGGTCAGGTCCTGATGGGCGACGATCTGCTCCGCCTGGGCTGCAGCAGCGCCGGGTGTGAGCGCTGGGCGCTCGACCGGTGCTGACATCGCGAGCGTTCCAGCAGTGCCGTAATGGCGGTCGGCGGCGTAGCCGTCACGCTCGCCGGCCGTGCGCGGCAGCGTCATGCCGTCGCTCGGGCGGTACGGGAGCGTCTGCGGGCCGAGCTTCTCTGCGGCGGCCGGCGAGGGCATGCCCTCGAACTGCGTGCCCGGGGTGCCCGAGGGCGCTGCGCCGCCACCAACACCACGGCCGCTGAGTCCAGCGGCCGCAGCAGGCGAGGGGATACCACCATGGCGAACGGCGACGTCGACGGTCGCGCTGCCAACCTTCACGACCGGGGCTGCAGCCACCTTCGGCAGCACTGCCGAGACGGGGGCGCTCACCGGAGCGATGCCGCCGGGGGGCGGCGTTCCGACCGCAGCTGCCGTCGCGGTGGTGCCGGCGCGCGCCAAGGTCGGCGACGCAATGCCATCGCCGCCGCCACCGGTGGCCAGGGCGGGGAGCCGCCCGGGGGTGGGCGTCTTCATCGCCACGGGCCCGGCGGTCACGACCATCGCGATGACGACCATGATCAGCAGCACGCCCATGTGCACGGGAGTGATCCGCTGCAGCAGCGTCTTGTCGGTCGCGACCGGCGGCGCGAGGCGATCCCAGGAGATCGTCGAGGGCCGGGTCGGCGTGGCAGCCAGCGCCTGCGGGGCGCGCGCCGCCGGAGCGGGGGCCGCATACATCGGGGGTGCGGCAGGGGCCGGCGCATACGCGACCGGCGCAGGGGTGTAGTAGACCGGCGGCTGCGCTACCTGCGCCGCGTACGTCGGCACGGGCGCCTGCTGGTGGTACTGCTGCGGCTGGGCCGGCGCATGCTGGGCCGGCGCGTACGTCACCGCTACGGGCTGCTGCATGCCGCTGGGCGAGGCGTTCCAGGTCGGCCGCGGCGTCGCTGGCCGCGCCTCCGCGCGCGGTTCTTCCCGCGTCCTCAGCTGGAAGCGGGGGAGCTCCAGCCGTCCTCCGGCGAGTTCCGTTCGTCGATCTTCCTGTGTCATGCCGCGCCTCGTCTCCCGATGGGCACGCCCTCCCAGGCGTACTCGTTCCTCTCCCGTCTATCGAGAAAGGGCCATCGGCTGTCCCACTTCGATTGCACCAATGCGGCCATCGCCGGGGCCGATCCCGGCCCGACGGGGCTCCCGAACGCACCGCGCGGGTCCTCCGATCGCCACGATTGCGTACGGACCTCGAAAGGACGAGTACCTCGTGAACAGCCCCTACGCTTCCAATTTGCTCCAGCAGCCCGCGCCGACCGGCCCCGCCACGCCGCGCATGCCTGCCCCGAGCCACACCCGCTCCGTGACGCACGTGCAGGCGCCGCAGCCGGTGTATGCACCGATCCAGCAGCCGGCCTACGCCCCGCAGCCGGTCTACGTCACCGACGCACCGTCAGGTGGCGGCGCTGGGCGCGCGATCTCCTCGCTCGTCCTCGGGCTCGTCGTCATCCTCGTCGGCGTCGTGGCCCTCATCGGTGGCTACTACGCGACCAAGCAGGCATCGCCGTCGATCGACGAGTCGAACCTGACGCTGCGCACCGCCGCTGAATCCGCCTACGTCCAGAACCGCCAGCGCGGCATCGAAGCCGGCCGCATCGACGCCGCCGGTGCCTCGGCAACCGCTGGTCAGCTGCGCGCCTCGATCGCTCGCACCAACGCCTTCGACACCGCCTTCCAGCGCGGCGTCCGCGACGGCATGAAGTCCTACCGCGCACCGCGCGCCTCCTACGGCGGCGGCTACCGCAGCCCGAGCTACTCGAGCTCCGGCGGCATCGGCCAGGTCGCAAGTGCCTTCGGCATCGCGCAGAACCTCGCCAACTCCACGGGCGCTCCGGTCGACCTCGAGATCTACAACGGCTGACACGTCAGTCACCCTCCGTGCAGGAGTCGCCGATGCGGCGGCGAATCAGCAGCCTTGGCAGGTCGTGCGAACCGTTGATGTTCCGCCAGTCGTCGCGCCTTGCGACGCGGCGCAAAGCGGACTAGCATGCCTGCATGACGCAGTACCAGCCGGTACTGCTCCACGGCATCTCGGAGGCATTCCGCGTGAGCACTGCTACACCCGACCGAACCACGGCTGACGTCACACTGGCGTGCCCCCACTGCAAGAAGCAGTTCCGGCCCACGGTCGACGCCACCCAGCCGCCGCGCCTGCAGGGCGCCAAGTGCCCGAACTGCAAGCTCTTCGTGCCCGCGCGCATCGTCAGCGCTGCCATGGCCGCCGCACGCGCTTGAGCGCGACTGCGAGTCCGACCGTCAGCGCCACCGCGGCAATCGAGCTGCGGGGCGTCGTCAAGCGCTTCGGTGACCTGACCGCGGTCGACCACCTCGACCTGCACGTGCCGGAAGGTACCTGCGTCGGCCTGCTCGGCCCCAACGGCGCCGGCAAGTCCACGACGATGCGCATGCTGACCGCGCAGGCGATCGCCGACGAGGGCGAGCTGACCGTGCTCGGCCGCACGCTCCCGGGTGACAGCAAGCAGGCCCGTGCCGAATGCGGCGTCGTGCCCCAGCTCGACAACCTCGACGTGACGCTGACCGTCGAGCAGAACCTCTACGTCTTCAGCTGCCTCTACCGCATCCCGCGCCGCGAGCGCCGCGCCGCAGTCGAGCGCGCGCTGGGCATCGCCCGCCTCGCCGACCGCCGCGACGCGAAGGTCGACAAGCTCTCCGGCGGCATGCGTCGACGCCTGCTGATCGCCCGCGCGCTCGTGCACCAGCCGCGCCTCGTGCTGCTCGACGAGCCGACCGTCGGCCTCGACCCGCAGGTGCGCCAGGAGCTGTGGGCGCTCATCGACGGGCTGCGCAGCGAGGGCGTCTCGATCCTCATGTCGACGCACTACATCGAGGAGGCCGAACGCCTCTGCGACACGGTCACGATCATGTCGAAGGGCCGGGCGGTCGCCAACGGCGTGCCGCACGAGCTCGTGCGCGCCCACGCGGGCGAGCAGGCCTGGGAGGTGTACGGCCCGCCAGCGATGCTGGAGGAGGTCGAGCAGCTCGCCGCGCGGGAGGGCCGCCCGAGCCGCCGCACCGGCACCGCCGTCGCAGTGCTCGGTGGCGACGCGCCACCCGTCGGCTTCGAATCCCAGACGCAGCCGCGCCTCGCCAACCTCGAGGACGTCTTCGTGCTGCTCACCGGGGAGGACATCGGATGACCACCGAAACGACCGAGACTCCCGCACGCATCGGCCGCCTCGAGGGCTCCGCGCTCAACGGCGTGCTCGTGCGCGAGTTCATCAACTACTCGTCCTTCTGGCGCTCCTCCGCCTTCAGCTCGATCGTCGAGCCGGTCATCTACCTGCTGGCCTTCGGCTTCGGTCTCGGCGCCCTGGTGCAGGACGTCGGCAGCTTCAGCTACCTCGAGTTCGTCGCGACCGGCACGGTCGGCATGGCGGTGCTCTACAGCTCCGCCTTCCCGGCGATGTTCGGCACCTTCGTGAAGTACAAGTTCCAGCGCACCTACGACGCGATCCTCGCCGCGCCCGTCGACAGCGAGGAGGTCGTTACGGCCGAGGCGCTCTGGCTCGGCGCACGCACCGGCATCTACGGCTGCGCTCCGGTCATCGTCGCGATGTTCTTCGGGCTCGACCCCTCCTGGGGCATGTTCGCCTTGCCCGTCATCTGCTTCATCGGCGGCCTCGGCTGGGCGCTCTTCGGCATCATGGTGTCGGCGACGCTCGATTCGATCGACAACTTCAGCTACGTCATGAGCGGCATCCTCACGCCGCTCATGCTGACTGGCGGCACCTTCTTCCCGATCGAGCAATTGCCCGAGTGGGCGCGCGCCGCAGCGCAGCTGAATCCGCTCTACCACTGCGTCGAGCTGATCCGCAGCGCCGTCTTCGGGTGGGAAGGAATGAGCGACCTGGGGCACGCAGGATTCCTGCTCGTCTGGGCCTTCGTGCTCTGGCGAATCGCCATTCGCCAGATGACCAAGCGGCTCGTCGATTGAACGTGCTGCCGCATTTGGCCCCGTGATCTGTTAGCCTTCCCGGGAATTTCCCTCCAACCAGGAGACGTGCGTCAGCATGGCCAAGTCGACAGTCCGAACCAAGATCACTCTCGCGTGTCCCGACTGCAAGCGTCGGAACTACGAGACCCAGAAGAACAAGCGAAACGATCCCGATCGTGTCGAGTTCTCCAAGTACTGCCGTTGGTGTGGAACACACACCGCGCACAAGGAAACTCGCTGACGTGGCGAAGGCTGCCAATACCGGTAACCGATCACCCATGCCGCCGCCCTCCGGGCAGCGGACAGGTGCGCGCAAGTTCGTCCGCGAGTCCTGGGGCGAGCTGAAGAAGGTCCAGTGGCCGACGCGTGCGCAGGTCGGCGCCGGCACCCTGGTCGTCGCCGTCGTCACCGCGGTCATTGCGGCGTACATCAGCCTTGTCGACCAGGGCGCAGTCCGCCTCGTCGACCAGCTCAACAAGATCCTCTAGGGAACACCACGTGTACAACTGGTTCGTCATCAACACGTATTCCGGCCACGAGAAGAAGGTGGAGGCCAACCTCCTCCAGCGCTTCAAGTCGGCTCCCGAGGATGTGCGCTACGCATTCCGTGAGGTCATCGTGCCGACCGAGATGGTCACCGAGACCGACAAGGACGGCAAGAAGTTCCAGAAGGAAGTGCGAACGCTTCCGGGCTACCTGCTCGTCCACATGAACATGGACAACAAGAACGCTCGGCTGCTCGTGCGCGATACGCCCGGCATCACGAACTTCGTCGGACCACTCGGCGAGCCCGTGCCGCTGAGCCGCGCAGAAGTCGCCAAGCTCGTCAGTACTGCCACGCCGGCCGACCAGGCCACCGCGGCAGCAGCCGTCGCCGAGGAGAAGGCAGCACCGACCGTGCTGTTCGAGCTCGGCGAGATCGTCAAGGTCATGAGCGGTCCGCTCTCCGACTTCGACGGTGAGATCACCGAGATCAACGTCGAGCAGCAGAAGCTCAAGGTGCTCGTGTCGATCTTCGAGCGCCAGGTGCCGGTCGAGCTTCCGTACGACCAGGTGCAGAAGGTCTAGACCGCACCACCCCGAGCCCTACCCAACGAACGCCCCAAGGAACGAATTACCATGGCCAAGAAGGTACTCAAGGAAGTCAAGCTGCAGATCCCCGGTGGCCAGGCGAACCCCGCCCCGCCCGTGGGTCCCGCGCTCGGCCAGGCCGGCGTCAACATCATGGAGTTCTGCAAGGCGTTCAACGCGCAGACCGGTGACATGAACGGCACCCTCATCCCGGTGGTCATCACGGTGTACGAGGATCGCTCCTTCACGTTCATCATGAAGCAGCCGCCCGCAGCCGTGCTCATCAAGCAGGCCATCAACCTGAAGTCGGGCTCGGCAGTGCCGCACCGCGACAAGGTCGGCAAGCTGACGGACGCGCAGCTCACCGAGATCGCCGAGAAGAAGATGTCCGACCTCAACGCCAACGACATCGATGCCGCGAAGCTCATCATCGCCGGCACCGCTCGTTCGATGGGCGTCACGGTCGACTGATAGTCCCCAGCGAGACCCCGCGCTCGACCGAGCGCGGATCCACATCATCAACACGTGGGAGATGCCCGGCACGATGTCGGGGTCGCTTGCACCACAGGAGGCACCACCATGGCAGAGACCATTCGTCGCGGAACTTCGAAGCGCTGGCGCGAGCAGAGCGCCAAGGTCGATCGCGCCCGCAGCTACCACCCGCTCGAGGCATTCGAGCTCGTCAAGGAGCTCGGCTCCAGCAAGTACGACGAAGCCGTGGAGGCTCACTTCAAGCTCGGCCTGGACGTCCGCAAGGCCGACCAGATGCTGCGCTCCACCACCACCCTTCCGCACGGCACCGGCAAGACCGTCAGCGTGCTCGTGTTCGCCCAGGGCGAGAAGGTCGCCGAGGCTGAGAAGGCCGGCGCCGACTTCGTCGGCGGCGACGACCTCGCCAAGAAGATCGAGGGCGGCTGGTTCGACTTCGACGTCGTCATCGCGTCCCCGGACATGATGGCCACCGTCGGTCGCCTGGGCAAGGTCCTCGGACCGCGCGGCAAGATGCCGAACCCCAAGACGGGCACCGTCACGTTCGACGTCGCCGAGGCCGTCACGGCCACCAAGGGCGGCAAGTTCGAGTACCGCACCGACCGCTACGGCATCGTGCACGTCGTGATCGGCAAGAAGAGCTTCACCGCAGCACAGCTCGCGGAGAACTACGGCGCGATCTACGACGAGATCGTCAAGGCCAAGCCGTCGAGCGCGAAGGGTCGGTACATCCACTCGATCCACGTCGCGTCGACGCAGGGTCCGGGCGTTCCGCTCGATACCACGGTCAGCGCCGACTTCTCGGTCGCGCCGGAGGGCTGACGCCCCCCAGCAACGCAGCTATCCCGGAACGGCCCTCGCGACAGCAGTCGCGGGGGCCGTTTCTCGTTACGCGCGAGGGTTCGGATTGTTCGGATTCGATTCAAGCCTCGCATGGTTGCCACCGAAGCGGGGTCTCGATACATCGTCCACCGAACGTTTCGCGACTGCCGCACTGCGGTACCCAACACGCACCTGATGGCGTCCCCCATGAACCCTTTCCAGCTCATTCCCATAGGCACGAGCCCCGCCTGGTACAACCCGGGTGAACCCAACAGTGGGTTCCTGCTCGAGGCCGGCGATTCGCGCATCCTCGTCGACTGCGGATCCGGCGTGATCGCGCGCTATCTCGCGCTGTTCGGCGCCAAGCAGCCGATCGATGCGGTCGTCATCACGCACGTGCACGCGGACCACTGCCTCGACCTGGTACCGCTCAAGTACGGCATCTCGCTCGGCACGCTCGACTGGCAGCCGCAGCTGTGGCTGCCGCCCGGTGCGCGCCGGCGCCTCGATCGCCTCGTCTCGACCTGGGACGGCGGCGGCGACTTCTTCGAGGATGCCTTCGAGGTGCGCGAGTACGACCCGGGCGAGGCCTTCCGCGTCGGCGCGTTCGACTGCTCCTCGATCGAGGTGCCGCACTACGTCGAGAGCTTCGCGCTGCGCTTCGAGCACGAGGGGTCGAGCTTCGGCTACACCGCCGACCTCGGCCCGAACGAGCAGATCATTCCGTTCATGCAGGGCGTCGACGTGCTGTTGGCGGAGGCAGCGCTGCCGGAGGATGCCGACCTGTCGGCGCCGGACCGTGGCCACATCACCGCGAGCGAGGCGGGCCAGATCGCCGCCAGCGCCGCCGCGCATTCGCTGCTGCTCACCCACGTGCCGGTCGAGAACGGCTTCGAGGCCGCCCTCACCGCCGCGCGCTCCAAGTTCGTCGGGCCGACCCGCCTCGCCACCAGTGGCGAGTGCTACCCCGTCGCCCAGCGCCTCGCCGCCGTGCGCTGACGCGCGAGCCTCGCCGCTCCGCCTCGCTACGGTGATCCCATCATTCGACAGGCCTCAGCCGTGCCTGTTGTGGGATGTGTCG
>JAOPYV010000173.1 GCA_025964435.1 Thermoleophilia bacterium | reverse complement strand
GCACATGGGGCACGTCAAGAACTACACGATGGGTGACGTCATCACCCATTACCGTCGGCGCAACGGCCAGAAGGTCTTGCACCCGATGGGCTACGACTCCTTCGGCCTGCCGGCGGAGAACGCGGCGATCAAGTCCGGTGGCCATCCGCGTGAGGTGACCGAGCGCAACATCGAGTCGATCGAGCAGGACTTCGCGCACATGGGCTGGTCGATCGACTGGACGCGCCGGCTCTCGACGCATGCGCCCGACTACTACCGCTGGACGCAGTGGCTGTTCCTGCGCTTCTTCGAGAAGGGCCTCGCCTACCAGAAGGATGCGCCGGTCAACTGGTGCCCCGTCGACCAGACGGTGCTGGCGAACGAGCAGGTCGTCGACGGCCGCTGCGAGCGCTGCGACAGCCTCGTGGAGAAGCGATCGCTCAACCAGTGGTACTTCAGGATCACCGACTACGCGCAGCAGCTGCTCGACGACATGGAGCTGCTCGAGCAGTGGCCTGAGCGCGTGCTGACGATGCAGCGCAACTGGATCGGCCGCAGCGAGGGTGCGCGCGTCGCCTTCCACTGCAGCGCGCTGGACCGCGACGTCGACGTCTTCACGACGCGACCTGACACGCTGCACGGCGCGACCTTCTTCGTGCTGGCCCCGGAGCACCCGCTGCTCGACGAGCTCGTCGCCGGCACGGCGCAGGCAGATGCCGTGCGCGCGTACCTCGTCGAGTCCGGCAAGCTCTCCAACATCGAGCGTTCGGCGACCGACCGCCCCAAGACCGGCGTCGACACGGGCCGCACGATCACCAACCCGGTGACCGGCGCGGAGATCCCGGTCTGGGTCGCCGACTACGTGCTGCCGGACTACGGCTCGGGCGCGCTGATGGCGGTGCCCGCGCACGACGAGCGTGACTTCGCCTTCGCCGAGGCACACGGTCTGCCGATCACCCAGGTGATCGCGCCGGCCTCGGGCGACGCGGTCGAGCTGCCCTTCACGACGAAGGATGGCGTACTCGTCAACTCCGGCGCGGCTGACGGTGCATCGGTCGCCGATGGTGCACGCAGCATCGTCGAGGGCCTCGGCGACAGCGGCGAGTTCACGATCAACTATCGGCTGCGCGACTGGCTGATCTCGCGCCAGCGCTACTGGGGCTGCCCGATCCCGATCGTGCACTGCGAGAACTGCGGCGCCGTGCCGGTCGACGACGACGAGCTGCCCGTGCTGCTGCCCGAGGTCGACGACTACGCGCCGAAGGGCCAGTCGCCGCTCGCCTCGGCGGAGGAGTGGGTGCACGTCAACTGCCCGAAGTGTGGCACCGATGCCCGCCGCGAGACGGACACGATGGACACCTTCGTCGACTCGTCCTGGTACTTCCTGCGCTACACCGATCCGCACAACGCACACGCACCGTTCGACCGCGAGGCCGTCGACAAGTGGCTGCCGGTCGACCAGTACATCGGCGGCGTCGAGCACGCGGTGCTGCACCTGCTCTACGCACGCTTCTTCACGAAGGTGCTCTACGACCTCGACATGGTCGGGGTGAAGGAGCCCTTCGCGAACCTGTTCACGCAGGGCATGATCAACTATCAGGGCTCGAAGATGAGCAAGTCCAAGGGCAACCTGGTCGAGCCGCTGCCGTACGTCGAGAAGTACGGCGCCGATGCGCTGCGCACGTACATCCTCTTCCTCGGTCCGCCCGAGCAGGATGCCGACTGGCAGGACACGGGCATCGACGGCACGCGCCGCTTCCTGGATCGCCTGTGGCGCCTGAGCCAGACCGTCGCGCGCGATGCCGGCAGCGATGGCGGCCCGGTCGAGTGGCCGAGCGCCGAGGAGGTCGCGACCGACCCGATGGCGCGTGAGCTCGCGGCAGCGGCGCACGCCGCGATCCGCAAGGTCGATGACGACATCGATCCACGCTTCCAGTTCAATACCGCCATCGCGGCGCTGATGGAGCTCGTCAACACGGGCACCAAGCAGCTCGTGACGGATCCCGAGGCGCTGGCCGAGGGCGTCCCCGCCGTGCGCCTGCAGGTGGCGCGTGCGCTGGCCCAGACGGCCGTCAGCCTCGTCCAGCCATTCGCGCCGCACATCGCGTGCGAGCTGTGGGAGGTGCTGGGTGGAACCGAGCTGTGGAACGTCGCATGGCCGAGCTTCGACGAGGCCTACCTGGCCCGCGACACGGTGACCCTCGCGGTGCAGGTGAACGGCAAGCTGCGCAGCCAGGTCGAGGTGGCCACCGACGCCGACCAGGCGACGATCATCGCGGCGGCACGCGCCGACGCGAAGGTCGTGGCGCACCTGGAGGGCACGCAGACGGTCAAGGAGATCGTCGTGCCCGGCCGACTCGTCAACCTCGTGGTGCGTCCCGGCTGATACCGATCGCGCGTCCCTGCGCATCGCGCACGAGCTGGACGGGCGTCGCATAGCAGGCGCTGAGCAGCTCGCCGTCGAGCGCGCTGGGCGCGACGTCGGCAAGCACGGCGCCGTCGCGGAGGAGCACGATCCGCGACGCCCATGCGAGCGCGTGGGCGGGTTCGTGCAGAACGGTGATCGCCGCGCCGCCCCGGGCCTCGAGCGTGGCATCGATCGCGTCGAGCGCGGTGCGTGCGTGTGCCAGGTCGAGGTGGGCGAGTGGCTCGTCGAGCAGGAGGAGGGGCGTCGCCTGTGCGTGGGTGCGTGCGAGGTGCACGAGCCGCCGTTCGCCGCCGCTCAGGCGGTCGACGCGACGGGCGGCGAAGGAGGTGAGGTCGAAGGCCTCGAGCGCGGCGTCGACCGCCGCCGCGTCGCGTGCCGTGGC
>JAOPYV010000020.1 GCA_025964435.1 Thermoleophilia bacterium | reverse complement strand
CGAGCTGCGCGACGAGCGGGGAGAAGGCACCCGGGAACTTCTGGATCTTCCCGCTGGCGAGGCTGGCGCGGAACGCGCGTCGTCGCTCGGTGGGATTGACCTTGATGTGTCCGGGTGCGCTCATGTGATCGTGCCTTCCTGCACTGGAATGGGGCTCGATTCGAGTATACCGACGGCTGATTCACGGCCGGCGGGGCGCTTGGGGACACCACCCGTGCACGATGTGGCCACGCCAGCCGGTGCAGCGATCAGCTCCGGCGACGCCCACCGAGACCACGGCACGATGAACCCTGTCCAGAGCCCCCGTCCAACCCCGCCCGAACTGCTGCAGCAGGCCCGCACGATCGCGGTCGTCGGCTTCAGCACCGACCCGTCGAAGGCTGCGCATCGCGCGCCGATGGTGCTGGTCGACCGCGGCTGGAACGTCATCCCCGTCCACCCGACGGCGTCCGAGATTGCCGGGCTGACCGCCTACAAGACGCTCGCCGACATCCCGGTCCCGGTCGACCTCGTCGACGTGTTCCGCCCGCCTTCCGAGGCGCCGGGCATCGCCGAGCAGGCGGCCGCCATCGGCGCCAAGACGCTCTGGCTCCAGAAGGGGATCACGTCGCCCGAGGCGCGCGACATCGCGACCCGGGCGGGCATGGCCTTCGTCGAGGACACCTGCGCCGGGGCGACCGCCACGACGCTCAACCTCTTCCCGAACCCCTAGGGCCGCAGTCCCTCAGGTTCAGGCGTTGACGAGCGCGCGGTGGTCGAAGATGCCGCGTGCGGAGCGACCCTCTTCGCCGAGCTTGTCGGGGGAGACCGTGAAGGTGAGTCCGTTGAGCTCTTCGCCGGTCAGCTCGCTGACGCGCTGTGCCGTCTCGAGGAAGCGATCCTGCTCGTCCTGCTCGAGCACGCCGTCGGCGAGCATGCGGAACTTCGCGACGTACTGCTCACGCGCGAACGGGCGGGCGCCGGCTGGATGCGCATCGGCAACCGCGAGTTCGTCGTCAATGACCGTGCCGTCGGTCAGCGTGATGACCACGCGACCGCCGAAGGCACGTGCCTCCGGGCTGGGGTCGTGGTAGCGCGCGGTCCAGGCGTCGTCCTCGACGGTCGAGACCTTGTGCCACAGCGCGACGGTGTCGGGGCGCTGCGCGCGCTCGGGGGAGTAGCTGTGCTCGTGGTGCCAGCTGCCGTCCTCGAGTGCCACCGCGAAGATGTACATGATCGAGTGGTCGAGCGTCTCACGCGACGCGTGCGGATCCATCTTCTGCGGATCGTTCGCGCCGGTGCCGATCACGTAGTGCGTGTGATGGCTCGTGTGGATGACGATCGACTCGACCTTGGTGATGTCCTGGCCGGGGATCGACTGGCGCATCTTGCGCGCGAGGTCGATGAGCGCCTGGCTCTGGTACTCGGCCGAGTGCTCCTTGGTGTACGTGTCGAGGATGGCGCGCTTTGCCTCGCCGGCCTCGGGCAGCGGCACCGTGTAGCTGGCGCCCTTGCCGGAGAGGAGCCAGGCAATGAAGCCGTCCTCGCCCTCGTAGATCGGCGACGGTGCGCCCTCGCCGCGCATCGCGCGGTCGACTGCCTCGATGGCCATCTTGCCGCCGAATGCGGGGGCGTAGGCCTTCCAGCTGGAGATCTGACCCTTGCGGGACTGACGCGTCGCCGTGGAGGTGTGCAGCGCCTGCTGGATCGCCTGGTACGTGGTCTGCTGGTCGAGGCCGAGCAGCGTGCCGATACCTGCGGCCGCGGCGGGCGCGAGGTGGGCGATGTGGTCGATCTTGTGCTCGTGGAGGCAGATGCCGCGCACGAGGTCGACCTGCAGCTCGTAGCCGGTGGCGAGGCCGCGCACGAGCTCGGCGCCGGAGCGACCGAGGTGCTGGGCGACGGCGAGGATCGGCGGGATGTTGTCGCCGGGGTGCGAGTAGTCGGCGGCGAGGAAGGTGTCGTGGTAGTCGAGCTCGCGCACGGCGACGCCGTTGGCCCACGCGGCCCACTCCGGGGAGATGCGCGTGTCAGCCGGGGCGCCGAAGACGGTCGCGCCGGGGGAGTAGGGGTGCGCCAGTGCCTGCAGGCGGGCACTGATCACCGGGCGGCGGGCGACCGACGCGGCAGCGACGGCTGCGTTGTCGATGATCCGATTGATGATCATGTCCTCGACCTGCGGGTCGACGGCGACCGGGTCGATGGCGACGCCGGCCATCTTCCAAGCGAGCTCGTCCTCGCGGTCGAGGGTCTCTGCGGATGCGTACGTGCGAACTGTGTGCTGCTTCATGCCCGCGAGCCTACATGCGAGCGGCGACGGGCGCAGGTCCGATGTCCGGCACGGGACGCACCTGAACTGCGTGGTGTGGCGGCTGAGTCGACGTATACGTGAGTGAGCCGCCACACCTCGAGGGCGACCACTGAAGTGTGGCGGCTGAGTCCACGCATACGTGAGTGGGCCGCCACACCTCGGGGCGCCCGCGAGGCTCCCGTCCATCCCACAGGTTGGCTTTCGCACGCGGGAGGTAGCATGGTGGTTCACCATGCTCATCATCTGCGACTTCGACGGCACAGTCACCGCGCGTGACACGAACTCCTTCCTGGCCCAGCGCTACGCCCCCGAGGCGTATGCGGGGCTGGAGGGCAAGCTTGCCGCGCGCACGATGACGTTGCGCGAGGTGCTCAGCACCGAGTTCGTGAACATGGGCGTGCCGCTCGACACGATCGTCGAGGCGGCCGTCGAGAACGTGCCATTCCGCTCCGGCTTCCCGGAGCTCCTGGACGCGGTCGAGGCCGCCGACGCCAAGTTCGTCCTGCTCTCGAGCGGTTTCCGACAGGTGATCGAGCCGCTGCTCGAGCGCGAGGGGCTCGCTGGCCGCGTGCCGCTCGTCGCCAACGACATCGCGATCGGACCCGACGGACCACGCATCGAGTGGCGCGACCTGCCGACCTGCGAGCTCTGTGGCGAGCCCTGCAAGCGCAGCGACATCGCGCAGTTGCGCGGTGGACAGCTCCACGATGCGGACTTCGACCACGTCGTGTTCATCGGTGACGGCCTCAGCGACCGCTGTGGTGCCGAGACCGCCGACCGCGTCTTCGCCCGTGATTCCCTCGCCACCTGGCTCGACGAGCAGGATGAGCCATGGGAGCCCTGGGGTGACTTCCACGACATCCTCGGTGCGCTGCAGCTCGACCGACACACTGGAGCTTCCCGATGACGCCGACGTCTTCGACCACACTCGATTCGATGACGATCACGGGTCGCTCGTTCGCGCGCAGCTCAGCTGATGGCGTGATCGACGGGCAGGGCGAGCGCGGCGTCTACGCCGACGACCTGCGGATGATCCGCCGGGTCGAGGCGTTCCGCGCCAATCCGGAGATCTCGGTGCCGGGGCGCGCCGCGATCGGTGACGACGGCGCCGCGATCCGCTTCGAGCTCGACGGCGTGCTGCCGGGCGAGGGCGTGCTGCTGCTCGTCGAGCTCGACGGCACGGACATCTTCACCGCGCGCGAGATCCAGCTGGAGCGCCGCGGCCGTGGCGATGCCACGCTCGGCCTGGGGGACGCTCGCCCGCGGGCACGCGTGAACATCGAGGCCATCTGCACCGGCGCGGTGGCCGACGACGCCGATGGCGTGGCGCGCGCGCCGGGTGCGATCGACGCCGACGGGCACGTGCGAACCGCGTCCTGGACGTGGCGCGTTCCCGCCGATGCCCCCGGCCCGGTCAACGTGACGATCGAGTTCCGCTCGGGCTGGGCGCTCATCACCGACGAGCAGCCACCCGCTCCACGCACCTTCAATGAGCTCGATGCGGCATGGCGCGAATGGGTCGGCGGCTGGCTCGTCGACCGACCGCTGCTCGAGGCCGACCAGGAGCTGGGCTCGGTCTACCGACGCTCGCTCGAGGACCTCGCGGGCATCCGACTGCAGGAGCCCGACGGCTCGATCTTCGCCGCCGGCCTGCCGTGGGCAGCCACGGTGGTCGGTCGCGACGCGATGCTGTCGGCGTGGATGGCGTTGCCCATCGATCCCCAGATCGCGCGCTCGACTCTGCTGCACCTGGCACGCCACCAGTCGGCGGGCTACGACCTGTCGACCGATGCCGCGCCGGGCAAGATCCAGCACGACGAGCGCCGCGGTGCTGCGGCTGAGCGGTGGCACGAGCGCTACTACGGCGCGGTCGATTCGACGCCGCTGTTCCTCATGTTGCTGGGCGAGGCATGCGCCTGGAGTGGCACCCCCGAGCTGGCGATGCAGCTGGAAGCCAACGCGCGTGCTGCCGTCGCCTGGATCGAGGCCCGCATCGACGAGGACGGGCTCGGCCTCGTCGCCTACGTGCGGCGTGCGACCCGCGGTCTCGACGTGCAGGGCTGGAAGAGATCGAGCGATTCGCAGCAGGACCGCGCCGGTGGCGCCGCCAGCGGCGTGATCCGTCCGATCGAGGTGCAGGCGTACTCGGTGGCGGCGCTGCGCACTGCCGCGCACCTGGCACGCACCGTCTGGAGCGACCCGGCCGCAGCGCAGGCGTGGACGATCCGCGCCGAGCAGCTTGCGGCGCGCATCCCGGAGCGCTACCTGGTGGAGATGCCCGCGAGCCAGCTCGTGAGCGAGGATGACCCACGACGTGGTGCGTTCTTCGCACATGCCGTCGATGGCTCGGGCCTGCCGCTCGATGCATCGTGCTCGAACATCGGGCACGTGCTCTGGGCCGGAGCGCTCAGCGCACCGGACCATGTCGACCGGATCAGCGCGCAGCTGCTGCACCCATCGCTCAACTCCGGCTGGGGCATCCGCACGCTGTCGACGCTCGATGCCGGCTTCGAGCCCGCCAGCCTCCACAACGGATCCGTCTGGCCCCATGATTCGGCGCTCTGCGCCGCCGGCATCGCCCGGACCAATCCCGCCGCCGCGGCGCGGATCTTCCGTGCGCTGATCGACGGCGGTGCCGCGCACGGTGGTCGCGTCAGCGAGCCGCTCGTCGGCGCCGACCGTGGCCGCGACGAGCGCGCACCGACGCCGCTGACCGGTGGCAACGATCCGCTCGCCGTCGCTGCTGCTTCACCGTTGCTCATGCTGCGCACCGTGCTCGGCCTCGAGGTCGACGCCGCAACCAGCTCGCTCGTCTCACGCGTGAACACGGTGCCGTCGTGGGCTCGTGGCCTCGCCTGGCGCGGTGTCCACGCGCTCGGTCGACGCTGGGACGTGGTCGTCGGTGACGACCTCGTCGTGGTCATCACGGCGCAGTAGCCGGGGAACGCGGCACGTCGAACTCGCCTGAGCGGAGCGTCTGCTCCGCGCTGGCCTGGGGCTGGTGGTAGTCTCGCGACGTTGTCCCTCAAGGCAGGAGAGCGTCCATGAGCGTGCAGGTAAGCGTCCGCGAGATCGACCATTTCATCGGTGGCGAGCTGGTTCCGGGAACGTCCGGTAACTACGGCGACGTCTTCGATCCGAGCATTGGTCAGGTCCAGGCGCGCGTCGCCTTCGCCTCGACCGAGGAAGTCACGCACGCGATCGACGTCGCAGCTGCGGCGCAGCCCGCATGGGCCGCGACCAACCCGCAGAAGCGCGCGCGCATCCTCATGCGCTTCCTCGACCTCGTGAACCGCGACATGGACAAGCTTGCCGCGCTGCTCTCGAGCGAGCACGGCAAGACCGTCGCCGACGCCAAGGGCGACATCCAGCGCGGCGTCGAGGTCGTCGAGTTCGCCGTCGGCGCACCGCACCTGCTCAAGGGCGAGTACTCCGAGAGCGTCGGCACCGGCATCGACGTCTACTCGATGCGCCAGCCGCTCGGCGTCGTCGCCGGCATCACGCCCTTCAACTTCCCGGCGATGATCCCGCTCTGGAAGGCGGGCCCGGCGCTCGCCGCAGGTAACGCCTTCATCCTCAAGCCCTCCGAGCGCGACCCGGGGGTGCCGATGGCGCTCGCCGAGCTGCTGCTCGAGGCGGGGCTGCCCAAGGGCATCTTCAGCGTCATCAACGGTGACAAGGTCGCCGTCGACGCGCTGCTGCACGACGACCGCGTCAAGGCGGTCGGCTTCGTTGGCTCGTCCGACATCGCGCAGTACATCTACGAGACCGCCGCGCAGCACAACAAGCGTGCCCAGTGCTTCGGTGGCGCCAAGAACCACATGCTGATCATGCCCGACGCCGACCTGGACCAGGTCGCCGACGCCCTCGTCGGTGCCGGCTACGGCTCCGCCGGCGAGCGCTGCATGGCGATCTCCGTCGCGGTGCCCGTGGGCAAGGAGACGGCCGATGCGCTCGTCGCCAAGCTCATCCCGCGCGTCGAGGCGCTGCGCGTCGGTCGCCCGTCCGACCCCGACGCCGACTTCGGCCCGCTCGTCTCCAAGTCCGCGCTCGAGCGCGTCAAGGACTACATCGCGATCGGCACGGAGGAGGGCGCTGAGCTGCTCGTCGACGGCCGCGGCTTCACGCTCGAAGGTGCGGAGGAGGGCTTCTACCTCGGCGCCACGCTCTTCGACAAGGTCACCGAGGGCATGCGCATCTACCAGGAGGAGATCTTCGGTCCCGTCCTGGTCATCGCACGTGCCGACGACTACGAGCACGGCCTGCGCATGGTCAACGAGCACCAGTACGGCAACGGCGCCGCGATCTTCACCCGTGACGGCGACGCCGCCCGTGACTTCACGAGCCGCGTGCAGGCCGGCATGATTGGCGTCAACGTGCCGATCCCGGTGCCGATCGCCTACCACACCTTCGGTGGCTGGAAGCGCTCCGGATTCGGCGACCTGAACCAGCACGGTCCCGATGCGATCCGCTTCTACACGAAGACGAAGACCGTCACGCAGCGATGGCCCGCACACGGCCTGCGCGAGGGCGCGAGCTTCGTCATCCCGACGATGAACTGAGGATCGACGCTCGGGCGCTAGGGGTTCGCGACCGCCGAGATGGTGATCGTGTCCTCGAAGTTACCGGGGGGCACCGTCGAGCTGATGCCGAGGCGCACCGAGAAGGTGACGTTCTCCGCTGCCGCGGAGTATGAGCTGCGGGTGTGGAGCGTCGTGCCGGTGCTCAGCCTGAGGCCCGCGTACTTGTTGTTGACGTAGTCGGTGTTGGTGACGCCGGTGCCCCATTTGGCGAGCTTGCCGGCTGGGCCGGTGACACCGATGACGCTGACCCCGAGGTAGCCGGTCCCGCCGTTCACGCCGGTAGCCCACGTCGTCGGGGTCGCGTTCGTCCCGGTCCAGTCAGGGATCGTCGTGGTGAACGCGGGCAGCAGGCCGCCGCCGGTCGTGTCGCTGCCGTCCGTCGCCAGCAGCGTGTAGCCGTGGGAGGCGTTCGTCGTGACCGAGACGGCCGTGCTGGCACTGACATCGCCGTTCGCCACGGCGGTTCCCAGGGGCAGGGTCGCCGCGAGGCCGATGCTCAGGGAAGGCGGGTTCGACATGAACCAGTCCGGGGTACTCCACGGGCTCCAGACGTCTCCGGCCGCGCGGACCTTCGCGCGCACGTAGTAGCGAGCCCCGCCCGTCGCGAGCGCCGTCGACCCGCCGCCAGTCCCGTAGACGATGTCGGCGCAGCGCGCGGCCTGGGCGCAGCTGGCGAGCGCCACGCCGGCACCCGTGGGGCTGGAATCCCACATCAGGGTGCCGTGGGGGGCGACGCTGGCGTCATACCCGGCGACCTCCGCTGCCGACAGGGCGCGGCCCAGGATGCGCACGTCATCGAGCTGTCCCGTGAACCGGCTGGCTGCTGCGAGCGTCTGCGACGCACCGATGTAGACGCCGCCTGCCGGAGTGTCGGATGGCCCGGGGAGCGCAATGCTGCCGGCGAGCCCTCCGTCGACGTACAAGCGCAAGGTGTTGCCGGAATCGACGGTCATGGTCGCCGAATGCCACAGGCCGTCGGTCAGGCCGACCGCCGTCGTCTGCACGACGTACTGGACGCCCCCGACGGTCGTGGTGGCCTGGAACTTGCTGCCGGACTGCACGAACTGCAGGGCGAAGTTGCAGGTACCGGCGCATCCACCACTCGATTCCTCGACCAGCGTCGGGAAGGCGACGGCGATGCCGGATGCCTTGAAGCGGGCCTGGACCGAGTAGTCGTTGGTCTGGTTGAAGGACGCATGGGCTGCAGCCCGCGCGTGCTGGGTCGTGCCGTTGAGCCCGATCGCCTCAGCGAACCCGGCCTGCCCCGCCGGAGCCGTGGGCGTGCCAGTCATCGTGAGGGTGCGACCGTTGCCGGAACCGTCGGCGGTTGCCCCCGTCGCAGTGTCGAAGTGCCACAGCCCGAGCACGTCCGCATCGATCACGTCGTTGAAGACCTGGACCCGTTGCTGGTTCACCGTCGACCCGGGGTTGATCCAGGAGAAGTGCGGCGTCGCTGAGGAGACGTCGGTCAGGTTCGCCCAGCCTGCCTGCGCATTGGTGTCGTGGACGTACTGGCTGGTCGGGGCCGGCGGTGGATCCGTCTCGAACCAGTCGGCGGTGCTCCACGCAGACCACGCCCCGGCTCCTGCGCGCAGCTTGGTGGTGACCCAGTAGCGCGCGTTGCCATGGAGGAGCTGGCTGGGCGTCCCCGTGGATCCGTAGGTGATGTCGGAACAGCGGGCGGCGAGTGCGCACGAGGGGATCGCTGTTCCCGTATCGCTGGCGTCGCTGTCCCACATGGTCTTCGCATGGGGCGCGCCCGTGTTGAAGTATCCGAGGATCTCGGCCGCACTTCGCGCGACCTTGCTGATGCGCACCTCGTCGATGTCGCCGTTGAACCAGCTGCCGCCCATGCCGTCGGAGCCGATGCTGACCTTGTTGGATGGGGTATCGACCACCGCAGTGCCGAGTGGAGTCGAGGTCACCTCGACCCCGTCGACGTACAGGCGCCACACGTTGCCCGCGTCGACGACCGTGGCGACGTGGTGCCAGTTACCGTCGACCAGCGCTGCCCCGGCGACCGACAGGTTCCTCGAGCTGCCGTTGTCGACCGTGATGTTCACGTCGAGCGTGGTGGTGGATCGATCGAAGACGATCTCCCAGTTCTTGATGAGACCGGTGGCAGCGTCGATCTTTCCAGTGATCGTCGGGTATGGGTCGTTCGCGATCGAGCTGGTCCGGAACCATGCCTCGACGGTGAAGTTCCGCGGCATGTCGTAGTCGGGTGAGGCCGCTGCGATCGCCTCCTTGCCCGTGGTCGTGAACGTCAGCGCATCCGCAAATCCGGCATGGGTGCCCGTCGTGGCTCCAGTGATGGTGAGCGGATGCCCCATGCCGCTGCTGTCGGTCGTCGCCGTGGTGGCGGTGTCCATGTGCCACAGCGACACGACGTTCGTGAGGGGTGACGTCAGGACCTGCGTCCGATGTCGGTCCGCCGTGCCGGCTGTCGCATTCACGAAGCTGAAATGGGGTGCGCTGGCCACGATGTTCGTCGGATTCGCAGCGCCGGACGCCGCGTTCGTGTCATGGACGAAGGGGGTCGTCGGCCTGGGTTCGGATCCCATCTCGAACCAGTCGGCCGTGCTCCACGCCGACCACGACCCGATCGACCCCTTCAGCTTCGTGGTCACCCAGTAGCGTGCGCCCCCGAAGGACAATGGGATCGGCGTGCCGGTGGCACCGTAGGTGATGTCAGCGCAGCGGGCCGCCTTGGCGCAGCTCGCGAGTGCGTTTCCCGCGTCGCTCGTGCTGCTGTCCCACAGCACTGTCGCGTGGGGTGCCGTGGTGCGATAGGCGCCGAGGATCTCGGCTGCGCTTCGTACGACGCTGCTGAGCCGTACGTCGTCGACGTCACCCTTGAAGTACATCGTGCTTGCCGTGTTGTCGCGCCCGATGGTGATCGGCTGCGCCGGCGTGTCGACGAGCCCCGTGAAGGCCGTGGTGTCCTTCAGGACGCCGTCCACGTACAGCCGCGCATTGGTGCCATCGTACGAGCCGGCGACGTGGTGCCAGGCGCCATCCAGGAGCGCAGCCCCCGGCGTGTTCGTGTCCATCCACGTGGCGCCGTTGCCCTTGCTGAAGGAGAAGAAGATGTCCTTGCTCGCGCTGTCGAAGTAGATCTCGTAGTTCGTGGCGGTCGTCGCGTTGTTCTGGCGGCCCACGATCGTGGGTGAGGCCGAGCCGCTCACCGTCGTCGCGCGGAACCAGGTCTCCAGCGTGAAGTTCGACGTCAGGTTGAGCGCTGCATTGGACGGCGTGGAGTAGTACTGGCTCGTTCCGTTCAGGTGCGTTGCCTGGTTGAACGCGGAGCTGGGCCCACCAGTCGTCGTGGGGCCGTTGAATCCCGTCAAGGTGCGCCCGTTGCCGCTGCTGTCGGTGGTGATCCCCGTCGCCGAATCCAGGTGCCAGAGCGCCACGACGTCGTCGAGCGGGCTCGACAGCACCTGCGTTCGCTCGAGCGTCGCCACACCGCCGGTCGAGTTCAGGAAGCTGAAGTGCGGCGTCGACGAGGTGATCGTCGTCGGATTCGTGGCGCCCGCCGATGCATTCGCGTCGTCGGTGTACGCGCCGGTCGGGGAGTTGGTGGGACCATCCGGGCTGTCGACCTCGACCATGGCCGAATCCCAGTACGGGACAGTGCCGACCGGGTTCACATACCCCATGCGGATCTTGAGTGCATTCACCTCAGACGGGGTCCAACCGGCGACGGGCGCCGGGATGATGGCCTGGCGGGTGCCCAGGGTCGTGTTCGTCGCCATGTTCCCGCTGTGGAGCACGGGTGCCGCACCGTCGGTGTCGCCGCTGCGGACGACCTTGGTGGTGCCCGTCACGGAGGTCGAGCTCGACGAGTGCGACGCCATGACGGCCGACACCCAGTTGGCGGTGGAGGTGAGCGCCGTGTTCTGCAGGGTCCACTCCAGGTAGCTCGTGGAGCCCGTGGTCGTCTGCTTGACGAAGTCCGTCATGGACGGGATGGGGTCATCGAGCCGAGTCCAGCTGGTGGCATCGATCGCGGTGCTGTCGTTGTCCTGGAACGAGCCGGGCGTCGCGTGGGTGCCGGCACCGTCGATGCGGTAGCCCAGCGAGCCGCCGGCGCCGATCGGGTAGTCGGCGGTCGTGTCGGTCACCGCGAAGTCGTCGTAGGTGAACTGTGCGACGTCGCTGCCCGTCGCGGAGCCCACCTGGAACTGGTTCATCGTGTCCGCAGACATCCCGGTAAGGTTCGTCGGGGTCTGCGGAGCGCCGTTGACGCTCCACTGCGTCGTCCACGTGGTGCCCTGGGTGTTGATCGCCATGTCGATGCGATACCACGTACCGGCGCTGATCACGGGGCCGTTCACGAGGTTGACCGCCGTGTTCGCGGCGTTCTTGTAGCCGAGCTGCGTCTGGCCGGTCGGGCTGACGTACAGGCGACCGACGCGTGCAGCGGTAGTGGTATTCGGCAACGCTCCACCCAGGACGTCCTGGTTGACGGCCGGCAGCGAGTTGGCATAGAGGTAGAAGCGCAGCGTCGCCTGGTCGACGTCCCGCATGTCGAAGCGGAAGGCGGATCCCAAGCCACCGCCATGGGTGAGCTGCAGGGCATGGCCGCCGGTGCGCTTCGTGGTGGTCTGGACGACCTCGGTGGTTCCGTCGTGGATCCATGCGGCCTGGCCGTTGCCGGAGGCTCACCCAGATCGGGGCGGCATGGCTGGTCGTCGTCCCGAGGATGCACCACGTGATCGCCGCGGCGAGGAACAGGCATGTCCCGCGGAGTCCAGCACGCAGCGCCGCGGTGGCGGCGCTATCGCGCGTGGGACATATTGCGGACGCGGGCATGCCCCGTGGGTTTCGGCACCGGGAAGTGGCGTCTTAAAGCATTCCGGCGAGAACATCCTGCGCCGAGCGAAGCTTTTCGAAGGAGCCGGCGCATCCGAGCCGATCACGCGACGGTTCTTCGCTGGATCGGCGATCGAAAGAGCGCATTCTCCCGTCGGTTCCGGGTCGTCACCGCGCACGGGTGTAGAGTGCTTGCGTTTCCTACGCCACCGAGGTTCGTCTCCCATGAGCACCGAGATCGCGGGCACGCGCCCGTTCAGCCTGAACGACGACCATCGCGACATCGCCGCCCTGGCGCGCCAGTTCGCCGACGAGCAGCTCGCGCCCGGCGCGCTGGAGTGGGAGCAGGACAAGGACCTCCCGCTCGACGTGCT
Organism: Thermoleophilia bacterium; assembly: GCA_025964435.1. Classification (GTDB taxonomy): domain Bacteria; phylum Actinomycetota; class Thermoleophilia; order Gaiellales; family SKUG01; genus JAGQUL01. The sequence goes on along the minus strand of JAOPYV010000020.1, from coordinate 9,956 downwards.
GCGCATGGGGGCGGAGAGCGGCTTCGGCGGCATCTACGTCTCCGAGGAGCACGGCGGCTCGGGCCTGTCGCGCCTGGACGCGGCGCTCATCTTCGAGGCGCTCGGCACGGGCGACCCGTCGGTGGCGGCCTACATCTCCATCCACAACATGGTGGCGTGGATGATCGACAGCTTCGGTGACGACGCGCAGAAGGAACGATTCCTGCCTGCCCTCACGTCGATGGATCAGTTGGGCGCCTACTGCCTGACCGAGTCATCGAGCGGCTCCGACGCCGCCGCGCTCAAGGCGCGCGCGGAGCTGAGCGAGGACGGCACCCACTACGTACTGACCGGCGACAAGGCGTTCATCTCCGGTGCCGGCACGGCGGGCGTCTACATCATCATGGCGCGCACCGGCGGCCCCGGCCCCAAGGGCATCTCGGCGTTCATCGTCGAGGACGGCGCGGAGGGCCTCGGCTACGGCGCGCTCGAGAAGAAGCTCGGCTGGGTCGCCCAGCCGACGCGCACCGTGACGCTCGATGGCGTCAAGGTCCCGGTCGAGAACCGCCTCGGTGAGGAGGGCAAGGGCTTCAACATCGCCATGGCCGGACTCAACGGCGGACGCCTCAACATCGGCGCGTGCTCGATCGGTGGCGCGCAGTTCGCGCTCGAGAAGAGCCTGGCCTACGTCACGGAGCGCGAGGCATTCGGCGCGCCGCTCGCCAACCTGCAGCACCTGCAGTTCCAGCTGGCGGACATGGCGACCGACCTCGAGGCTGCGCGCACGCTGCTGTGGCGAGCCGCAGCGACGCTCGACGCCAAGGACCCCGAGGCGACGAAGCTCTGCGCGATGGCCAAGCGCTTCGCGACCGACGCCGCGAGCTCGGTGGCTGACAAGGCGCTGCAGATCCACGGTGGATATGGCTGCATGACCGAGTACGGCATCGAGAAGGTGTTCCGCGACCTGCGCGTGCACCAGGTGGTCGAGGGCACGAACGAGATCATGCGCGTCGTGATCGCACGCGACCTGCTCAAGGGAGCACGGGCATGACGAGCGACGTCGTGATCGCCGAGGAAGAGCTGATCGTCCGCGTCGTCGGCGCGATGGGCCGACTGACATTGAACCGACCGCGCGCGATCAACGCGCTGACGCTCGGGATGATCCGCGACATCGACGCCGCGCTGACCGAGTGGGAGACCGACGATTCCGTGCGCGTCGTCCTGCTCGACGGCGCGGGCGAGCGCGGCTTCTGCGCCGGCGGCGACATCAAGGCCCTCTGGGAGTCGGCGAAGTCCGATCCGTCGATCGCGGCTGAGTACTGGCGCGAGGAGTACCTGCTCGACGCGCGCATCGCGAGCTACCCGAAGCCGGTCGTGGCGCTGATGGACGGTCTCGTCATGGGTGGAGGTGTCGGCCTTGCCGCACACGCCCGCCATCGCGTGGCGACCGATCGCCTCAAGCTCGCCATGCCGGAGGTCGGCATCGGCTTCACGCCGGACGTCGGCGGCACCTGGCTGCTCTCGCGCGCACCGGGCGAGCTCGGCACGCACATGGCGCTCACCGGCGGCGTGATCGGCGCGCAGGATGCACTGCTCGTCGACTTCGCCGATGCGGTCATCCCCAGTGACGCCGTCGTCGCCTTCGTCGAGGAGCTGCGCACCGGCGACGTCGAGGGCGCACTGACGTTCGCGTCGGCATCCGTCGCTCCCGACCTCGGCCACAGCAAGCTCGCGGCAGCGCGCGAGTGGATTGACGCCGCCTACGCGCACGACACGGTCGAGGAGATCGTCGCCGCGCTGCGCGCACGACCCGAGCCCGACGCGCAGGCGACGGCCGAGGAGATCGTCACCAAGTCGCCGACCTCGCTCAAGGTCGCGCTCCGCGCCGTGCGCGAGGCGGAGGAACTTGAGTCGCTGGAGCAGTGCCTCGATGCCGAGTTCCGCGCGGCCTGTGCATTCCTCGTCCCGGATGGGGACTTCGTGGAGGGTATCCGCGCCGCAGTGATCGACAAGGATCGAACGCCGGCGTGGAAGCCGGACACGCTCGAGGCCGTGACGCAGGCGCAGGTGGATCGCCACTTCGCTCCGCTGCAGGGCATCGAGGAACTCGGACTGGGAGCGTCGACATGAGCAGCACGCAGAAGATCGCCTTCATCGGCGTCGGCCACATGGGTGGTCCGATGGCCATCAACCTCGTCAAGGCGGGCTACGACGTCGTCGCGTACGACCTCTCTGCGGAGCTGGTCGCGGGCATCGTCGCCGAGGGTGCGACGGCCGCCACCAGCGGCGTCGAGGCCGTTGCCGACGCCGACGTCATCATCACGATGCTGCCCGGCGGCAAGTACGTGCTCGACGCGTACCGCGAGCAGGGCCTCCTCGACGCAGCCAAGCCCGGCGCGCTGCTGATCGACAGCTCCACGATCGACGTGTTCGAGGCGCGGGAGTTCCACGAGCTCGCCGATGGGCGCGGCTTCGCTGCAGTCGACGCGCCGGTCAGTGGCGGCGTGGTCGGAGCCGAGGCGGGAACGCTGACCTTCATGGTCGGTGGCAGCGCCGAGGACTTCGCACGCGCCACGCCGATCCTCGAGGCGATGGGCAAGCGGCTCGTGCACTGCGGCGACGCCGGCTCGGGCCAGGCCGCCAAGCTCTGCAACAACATGCTGCTCGCCATCTCGATGGTCGGCACCGCCGAGGCCTTCGCGCTGGCCAAGCAGCTCGGCCTGAGCGATCAGGCGTTCTTCGACGTGGCCTCGACGTCGTCGGGCCAGTGCTGGTCGGTCAGCGTCAACGCGCCGGTTCCCGGCGTCGTTGCGACGAGCGCAGCCAACAACGACTACAAGCCGGGCTTCGCCGTCGCGCTGATGCAGAAGGACCTGCGCCTCGCGCAGGCCGCCGCCGACGCGACCCACACCAACAACGAGCTCGGCAAGCATGCGCTCGAGATCTACGAGCGCTTCAGCGACGAGCTGGCACGCACGAAGGACTTCGGCGCCGTGTACCAGATGATCACCGACAACCTTCCCACTGGAGCCACGCGATGACGACCGCCACCGAGAAGACGTACGAGACGATCATCGTCGAGCGCCAAGGGCGCGTCGGCATCATCACTCTGAACCGGCCGAAGGCGCTCAACGCGCTCAACTCCCAGCTGATGGAGGAGGTCGTCTCGGTCGCGCAGGCGTTCGACGCCGACCCCGGCATCGGCTGCATCGTGCTGACGGGCAGCGAGCGCGCCTTCGCCGCGGGCGCCGACATCAAGGAGATGCACGGCAAGGAGTTCGTCGACATCTACCTGACCAACTTCTTCCGCCGCTGGGATGACTTCGCAGCCGTGCGCACGCCGATCGTCGCTGCCGTTGCCGGCTTCGCGCTGGGTGGCGGCTGCGAGCTCGCGATGATGTGTGACGTCATCCTCGCCGCCGACACGGCGAAGTTCGGCCAGCCCGAGGTCAACCTCGGCGTCATCGCGGGCCTCGGTGGCACGCAGCGACTGACACGCCTGATCGGTCAGGCCAAGTCGATGGAGCTCAACCTCACCGGTCGCTTCATGGGCGCCGAGGAAGCCGAGCGCGCGGGCCTCGTGTCGCGCATCGTGCCGGCTGCCGACCTGCTCGACGACGCCATCGCCACGGCGACGACGATCGCCTCCAAGTCGCTGCCGAGCACGCTGATGATCAAGGAATCCGTCCGCCGCGCCGCCGAGTCGAGCCTCGCCGAAGGCCTGCTCTTCGAGCGACGCACGTTCTTCTCGACCTTCGCCACGGCGGACCAGTCGGAGGGCATGGCCGCCTTTGTCGAGAAGCGTGAGCCGGAGTTCGCGCACCGCTAGGATCGCCACCCTCTGCGCAGACGTGCACGCGCCGTGCATGAATTGACGTCGAAGTTCGCGTCGCGATCCGCCAGTGTCGCCCGACCTCGACGGCAACTTCCCCAATCCGTCGGGGCCGAATCGGCGCATGGACCCCCTCCCCACAACTCGGCACTCGACGGTCGGCACGGCGTTCTACCACCCCGTCCGCGATGCACTGGGCCACCTCATCTCGAGCGGCACGCTGGCCACGGTGTGGTTCCTCGCCATGTACGTGGTGGCGGGTGGCAGCGTCCGCGCCATCGGCACCGAATGTGCGGGCTCGTGCGTGCTGGGTCGCGTCGCAGGTGGGCTCGGCTGGTTCGCGGTCGGCATCTGCTGCTACTACGTGCTCCTGTTTGCGCTCGCGGCGTACAACCGCCGCACGCGTGAGCGCGCGGTCGTGCTCGCTCCGACGGCTGCCGAGGTGGGGTACACCGACATCGAGGCGCCGCTCGTCGTCATCGTCGTGCCTGCCCGCAACGAGGAGGTCGTCATTGCTCGGACGGTCGAGCGCGCGCAGTCGCTGGCCGGTGAGCCGCTGCTGCTCGTCATGGATGACGGCTCCGACGACGCCACGGCAGCTGTGGCGTGGGATGCCGCTGATCGCGACCGCACCATCGTCTTCAGTCGCGACGTCGCCGTGGCTGGGCGCGGCAAGGGTGACGTGCTCAATGCCGCGATCGGCGTGATCGAAGGCCTGCTCGAGATCGACGACCCGCGGCTTCGCGGCCACGACGCCACCAGCATCGTCGTGTGCATCCTCGACGCGGATGGCTGGCTGGACCCGAACGCCATCGAGCAGGTCGCTCCGCTGTTCCACGACCCACGCGTCGGCGGCGTGCAGGTGTCGGTGCGCATGTGGAACGCCCGTGCGGGCTTCCTCGCGCGGATGCAGGACATCGAGTTCGTCGCCTACGGACACCTCTTCCAGGGCGCACGCGACCAGATCGGGAGCGTGCTGATGGGTGGCAACGGACAGTTCATGCGGCTCGCCGCGCTGCAAGGGCTCGGGCCTGATCCGTGGACGTCCTGCTTGACCGAGGACCTCGAGATCGGACTGCGCCTGGCTCGCAATGGCTGGCGCCTGCGCGCATGCCCGACCGCGTTCGTCGCCCAGCAGGCGCTGGTGGATCCGCGGCGATTCGTCCGCCAGCGAACGCGCTGGGTGCAGGGGCACCTGAGCTGCTGGACGCACCTCGGGTCGCTCTGGCGACCGTCGGCGCAGCTGACGCTCCAGGCGCGCGCCGACCTGACGCTGCACCTGCTGCTCGGCGCCTACGGCGTGCTCGCGCTCCTGCAGGTGGTCACCGTCGTCGCCCTCGCGCTGGGCTTCGCGTCGTGGGACGGCCTGTTCGAGCTCCACGCGCCGCTCGGCTCGACGATGGTGTTCCTCGTGCTGGCGCTGACACCGATCGTCTTCGTCGGCCACACCTACCAACGTCATGCCGAGGCGCGGCTTCCGCTGACGATGCTCACCGGCGTGATGGTGCTCTACACCGTCTACCACTACCTCTGGAGCATGCCGGCGACCGCGCTGGCGCTCGGACGCATCGCATTGCGGCGCAACGGCTGGGCGAAGACCGCCCGCAGCGCCATCAGCAGCCACGATCTCGCCGCGGATGCGCGGCTCACAGGAGGAGCGACGTGATGCATCCCTACGATACGACCACACCCGTGATGGTGTGCTTCGGGACGCGACCGGAGGTGATCAAGCTCGCCCCGGTCATCACGGCGCTCGACGCGCACCCGGAGCTGCATGCGGTGAACGTCACCACGGCGCAGCACCGCGAGATGCTCGACCAGGCGCTCGCGACCCATCGGATCACGCCCGACCTCGACCTCGGGCTGATGGAGCACGGCCAGAGCATCGACGGGCTCGCCTCGTTGGCCATCGCCACGCTCGGACGAGCGGTGCGCGACCAGCGCCCCGCAGCGGTCGTCGTCCAGGGCGACACGACGACGGCGCTCTGTGCCGCACTCGCCGCGTTCTGGCTGCACATCCCTGTCGCACACGTCGAGGCTGGGCTGCGCACGGGGGATCTCGCATCGCCGTTCCCGGAGGAGGGCAACCGGACGCTGATCGGCTCGATCGCCCGCTGGCACTTCTGTCCGACGACGGATTCAGCTGACAACCTCGTCCGCGAGGGCGTACCGGCGGACCGGATCCACGTCACGGGCAACACGGCCGTCGACGCGGTCCAGGAGATGGTGCGTCGCAACGACGGCGTCGCCCATCTCATTCCCGCCCGGCGTCGCGCACGGCGGCTGCTGGTGACGATGCACCGGCGCGAGACGCACGGCGACGTGCAGCGGCAGCTGCTGCGCATGCTCGCGCGGATCGTTGCCGAGCATGACGTCGAGGTGGTCCTGCCCGTGCACCCGAACCCAGCGGTGCGCGACGTGGTCGCCGAGGAGCTCGGTGGCCGTGACGGTGTCCTGCTGTTGGATCCGGTGGAGTACGCCGAGTTCGTGCAGCTCATGTGCTCGAGCGACCTGATCCTCACTGACAGCGGCGGCATGCAGGAGGAGGCGCCGGCGCTCGGCGTACCGTTGCTCGTCATGCGCGACACGACCGAACGCCCGGAAGGCGTCGCATCGGGGTGCGTGATGCTCTGTGGCACCGATCCCGAGTTCGTCGAGACCGAGCTGCTGCGGCTGCTCGCAGATCCGTTCGCACTGGCGGCGATGGCGACGGCGCCCCAGCCCTACGGCGACGGCAACGCCGCCCTCCGCATCGCTGACCTGCTGGCCGCCGAGCTCGCGCCAGCTCGCGTCCAGGAACCACGACCGTTGCAGCTCGTCCCCACGTCGAGTGCCACTGGGGCGCTCGTCCTCGAATCCATCATGACAGGAGCACGCTGATGTACCGCCCCCACCGACTGACACTCCTGCTCGCGCTGCTGGCGATCACCGCCGGTTGCATGTCGAGCCTCGCCATGACAGCGAGCGCCGAGGCGGCGCCCGCGGAACGAAAGGCCGCGTCACACCGCAAGCCCGTCAAGTACTGTACGAAGGTACGCCTGCCCAGCGGGCGCCCCGTGCTCCGACCGAAGGGGTGCATCCAGCTGTGCAAGCGCAGCGTCCGCAAGGGCAAGCAGCACCGCGTCGTGTGGGTGCGCTGCAACCGTCCCGTCAGGCCGCCGCGCGTGGCGCCGCACATCAGCGGCCTGCTCTCGGGATCTGGCGAGGGCACGACTGCGGCAGTCCCGGCCGAGGTGATGAAGTCCACCTTCGCGGCGACGACGATCGCACGCTCGAGCGGCGCCGCAGCTCCGGGCGGTGGCACCGCCAAGACGCTGATCCTGTACGACACCACGGGCGCCTATGGCTGGATGGGTGAGCTGTACGCGATGTCGACGGCGAACCTCGCCAGCCGGTTCGGCTCGTGGAAGTCGATGCCCGTCGCCAACTACACGGCGGGAACGCTCGACGCCTACACCGCCACGATCTACATCGGATCGACCTACGACGAGCCGCTGCCGGACGCGTTCCTCGACGACGCCTACAAGACGACGAAGCCGGTCGTGTGGATCTACGACAACATCTGGCGCATGGCGAGCCGTCACGTCGACTTCCAGGCCAAGTACGGCTGGCAGTGGTGGCAGTTCGACACGAGCGACGTGTCCAGCGTCACCTACAAGGGCGTGAAGCTCGATCGCTCGCTGCTCAACCGCGGCGGCATCATGCAGTACGCGGCGCTGGATCCGGCGAAGGTGACGACGCTCGCCACGGCGACCCGCGCAGACGGCACGACGCTGCCCTGGGCGGTTCGGAGCGGCAACCTCACCTACATCGGTGAGAACCCGTTCACGTACACGGGAGAGACCGACCGCGACCTCGCGTTCGTCGACCTGCTGTTCGACGCGCTGGCTCCGGCCACGCCCGAGCGGCATCGCGCCCTGATCCGCCTGGAGGACATCACGCCGAACAGCGACCCGGCGGACCTGAAGGCGGTTGCGGACGCGCTCTACAAGCGCAGGATCCCGTTCGGGTTCGGCGTCAGCCCGCAGTACCGGGACCCGAAGAAGGTCCAGGGCACGACGACCACGCTGACGCTGGCGCAGACGCCACAGGTGGTTGCCGCACTCAAGTACATGCAGGCGCGTGGTGGCGTGATGATCAACCACGGGTTCTCGCACCAGTACGGCAGCGTCGCCAACCCGTACGACGGTGTCAGCGGCAACGACTTCGAGTTCTACCGCGTGACCGAGAACACCGATCACACGCTCAACTTCGCCGGCCCGGTGCCGGAGGACTCGCCGGCGTGGGCGAAGGGTCGGATGACGAGCGCGAACGCGGCCTTCGCGGCGGCCAAGCTCACCGCCCCGAAGATCTTCGAGTTCCCGCACTACACCTCGTCGGTCAATGGCTACGACGCCGCCAAGGCGATGTATCCGACGCGCTGGGAGCGGGCGCTGTACTTCAGCGGCGTGATGAAGGGTGGCGCGGTCGACTACGCGCGGCCGATCGGGCAGCGCTTCCCGTTCGTGGTGCGAGACGTCTACGGCAGCGCGGTGCTCCCGGAGAACATCGGCAGCTACGAGCCCGAGGCGTTCTACCAGTTCCCCATCCACCCGGTCGCGGACATCCTCAACGGCGCTGACAAGAACAAGGTGGTGCGCGACGGCTTCGCCTCCTTCTACTTCCACCCGTTCTGGGGCCCGGGGCCACTCGAGCAGGCGCTCGACGGACTTACCGCACGCGGCTGGACGTTCGTCTCACCGACGAGCCTGTCCTAGCGCGACCGTGCGCTGGGCGGGCCGTGGGGGCCCGCTCAGCGCTGCATGCGTTGTGGGAGGAGGGCGCGTGCGCTGGGCAGGTCGTGGGGACCCGCCCAGCGCACGCATGTGTCGTGGAGGTCGTGGGAGACCGTGGGATGTCGTGTGTGCGCTGGGCGGGCCGTGGGGGCCCGCTCAGCGCACACGTGCGTTTCCAGGCAGCTCGGCCTCGCCACCCGGATGTGGCGTCTGGAGATTTCGTGGCGGGCGGCGGGCGACGGGCGACGGGCGGAGGAGGGAGCCGGCGAGCGCGGTCAGCCCGAGCCGCGCACGCAGCGCGTCTGGAGCTTGGTCGTGTACCGGGACGTCGCGACGGCATCGCGGTATGCGCGGAGCTGCTCGGGGCTCGAGTCGATGCGCAGGTCGGAGACCGACTCATCCTCGTTGATCCAGCGCTCGTGCCACCAGGCGACGCCGCGCACGCGTGGGTAGCGCCCGGATTCCAGCGCGGTGAAGGCATCGCGGGTCCACGCCGCCTCGTCCCACTTCGGACCGTCGGCGATCGCGAATTCGAGCAGCGCCAACGGGCGCGCCTTTGAGAGGGCGGCGGCCGCGCGGTAGCCGGGCGCGAACACGTCGTCGAACTGCTCGAGCTCCTCGTCCGCCGTCTGGGGGCCGTAGGCGCTGAGCCCGATCCAGTCGACGTAGGCATCGCCGGGGTAGTACCAGCGCGCCGCGTTCCACGCGGCTGCAGGCTCGGGCGAGGCGTCGACGTGGAAGACCCAGGTGACGTTCGTGGCGCCCGCCGCGCGTGTCAGTCGCACGATCCGTCGGTAGGCGTCACGGAATCGCTCGGGGCCGTCGGGCCAGCGCGGGCTGCCGTAGCGGGTCTTCGTCGCGCCACCGTTCCACTTCCCGTTCCAGGGGAACCAGGCGCCGTTCACCTCGGTGCCGAACTCGACCATCAGGGGACCCTTGGCCTTCGCCGCCGCGCGTCCCCATGCCCGCAGCTGGCGGTCGTACCTGCCGGAGACGATGCTCGCCATCGAGTACTTCGGATCCACCTGGTACTGGTCGAAGGTGGTGCGCGGCATCATCCGGATGAACGGCACGGCGCCACGCGTGCGGATCGTCTTCACCGCAGCGGTCGGGAAGCGAATGCCCGACGTCCAGTTGTCGGAGAAGTAGACCCAGCCGAGGTCGCGCTCCTGGAGCCGTTCGAACCCGTCGATCGCGGCGCCGGAGACCTCGTCCTCGGAGTTGCCCAGGAAGGGGAACGCGCCGAGGTAGGTCGCGCCGGCCGCAGGCGGCGCGATGACGCGCCGCCCCGTCAGGCAGGTCGCGGCGTCGGCCTCGGCGCTGCTCGAGCTGCAGCCCGCAACGAGGGCCGCCGCGGCTACGGCGGCGAG
>JAOPYV010000101.1 GCA_025964435.1 Thermoleophilia bacterium | reverse complement strand
CCGCCGCGTGACCTGAACGCGCTGTTCCGGTCAGGTGAAATACGAGGTGTGGCGGCTGAGTCGACGCATACGCGAGTGACCCGCCACACCTCGTGTGAACCGCGCCGAGGGGGCCTCGCGCCGGCGGGTCAAAAGAGCGTCAGCGGCAGTGGCGCCGGCTCGACGTGTATCGGCGAGTCACGCCGGTCGGCGATGTCTGCTCGCTCAACCTCGCGTCGCACCACATCCATCCGACGCGCATTCTCGTCGGGATCCAAGTACGGGCGTCCGTAGAGACGCTCGTAGATCGGGATGAGCTTCGGATGCGTCTGTCCGAGCTCCGTCAGAAAGTGCTCGCGCACCCCGGGGCGCAGGTTGAGCATGCTGGTCCAGGTCGCGCAGGCTCTCGACCGTGTCGCTCACCTCCGGCAGCAGTGGCGCGAGCGCCACGTTCGTCTCGATGCCGGCATCGACCAGCATGCGCACCGCGCGCAGTCGACTCCTCGGCGGCGCGGTATCGGGTTCGGTGGCTCGCCACACGTCCTCGTCGATCGTCGGTATCGAGACGTTGACGAGCACCTCCGTACGCCTCGCCGCGGCGACCAGCACGTCGATGTCGCGCACGATCATCGGCCCTCGCGTGATGATCGAGATCGGTGTGCGCGCCGTCCCGAGCGCCTCGATGCAGCCGCGCGTGAGTCGATAGCGACCCTCGGCCGGCTGGTACGGGTCGGTCGCCGTGCCGATGGTGACACCGCCCTCGCCCCTGCCACGAGCGAGCTCACGGCGAAGCTGTTCGACGATGCCGACCTTGATCCGCACCTCGCGTCCGTAGCGATCGTCGCTCGGTCGCCCCGCCCGCTGCTCGAAGCCGCGCACGTAGCAGAACGCGCACCGGTGTGCGCACCCGGTGTACGGGTTCAGCGTCCAGCTGATCTGGGGCATCGCCGCAGAGTGGTACAGCGCGGACCGCGCTGGTCGTTCGATGTAGTCGACACCTGCCACGCCGACATGGTAGCGGCGGTATCGAACGTACGTTCGTGCAGGGCCTGCCTAGCGCGTGGCGAGGGCGCCCGAGTAGAGGCCCTCGACGGCGATGACCGCGGACTGCACGGCGTCCATGGCGGCGTACTGCGCCTCCGGGTAGCGCTGGAGCAGTGCGTCGAGCGTCTGGCGCAGGGCGCGTGAGTGTGACTCGGCCTGGAAGCCGATGACGTCGAAGAACTCGATGCCCGGACCGGACGAGAGGTCGTAGTGCTCGGCGAGTGCGTCACGCTCGATGCGGCAGACGGAGGGCAGTCGGCTCATCCATGCGTAGAGCGCCGAGACGCCCTGCACGGTGCCGGCCTGGCACAGGTACTCGAAGTCGCCAAGGCAGGCGACGGTCGCGACCGTCGGCTGGCTGGTGCGCACGCTGTCGCTGAACAGGCCGAGCGCGGCGCAGGTCTGCAGCCACAGGTCGGAGGCGCTCGGCGGGTGCAGCTCGAGCGGCACGAGGATGTTCAGGAGCGTGCGGCGGATCTTGGCATCGTCGGCCGTGACGGCGTGCACGGTGGAGACGAAGCGCGGCAGTGCGTCGACCAGATGGAAGTACTGGGTGGCGAAGGTGCGTACCTCGTCCCGGCTCAGGGTTCCCTGTGCCAGGCCAGCCAAGAGTGGCTGCTTCGAAGGATCACTTGCCGCGAGTCGTGCGTCGATCTGCTCGAGCACGGTCTGGTCGCTTGCCGTCATGTCCACTCTCCCAATTGGAACTGATTGGCCGATGGTAGCAGTCCGCTACCTTGTCGCGGCGCGCATCTGGCGAAACGGCCGTCGGAGGCCTGTCGTGTGCGCGTGTGGACGGCTCAGTAGGATGTGCGCATGAAGAGTGCCGAAATTCGCCGTTTGTTCCTGGACCATTTCGTCGGCCACGGCCACCTCGAGGTGCCGTCTGCCTCGCTCGTGCCGAGCTCCTACGATCCGTCCGTGCTGCTCAACGTCGCGGGCATGCAGCCCTTCAAGCCGTACTTCGCGGGCCTCGAGGAGCCGCCGAGCCCGCGCGTGACGTCATGCCAGAAGTGCTTCCGCACGCCCGACATCGACGAGGTCGGGCTCACCGCGCGTCACATGACCTTCTTCGAGATGCTCGGAAACTTCTCGTTCGGCGACTACTTCAAGGCCGGCGCCATCGAGATGGCGTGGGACCTCATCGTCAACAAGCTCGGCATCCCGACCGACCGCCTCTGGGTAACGGTCCACGAGGGCGACCCGGCGCTCGGCCTGAGCCTCGACACCGAGGCGCGTGACCTGTGGCTTGCCCAGGGCGTGCCCGCCGACCGCATCGTCGCGCTCGGCGCGGACAACTTCTGGAAGGCCGGTCCGACCGGTCCCTGCGGCCCGTGCAGCGAGATCTTCTACGACCGCGGTCCCGAGTGGGGTCCGGACGGACAGCCCGGCGACGAGGGCGACCGCTACCTCGAGTTCTACAACCTCGTGTTCATGCAGTACACGCGCGACGACGCCGGCAACCTGACCGAGCTGCCCGCGAAGAACATCGACACGGGCATGGGCCTGGAGCGCATCACGTCGATCCTGCAGGACAACGTGTCGATCTTCGAGATCGACAGCGTGCAGCCGATCGTGCGCTGGGCGGAGGAGCGCTCCGGGCGCACCTACGGCGATGACGTGGCAACGACCAAGGCGATGCGCGTGCTGGTCGACCATGGTCGTGGCATGACCTTCCTCGCGTCCGACGGCGTGACGCCATCCAACGAAGGCCGCGGCTACGTGCTGCGCCGCATCATCCGCCGCGCGATCCAGCATGCGGATCGAATCGGCATCTACGGCGCCGACCGCCAGGGTGGCGTGCTCGCGCAGCTGCAGGAGCGGGTCGTCGATGCGTTCGGCGACCAGTACCCGGCGCTCGTCGAGCACCGTGCGGCGGTCACCGACCTGCTCAACGCGGAGGAGGAGCGCTTCCTGCGCACCCTCGACAAGGGGTTGGCGTCCTTCACCGAGACGATCGAGGCGCTGCCCGCCGGCGCGACGTTCCCCGGCGACGAGGCGTTCCTGCTGCACGACACCTTCGGCTTCCCGGTCGAGCAGACCGAGGAGCTCGTGGAGGAGGCCGGCCGCACGCTCGACCGCGCGCGCTTCGACGAGCTGATGCAGGAGCAGCGCGAACGCGCCCGCGCTGCAGCAGGCGGCGGCTCGCAGACGATCGAGCAGGCCGCGAAGTTCGTGCAGGCCGTGGGCAAGGCCGAGTTCGTCGGCTTCGACCAGCTCGCCGTCGACGCGAAGATCACGGCGATCGAGCCGGTCAACGGCGGCGACGGCGAGGTGCTGCTCAAGCTTGACCGCTCACCCTTCTACGCCGAGGGCGGTGGCCAGGTCAGCGACGCCGGCACGGTCACGGGTCCGCAGGGGCGCGCAACGATCGAGTCGGTCCTCAAGTTCGAGGGCGACCAGGTCATCCTCGCCAACCTCGATGGCACCCTTGAGGTGGGGGACACCGTCCGCGCGGAGGTCGATGGCGATGAGCGCCGTGCCACCGAGCGCAACCACACCGCGACGCACCTGCTGCACGCCGCGCTCCATGAGGTGCTGGGCGACCACGTCGCGCAGAAGGGGTCGCTCGTCGAGCCGTCACGGCTGCGCTTCGACTTCTCCCACCACGGCGCCATGACTGCGGAAGAGCTCGCGCGCGTGGAGGAGATCGTCGCTACGCACATCGCGGCGAGCGAGCCCGTCGACTGGCGCGAGGTGGACATCGAGACGGCCCGCGAGGCCGGCGCCACGATGCTCTTCGGTGAGAAGTACGGCGACGTCGTGCGCATGGTCTCGGTCGGGGACGGGAGCTGGTCGCGCGAGCTGTGCGGCGGCACGCACGTTGCCAACACCGCCGCGATCCGCCAGCTGTTCATCACCTCCGAATCCAGCGTCGGTGGCGGAACGCGCCGCATCGAGGCGCTGACCGGCGACGGCGCCCTCAATTACCTGCGCACCCGTGCGGACGCCGCGGAGGCCGCATCCCGTGTGCTCGGCGTCGACATCGAGCGACTCGCCGAGCGCGCCGACGAGCTGCAGAAGACCGCACGCCGGCTTGAGCGCGAGCTCTCACAGCTGCGCAGCGGCGGCGCGCTCGAAGGCGCGCTGGCCGCCCGCATCGAGGCAGGTCCGTTCGCGCTGATCGCGCATCGCGACGATTCGCTCGGTGGCGATGAGCTGCTCGACCTCGCCGACCGCCTCAAGGGCAAGCTCGGTGCTGGCGCCGTGGTCATCCTCGGCAGCGCGGCCGAGGGCGACAAGGTCGCGCTCGTGGTGATGGTCGGCGATGACGCGATCGCAGCTGGCGCCCACGCGGGCAACCTCGTCAAGCTCGTCGCCGGCATCGTCGGAGGCGGTGGCGGTGGCCGCCCGAACATGGCGCGCGCCGGCGGCAAGGACGTCGCGAAGCTGGACGAGGCACTGGCCGCAGGCCGCGAGTCGGTGCAGCAGCTGGCGTCGGCCACCGCGTGATGGCGATGGGTACGGACGGGCGACTGCTCGCGCTCGACTTCGGCAAGGCACGCACCGGCGTGGCGATGACCGACCTGTCGGGCACGATCGCGCAGCCACACGCGCCGGTGCTCAAGGCGAACACGTCCGAAGGCATCGATACGATCGTCTCGCTGGTCGCCACGCACGAGGTGACGCGCATCATTGTGGGACTCCCCATCGGCCTGGACGGCAGTGAAACCGTCCAGACCGCTCGATGTCGATCGTTCGCCGCGCGCCTTGCGCAGCACGTCGATGTCCCGGTGGAGCTCCACGACGAGCGCTTCACGTCACGCTTGGCCGATCACACGGTGGCAGCTACCGGCACGACCGCTTCACGCGACTCGCTGGCAGCCAGTCACCTTCTGGAATCGTGGATGGAGGCGCAGAACCGATGAAGCTGTTCGGACGTGAGGAAGATCGCCCCGAGGCACTCGAATTCGGCTCCAGCTTTGCCGATATGGGGGTCGCTACGAAGGCTCGCGATCATGGCTCGATCGGCTCCGGCGCGTATGATGCGCGGGCTATGACGAATCCTGCACACGGAGAGCCCACGACTTCCGAGCACCGACCGATCGGGAGCCGCCGCCGCGACGTCGCGCAGCCGGCAGGCTTCGGCGTCGCACCCTCGAAGCCGCCGAAGCGCGGCATCGTGCGTCGCTTCATCGGCTTCGTCATCTTCCTCGCCATCCTTGCCGCCATGGCCGGCGGCGCCTGGTTCGCCTGGACGACCTTCACCTCCGGCTCCGACATCGCTGCCGGCAAGGCCGTCAAGGTCGTCATCCCCAACGGCGCCAGCGCCGGTGAGGTCGCCGACGTGCTCGCCGAGACCGGCGTCGTCAGCAACGAATCGATGTTCCGCGCACGCCTGCGGCTGAACGGCGACGGCGCCGACTTCCGATCGGGCACCTACACGATGAAGACGGGCTCTTCGTACGACACCGTCGTGCGCGTCCTGGAGAAGGGCCCCGCCGCGGCGCCGACCTTCAACCTGACGCTGCCCGAGGGCACGCGTATCGAGGAGACGGCAGCCCTCATCGAGAAGATGCGCGACGAGCGGCTCCAGCAGGGCCTCACGCCGCAGCCCGTGTTCACCGGCGCCCAGTACCTCGCCGCCGTGAAGGCGACACCGGTGCCGCCCCAGTACAAGGCACCCGCCAAGTCGCCGCTCGAGGGCTTCCTGTTCCCGGCGACCTACGAGCTGCGCCTGGCCGCGACCGCCCAGCAGTTCGTCGACAAGCAGCTCGCCGCCTTCGGTGACAACTTCGCGCAGGTCAGCATGGCCAACGCCACCGCCGCCAAGCTCTCCCCATATGAGGTCGTCACCATCGCCTCGCTGATCGAGCGCGAGGCGCGCATCGACTCGGAGCGCCCGCTCGTGGGGGCCGTCATCTGGAATCGGATCAAGATCGGCGAGCCGCTCGGCATCGACGCCTCGAACCAGTACGCGGCCTACAAGAAGGGTGGCGACGAGTTCTGGGTGAAGGAGCTGCTCCAGAGCCAGCTCGACGAGGAAGGCCCCTACAACCTGCGCAAGGTGCAGGGCCTGCCGCCGACGCCGATCGCCAACCCCGGCCTCAAGTCACTCCAGGCCGCCGCCAACCCGGCTGACGTCGACTACCGCTACTACGTCGCCAACCCCGACGGCTCCGGCGAGCACTTCTTCACCGAGAGCTACGACGCGTTCCTCGCGCACCCGTACCAGGACGGCTGACACCTGCCATTTGGCTTGTGCCTCCCGTCGCGTTTGCCCACCTGCGCGCCCGCGTTCGCAGGGAATCAGACTGAACACAATCCAGTCAGCATGGTCACAGCCGAGGCCGGTTGGGCCGAACACCGGGGTGTGTGCGCTGAGAGTGCCATCGATGGCGTCCTCAGCGCACGGTCGGGCTGAAAGCTGGCGTGTGCGCGCTGAGTGCGTGGTAGATGTCGCTAACGCACAGACATCTGCCACGCGGCGGTGAGCGATCGCGTGCCAGCTCACGACGGCCCGAAGGCGTCGTGGAGCTCGGTCATGACACCAACCTGGTCGTGCCAGACGCGGCGCCATCCGATGCGAACGACCGTCCATCCCGCGGCGCGAAGCGTTCGGTCCTCAGCGCACGGTCAGACAGAATGTTGCGGGCAGTCTCCGGATGGGTCGGCGAGTGGGTTGGGGTGTGAGCATGATGGCTCGCGGCGGGAGGGTCGCCCGGGGTTGAGGTGCGTCGGGCCCGTGCCGATACGGCCGCGTGCCCGACGCTACGACACCCAAGCCGCCTGCCGCCGTCTTCGGCGTGGCGGGACGTCCGGATGTCGTGGCCAACTCGCTGTCGCCCCGCATGATGGCTGCCGCGTTCGCCGAGCTCGGCCTCGATGCGTACTACGTGCCGCTGGCGATCCGCGAGCGCTCCGCCGCCAAGGCGCTGCGCGCCCTGCCGCGGCTTGGCTTTCGCGGCTGCAACGTGACGATGCCCTACAAGTCGATCGCCGCTGAGGTCGCCCATACGCGCTCGCCGCGCGTGGAGTTGACCGGCGTCGCCAACACGCTGCTGGTCGCACCCGATGGCACGATCCATGCGGAGGCGACCGACGGTACCGGCATGGCTGCCGCCATCGCCGCACGTGACATCTCGCTCGCCGGCGGCCACGTCGTGCTGCTCGGCGCGGGTGGCGCGGCGATGGATGCCGCGCTCGCCTGCATCGATGCCGGGGCGGCTCGGATCGACGTCTGGAACCGCACCGAATCGCGTGCCTCGGAGCTTGTCGATCGTTTGCGAAATATCGCGCCTGCAGTGGATCTACAGGTTCACCGACGGATGCCGATAGGCGAACCGGCCCACGTCCTTATTGGCTGCGTACCGGCGGATTCACTGGATTCCCGCTCGCTGACCATGCCGGACTCGGGCACGTTGGTCGTCGATTTTGCCTACCGGCAGGACCGGCAGCCAACGCCATTGATGGTAGCGGCCCGACATCAGTCGGTTCGTGGCATCGACGGACGAGAGCTCCTCGTTCGTCAGGGTGCCGCGGCCTTCACGCTGTGGTTCGGGGTCGAAGCACCAATAGAGGTCATGACACGTGCAGTCGCATAACGGACATCAGCAGGCGCCCGACGCGCCGCCAGTACCCGGCGCCCCGTACGCACCGGGTGCCGAGCATGCTGCGCCGCTGACGATGCAGCCGGTCACCCCGCCGTTCCCCGGCGCACTGGCCGTGCCGCAGCCTCCGGCCCAGCAGCAGCCCGCTGCCGCGCAGCCCGCCAGCGCACCGCCCGCACTCTTCCAGCCGACGACCGGTCCCGGCGCGCCGACGACGCCCTACTCGCCCGACGCTGTCCTCGCCTTCCCGACGGCAGCTCCTGCACAGCCGCAAGCCCAGCAGCAGCCCGCACAGCCGCAGGCCCAGCAGCAGCCCGCCCACCAGCAGCCCATGCACCTGCAGGCACCGACTGCCGCAGGCCCCGCAACCGGCTTCGCGAATCCGCCGGCTCCGGCCGCCGCGCCCGTCGCACAGCAGGCACCGCCCGCCTTCCCGCCCGCCGCGGCAGCTCCCGAGCCGTTCGCAGCTCCTGCTCCGCTCGCAGCACCGGAGCCGTTCACAGCCCCCGCACCGCTGTCCGCTCCTGTCGCCCAGGCACCCTTCACGCCGCCTGCGCCGCTCGCCACCCCCGCAGCCTTTGGTGCGCCCGCTACCACTCCCGCCGCCGCACCGCAGCAGCCGATGGCCGTCGCCATGCCGCCGCAGCCCGCCGCGCCGATGCAGCCGATGCAGGTCGCGATGCCGCCCGGCACCAACACCGCACAGCCGCAGCAGTCGACGCCCGCCGCACCCGCCGGCTTCCCACAATCCGGCGCTCCGACGACGACGCCGGCCGCAGCGCCGGTCGTCGCCGGCAAGCGCACCTTCGATTCGATGGGCCTCAAGGGCACCACCACGATGCAGCTGCAGGGCAAGAAGCTGCGCATCGGCGAAGTGCTCATCGACATGGGCATGATCGACCAGGGCCAGCTCGAGCACGCCCTGAACATCCAGAAGGAGACCGGCCAGCGCCTCGGCAAGGTCCTCATCTCCGAGAACCTCGTCTCCTCGACTGACATCGCCAAGGCGCTCTCGCGCCGGCTGAGCATCGAGTACGTCGACCTCGGCGAGATGTCGATCGACAACGCGACGCTCGCACTCATTCCGTTCGACACCTGCACGCGCTACGACGTCGTGCCGCTCGGCGAGCAGGGGGGCAGCCTCCTCATCGCGATGGCCGACCCGACCAACGTCTTCGCGCTCGACGACCTGCGCCTGGTGACCGGCCGCGACATCCGTGTCGTCGTCGCCTCGCCCGAGATGATCGACATCGTCCTGAGCCGGATGATCTCGCTCGACGACGCCGTCGCCGGTGCGACCGCGAACGCCGACGACTGGGACGACGAGCATGTCCCGCTCGAGGACATCAAGAACTCCGAGGCCGACGCGCCGGCGGTCAACCTCGTGAACCAGATCATCTCCCAGGCCGTCGTCAACGGCGTGTCCGACCTCCACTTCGAGCCGCAGGCCGACGACATGATCGTCCGCTTCCGCAAGGACGGCGTGCTCCAACACGTGACCACGGTTCCCGGCAAGCTCAAGAACGGCGTCACCAGCCGCCTCAAGATCATGGCGAGCCTCGACATCTCCGAGCGCCGCAAGCCGCAGGACGGCCGCGTCGGCCTGCGCGTCGGTGACAAGCCGATCGACCTTCGTGTCGCGTCGCTGCCCACCGTGTACGGCGAGAAGACCGTGCTCCGCGTGCTCGACAAGTCGAACGTCATGCTCGACATGTCCGACCTCGGCTTCCTGCCGGAGCAGCTCGAGAAGCTCCGCTACTGCTACTCGCAGCCGTACGGCGCGCTGCTCGTGACCGGCCCGACCGGCTCGGGCAAGTCGACGACGCTCTACGGCGCCGTCAACGAGATCAACGACGTCGAGAAGAACATCATCACCGTCGAGGACCCGGTCGAGTACCGGCTCAAGGGCATCAACCAGGTCCAGGTCAACGTCAAGGCCGGGCTCAGCTTCGGCGCGGCGCTCAAGTCGATCCTGCGCTGCGACCCTGACATCGTGATGATCGGCGAGATGCGCGATCACGAGACCGCCTCGATCGGCATCGAAGCCGCGCTCACGGGCCACCTCGTGCTCTCCACGCTGCATACGAACACCGCGCCCGGCGCGATCACCCGCCTCACCGAGATGGGCATCGAGCCCTACCTCGTCTCGTCTTCCGTGCTCGGCGTGCTTGCCCAGCGACTCGCCCGTCGCCTGTGCAAGTGCAAGGAGGAGTACACCCCGACCCGCGAGGAGCTGGTCGAGAAGAAGTTCCCCGACTGGGCCCTGGCCGAGTTCGACCAGCAGGCCTTCAACCTCTGGCGACCCAAGGCTTGCGAGCGCTGCGCCGGCAAGGGCTACAAGGGTCGCATGGGACTCCACGAAGTGATGCTCATGAGCGAGCAGATCGCCAAGCTCGCCATCGCGCACGCCAGCGCGGAGGAGATCGAGAAGGTCGCCATCGAGCAGGGCATGATCACGCTCTGGAACGACGGTGTCCGGAAGATCATGATGGGCCAGACGACGATGGAAGAGCTCCAGCGCGTCGTCCAGAGCTAGCCGACCTGCAGCACCTGCCCCGGCACGATCACGTTCGGGTTGGGAACCGTCGCTCGATTCGCATCGATGAGCTGCTGGAGCGGAATGCCCAGCCTGGTCGCGATCGCCCCCATCGTGTCACCAGGCTGGACCGTGTGCGTCCGCCCACCGGCGTCACCGGCGCCCGTGCCGCGCTGCGTCGCCCCGGCGCTGACGTGCTTGGCGCCTGACAGGTACGGGCCCGGATCGACTCCAGACTTCTGTGGATCGACCCACGAACCTTCGAGCACCTCGAAGTGCAGGTGGTTGCCGGTGGAGTTGCCCGTCGTGCCGACCTGGCCGATCGGCTCGCCCTGCCGCACCTTCTGACCGGGGGCGACACCGACGGCCGACTGGTGGGCGTAGCGACTGAACACGCCGTTGCCGTGATCGATCACGACGGAGTTGCCACCGCCGCCCTGCTCCCAACCCGCATGGATGACCGTCCCGCCTGCGGCCGCCTTGATGGGCGTTCCTGCTGGGCGCGGGAAGTCGATGCCGGTGTGTCGGATACCGCCTCGGAACGGTTCGTTCGCCCCGAAACCGGAGGAGCGTGGGCCGTCGCCGACCGGCAGGATCATGCCCTGCGCAGCGGCTGGAGCAGGCTCGGCCACCGGCGCGGGAGCCTGCACCGGCTCCGGAACAGCCGCTGGTGCTGGTTCTGGTGCCGGTGTCGGTTCGGCCTTGGCTGCAGGTACGGGCTCGATCGCCGGATCCCCCGATGGCAGCAGCAGCTGCTGGCCGGGGTGGATCAGGTCGGGATTCGGCACGGTGTCGCGGTTCAGCTCGTGCAGCTCCACGACCGTGACCCCGTGGGCGCGAGCGATCCCGCCCAGCGTATCGCCCGACTTCACGTGATACGTCGCTGGCGCGTTCTCCGGTCCGGCGACTGCACCGGCACCCGACTTCGCGTCGGCAGCAGGCTGCGGATCAGGGCCGGAGGCTGCCGGTTCTGCCGGCTCGGGCGCGTCTTCGCTCGCAGGCTCCTGCGCCGCAGGTTCCGCGATCTGCGCCGGCTCGGGCGCGCGGGCGCGCCATGCGCAGCTCACGGCACCACTCTCGATCGCTCTGGTCATCGTGCACTCCTGGGTCGAACGTGCCCGGTCGGGAGGGCTGGTGGTCGGCCGTGCTACAGGAGGCGTGCTGCGATCCATCATCAGCCGGCTGGCTGCTCCGCACAATGGGGGTCCGTTACCGGGACGGTCGCGCAGATCGTTGCCGATGGTCCCGCATGCTCACCTTCTTCAGTCTGGGAGCCGAATGGTCGATGGGCCGGTGAGATTTCGTTTTCGACCCTGAAAGCACGCCCATGATCGAGCTCCGAGACCTATTCGCACAGATGGTGGAGACCGGTGCATCCGACCTCCACCTCGTGGTCGGCGCGCCGCCGCAGCTGCGCGTCCGCGGCGAGCTGCGCACGATCGACGGTTACGGCGACCTCAGCAACGAGGACACGCGCGAGATCGTCTTCGGCATCCTCACCAACGAGCAGCGCCAGAAGCTCGAAGTGCAGTGGGAACTCGACTTCTCCTACGCCGTGCCGGGCCTCTCCCGCTGGCGTGTCAATGCGTTCTTCCAGCGTGGCGCGATCGGTGCCGCCTTCCGAATCATCCCCGAGAAGATCCGCCCGCTCTCGGAGCTGGCCGTGCCTGACTCGGTGTACCAGCTCGCCGACCTGCCGCGTGGCCTCGTGCTCGTCACCGGGCCGACCGGCTCGGGTAAGTCGACGACGCTCGCAGGCATGATCGACGTGATCAACGAGCAGCGCCACGAGCACATCCTCACGGTCGAGGACCCGATCGAGTTCATCCACCAGCACAAGAACTGCATCATCAACCAGCGCGAGGTCGGCGCCGACACCGACGGCTTCGCCCGCGCCCTCAAGAGCGCGCTGCGCCAGGACCCCGACGTGATCCTCGTGGGTGAGATGCGCGACCTGGAGACGATCCAGACCGCGCTCACCGCCGCAGAGACCGGCCACCTCGTGTTCGGCACGCTGCACACGAACTCCGCCGCCGGCACGATCGACCGAATCATCGACGTGTTCCCGCCGCACCAGCAGGCACAGGTCCGCGTGCAGCTCGCCTCGTCGCTCCAGGGCGTCGTCACCCAGACGCTCGTCCCGACGAAGGACGGCCAGGGCCGCATCGTCGCCTGCGAGGTGATGATCCCGAACGGGGCCGTTCGCAACCTGATCCGCGAAGGCAAGATCTTCCAGATCCCCAGCGTGATGCAGACGAGCCAGGGGGAGGGCATGCAGACGCTCGACGCCGCGCTCGCGACCCTCGTGCGCTCCAACCAGATCTCCCGCGAGGAAGCAGTCAAGCGCTGCCACCAGGTGGAGGAGTTCGGCCGCCTGCTCGACAACGGCGGCGGTGCCCCGACGCCCGGCAAGAACCTGTACCAGAAGCCGGAGGTCATCCGCCTGCAGCGCAAGTTCGACGCAGCGACGATCGCCGCGAGCGCACCCCCCGCCATGGTCCCGCAGGCAGCAGTGGCGCCGCCGATGGCACCCGTGCCCGCAGCGCCCGAGTACGCGCCGCCGGCTCCCGTCGCCGCCGAGTTCACGCCCCAGGCCCAGCCCCAGGCTCCGGCGCCGCAGGCGTACCCCTCCGAGTTCGGCCTCCAGCAGCCGGGTCAGGTGCCCGCAGCGCCACCGGTCATGGAGTTCGCGCCGCCACCGACCTTCGAGACGGCCGCCGCACCCGCGCCGGTCGCCTTCCCGGCCGCCGCCGCGCCCGGACCGCTCCAGCCCGGCCAGGTGCCGGAGCTGCCGGCGATGCCACCCCAGCAGCAGTGGCCGATCGATCCTGCAACCGGCCAGCCGGTGCAGCAGCAGTGGGCACCACCACCGCCGCACGGCGAGGTGGCCTGATCCGCGCCGCGAGCTTCATCACCACCCAGCACTCCTGAGGTAACCACCAGATGTCATCCTTCGCATACCAGGCAGTCGACAACGCGGGCAAGCGCACGCAGGGCCTCGTCGACGCACCGGACCAGCTGACTGCCACCCGGCAGCTCCGTCAGCGTGGGCTGACCGTGGTCAAGATGAAGGAAGGCGGTTCGGTCTCCAAGGGTAACGCCGCCCTCTCGATTCCCGGGCTCGGAGGTCGCGTCAAGGCGAAGGACCTGACGCTCTTCTCGCGCCAGTTCGCCACGATGATCGGCTCCGGCCTGACCATCCTGCGCTCGCTGATGATCCTCGAGGAGCAGGTCGACTCCAAGAACCTCAAGACGATCCTCGTCGATGTTGCCGGCGACATCGAGAGCGGTCGCTCGCTCTCGGAGGCGCTCGAGAAGCACCCCAAGGCATTCGACCGGCTCTACTGCGCGATGGTTCGCGCGGGTGAGGTCGGCGGTGTGCTCGAGATGACGCTCCAGCGCGTCGCCGAATCGATGGAAGCGCGCGAGTCGCTCAAGCGCAAGATCAAGAGCGCCATGATGTACCCGACGGTCGTGCTCGTCTTCGCCATCCTCGCGGCCATCGGCATGATCCTCTTCCTGGTGCCGATCTTCGCCAACATGTACAAGGACCTCGACAGCGAGCTGCCCGCGATCACGCAGCTGCTCGTCGACGCGTCGGCGAACGGCAAGAAGTATCCGTACATGATACCGATCATCCTGCTCACGCCGGTCGGTGCGTTCCGCTTCTGGACCGGCCGTGAGACAGGGCGCCGCCAGTGGGATCGCATCAAGCTCCGCCTGCCAATGAAGATCGGCGGCATCGTGCAGAAGGTCGCCCTGGCACGCTTCTCCCGCACCATGTCCTCGCTGATCGCCTCCGGCGTGCCGATGATGCAGGCCGTCAAGGTCACGGGCGACACCTCCGGCAGCTCGGTCATCGAGGATGCGATGGACGACATCCTCAAGTCGATCGAGGAGGGACGCACCTTCTCCGAGCCGCTTAAGCGCCATGCGATCTTCCCGACGATGGTCATCCAGATGACCGCGATCGGGGAGGAGACCGGCAAGGTCGACGCCATGCTCGAGAAGGTCGCCGAGTTCTACGAGGACGAGGTCGACGCCGCGATCAAGTCACTGACATCCATCGTCGAGCCGATCATGATGATCTTCGTCGGCGGCATCGTCGGCTTCATCATCATCGCGCTCTACATGCCGATGTTCGCGCTGTTCGACAAGATCAAGTAGCCCCGCGAATTGCACTCAAGTCCAGATGCTCGGGTGCCGATAGGGCGGGTGACCAACGTCCGCTCTTCAGGCCCCCACACCAGAGAGGTTACCAACCATGCACGCACTCCTTTCGGAGCGAAAGCGCGAGTCAGAAAGCGCCTTCACCCTCATTGAGCTCCTCGTCGTGATGATCATCATCTCGATCCTCATGGCAGTCGCCGTCCCGACCTTCCTCGCACAGAAGAACAACGCGCAGAAGTCGAAGGCGACAGCCAACATCAAGCAGATCGTCAACGCGGTCGAGTCGTGTGCTGCGAACAACACCGACGGCACATACGCAGGCTGCACGACGGCTGCCACGCTGAAGGCGTTCGAGAAGGGCCTCACCAGCCTCACGATCGCTGACGGCACTACTGCGGCGGTCAATGGCTACGCCATTACGCACATCGGTACCTCGGCGACTACGGCCCAGGGCTACATCGTCCAGGCGCAGATCAAGGACGGCGACCGGATGGTCCGCTTCGCCGAGATCCACAAGGAGGACGGCACGCTCCTCAAGCTCTGTGGTCCCGGTGCGACGGCCATGAGCGGTACGTCGGTCAAGAACACCGCGGCAGTCCCCGGATCGCGCACGTGCGCCCCGGGTGGCAGCGCCGCAGGTACGTGGGGCTGATAGGGCCGCACGACCAGATATCGGCACTGGGGGTCCGCTTCGGCGGGCCCCCATTGTCGTTACCGTGGTCCGCGAGAGGGCCAATTACTTGCAAGTGGTCGAACATGCACCAACTGCCCTCAAGGTCGATGCCGTTGCTGACCGATGAGCATCCCGAACCTTTGTACTCCGCACGCCTCGGCGTGCGCTCCGCCATCGATTGGAATCGGAAGCACATGCGACCGCACCTTCGCGCCTCGAAGACCTCGGCAGCCATCCTGTTGATGGGCCTCATCACCTGGCTTGGCCTCGTTGGATCGGCCAGCGCCGTCGTCCTGTACGACGGCTCGTACTCGACGGACCCATCCTCGAGCGTCCCAGGAGGCCTCTCGCCAGCGGCTGATGTGCAGCTGCCCTATCCGGGTTCGGCGCTCAACCTCTCGTGGACCGCGGTCCCGGGCGCGACGACCTACCAGCTTCAGGTCGCACGACAGACGTCGACCGGAGCCAGCTGCTACGCCGCGTCGGCCTTCCAGGCGGACAACCTCGCGCTGTCCATCACCACCACCAACACCCGTTGGGTTCCCACGCAGGTTGACGCAGAGAATGGATCAGGCCTCTGGACTGGCACGTACTGCTGGCGAGTTCGCACGACGGGGACCGGCGCTGGCGCATGGAGTGCATCACACAAGTTCACTCGAACATGGTCTTCGGAGCCGAGCGGCCTCCGCTTCTTCAACGACCAGGATGGTGCCGTTCCGCGCGACAATGAGGCCGGCGCCACGCAGTCGACGACCACACGGAACGCGGGCTACCTGACGTGGACAGCGGTCAGCGGCGCCGCCACCTACGAGCTCGAGGTGGCCACGAGCCAGTCCTTCAGCACGCAATCCATCATCGCCACGCGCGACGGAGTCCGCGGCACGCGCGCGCTGCTGCTGCACCTGCCCGACGACACGTACTACTGGCGGGTCCGGGCTGTGTCGCCGAACGGGACGGAAGGCTCATGGTCCACTGGCGTCAACTCCTTCAACGTCCTGTGGTATGACCCGACATGGAGTGATCCGACGAAGCTCTATCCTGCTGATTCCGCCGATACCAGTGAGTTCCGCATCGGCTGGACCCCGATGCCGGGCGCGACTCACTACGAGTATCAGGTAGGCACTGGCTCGGGCTGCTTCTGGGAGCCGACCAACCCCAACGCAGCGCCCGACGTGTACGGAAGCTGGGTGAATGCTGCCGCGATCTATGATCCCGATGACGCCGACATTCTGCTTCGCACGCAGAATCCGTTGCCGACGCAGTGCCGGCTTTCCAAGATTGGTGCCTCCACGCTCAACAACTGGGTCACGTTGCAGGAGTTGGATGGGGAGGTGTTCACGAACATTGGAACGCCCTGTCTGGACGACACCGGTAAGCCGATATGCGAGCCTGCCGAGTTCCCTGATGACACCGTGGACGATCGTCCCGCCTCGCCTTGGCGCGGCACGCTGATGTCTACCGGCCAGGAGGATGGTGCGGCATATTCGATCTCCTGGCGCGTACGGCCCGTCTACACGCTCGCGCCCGACAATGAGACCGGCTGGGATGTCGCGGACGACATCACCGTGTACGGTTCCTGGACCAAGTACCGCCAGGGTGGGGCGAATCGCGAGCAGCGCTTCGACCTGCACCTGGACGACGACCCGGACGCATCGGTGCTCCTGCCCACGTCAATTCTTGACTTCTCGACCGAGGGCAATCGTTGCGAGTCGAACGAGAACCCATCTGGCGATGGCTGCCTCGTCCACACCGGTGGATCAATGCGCGCCGATGAGGCACTCGGCGACGGGAACTCGGGAACGATGCAGGTCCCGGTCCTCACGTGGAAGCCATTCGCAGGATTCTCCAATAGCCTCGTCGGTGGCTACATCGTGCAGATCGCTCGTGATCCAGCCTTCAACAACATGGTCATGAGCCGCTACACGCCGAACGTGAAGTCCCTGGGGTACGGCTTCCAGCAGTCATACGCGCTGACCACCGGACTCCCCGACAATTCCGAGGGCACTGGCTACTGGTGGCGCGTGCTGCCCTGCCAGTCCTATGTCGTGGACATCACGACCGGGGCCCTGACGAACTGCACGGGCCTGTACTCGGACGATTCTGCGGGTCTTCCCGATTCGCAGGCGGCGACTGGACTGCCGACCTACAGCGACGGAGCAGTCGCTGGCACCTTCAAGAAGGACACGAACATCCGCACCGCGGTCTCCGACAACTTCGAAGGTGCCACGCCACTCGTGAAGTGGACGCTCGCGGGTGCCAGTGATACTGACTACGCCAACTGGTCTGCCGGCATCCCCGGTGCGACCCACTATGAGCTCCAGCTCGCACGCAACCCGTTCATGAGCGATGGACTGGTCACGATCAAGACGACCATTCCGCGGTCCTCACCGTTCTCTCCTGGTCAGGATACGGGCAAGAACAACGAGCTCGGTGACGGCATCTGGTACTACCGCGTCCGTGCATTCGACCGCGATGGCATCGAGGGCTCGTGGAGCGACGTCGCGTCCTTCAATAAGCGCATCACCGCGCCCTCGGCCAACGTCAGCGGTGGCGGCGCAGGGATCGGCACCGGCGTGGCGGTCTCGTGGGATCCGGTCGCTGGCGCCAGTGAGTACGAGGTCCAGTGGTCGGGCGACGCGACCTTCGAGAGCTCGGGCGCGAAGAGTGCCTTCACGCGTCAGGCTGCGTACTTCGTCGAGACCTCGGGCTCCTTCTTCTGGCGCGTCCGCGCCATCGTCGGTGGCGTGGCGGGTCAGTGGTCGGCAACGAACGCAGGGAGCGTCGTGCCCGCAGCCAAGCTGCGCTACGGCCTGAACCGGGCGTTGACGGTCGCTGCACAGAAGGTCACCGTGACCGGTGAGCTGTCGGTCGCAGGCGCGCCACGCAATGGGCATCTCGTCCAGCTGCAGCGCAAGGCGGCAGGCTGTGACGGCGCAGGTGGCTACGTGCAGGTCGCACAGGGCACCACGGGCAAGAACGCGGATGACGGCATCGTCAACTTCCCGGTCAAGGTGACTCAGAACTCGTGCTTCCGTCTGGTCTGGTCCAGTGACACGGCCGTCACCTACAGCGCGCCGATCCCCGTCAAGGTGGCGCCGAAGTTCAAGTACACGCTCAAGGTCCGCAAGGTCGCTCGCGGCAAGGCCTTCTGCATGAAGCTCGCCACGAACGTCATGGTCTCGGGTCGGCTGCGCGTGCAGTACAAGGTCGGCAAGGTCTGGGTGACGTCGCGCACGGCGTACCTCAAGAAGGCCAAGGCCAAGACCCAGTGTGCGGCGATCAGCCGAGCCGGTACCTTCACGACCCGCGTCGTGTTCGACAACCTCGCGCATCCCACGCAGAAGTGGAAGCAGTACGAGAACGTGATCGTCAACACCGGCAAGATGAAGGTCAACGACCAGTTCCGGATCATCCGGAGCAGGTGACCCTCGCTCCATCGATCCAGCGTGACGCGGGCGGCCTTCGGGTCGCCCGCGTGCGTTCCCGACCCGCACACAACGGGTAGCCCGCCTGCATGCAGCTTGAGCTCACCACCGCCGGCATCCTCGTCGTCGCCCTCTTCGGCCTTCTCGTCGGCAGCTTCCTCAACGTCGTCATCGTCCGCCGCGGGCGACTTGACTGGCAGGAGCGCGGCAGCCTCGATGGCCGCAGCGCGTGTCCCAACTGTGGCCACCACATCTCCTGGTACGAGAACCTGCCGCTCATCTCGTGGCTCGCCCTGCGCGGGCGATGCCGAAGCTGCAAGCAGCGCATCTCGGCGCGCTACCCGCTCGTCGAGGCGCTCACCGCCGTGCTCTGGGGCTGCGTGGCCGCGGCCGCCGGGAGCGTGGGGGACCTCGTCACCGGCGTCGTGTTCGTGTCCGTGCTCGTGCCGGTCACCTTCATCGACCTGGACATCCAGATCATCCCCGACGAGATCAACTATGTCGCGATCTTCGCCGGCTTCGCCTGCTCGCTCGGGTTCGGCCCGCAGCCCCGCTTCGTCGCCCAGGAGTGGTGGTGGGTCGAGGTCATCGTCGCAGCGCTCGGTGCCGCCGGCTTCCTGCTGCTGCCGGCGATCGTCACGCGCGGCAAGGGGATGGGCATGGGCGACATCAAGCTCGCCGTCGCGCTCGGAGCCTTCCTGGGCGCGCCGGTGGCAGTTGGCCTCTTTGCCGGCTTCCTGCTCGGGCTGCTTCCATCGATCTACCTGCTGGTCACGCGCGGGATGGCCAAGGGGCGTAAGTCGAAGATCCCGTTCGGCCCGTTCTTGGCTCTGGGCGGCGTATTCGGCTGGTTTGCGGGGGCGGACCTGCTCGACGCATACCTGCGTCTCGGCGCCTGATTCGACGGCTATCGACGGGCTTGCAGATATTCCATGTGCTCGTATGGGATTGTGAACCCAGCCCAGCGGACCGGACCGGCTCAAGCAGCGCATGCACCCGACCGATACGAGAGCAGAATCGACCTGAGGATTGCCCAATCATGGCGTCTCCGCCCGTTGGACTCGACATTACGCCCACCGCACTCGCTGCAGTCTCGCTGAAGCGGAAGGGGAAGGCATACGGTATTGACGTCCGTGCAGAGACGCCCTTGGCGTCCGGCATCGTCGTCGATGGTGAAGTGCACGATACCGATGCGCTTGGTGCTGCCATCAAGGCCTTCTGGCTGGAGCACGACATCAAGGACAAGAACGTCTCGATCGGCGTCGCCAACCAGCGCTGCATCACGCGCATCATCGAGATGACGCGGATCAAGAATCGCAAGCAGCTCAAGGAAGCGCTCAGCTTCGAGGTTGCCGACAACCTGCCGATCCCGCTCGAAGAAGCGATCTGGGACTTCCACACCGTTGCTCGCTGGAAGGATGAGGCGACCGGTGGCGAGAAGGAGCGACACGTCGTCGTCATGGTCTACCGCGAGTCGGTGGAACGCTTCCGCGACGCACTCGCCATCGCCGGGCTCAAGCTCGTGCGCATCGACCTGTCCGCCTTCGCACTGATGCGAGCCGGCCTCCCGTCCGTGAAGCTTGCCCTCCAGGCGGAAGGCGTGGAGGAGGTGCCGGTCGTGGCGCTGCTCGACGTCGGCCCCTCGAGCACCAACGTCGTCATCGTCCAGAACGACGTCTGCGAGCTCAGTCGCATCGTCGCCTTCGGACGCCAGCACTTCACGCAGACGCTCATGGAGCAGTTCGCGTGGGAGCTTCCCGACGCCACGCGCGTCGCCGCCGACGCCGGCATCACGCCGCTCGGTGGCATGGAGACGCCCGGTGACCCCTACGCCGACGCACGCCGCGTGATGCAGTTCGTCGCCGACCAGTTCGCGCAGGAGATCCAGACCTCCTTCGACTACTACAACCACTCGACGGGCGGCGCCAATCGCGTCGGCCGTGTGGTGATCGCCGGTGAAGGTGCCCTGCTCCGTGGCATCGACCTGCGCTTCGCCCAGGAGCTCGGCCTTCCGGTCAGCATCCTCGACGCCTCGCCGCGGCTCGACGCCGGTTCGGTCGAGGCGCTCGGCGTCGACCATCCGCGCTTCGGCACGGCGCTCGGTCTCGCCATGGAGGAGGCTGCATGAAGCCAGTCAATCTCATACCAATCGGTGCGGAGCCCTCAGCGGCGGTCGCATCGGGCGCGAAGCCGAACATGGGCGTCATCGGCGGCTCCATCGCCGGCGTCGTCGCCGTGCTCGCCATCGCCGGCTACTTCGCGATGGCTCGCGTCGACAGCGTCAAGTCCGAGACCAACCAGTTCACGACCTCCGCGACCAGCGCCACGACGGAGACAGCGTCGGTCCGGAGCCAGATCCAGTCGCTCGGCCAGCCGGTCACCGACACGGACACGCAGCTTGCCGAGGGAGCCGAGAAGGTCCTGGTCTCCGCCTACACCGAGCGTCGCGACTACGTCGAGATGATGCGCGAGCTCATGGCTGCGATGGAAGGCACGGGCGGCTGGTACGAGAGCATCGAGGCCAGCTCCATCGGAGGGCAGACCGAGCCCGGCGTGAAGTCCGTCACCCTCAAGGGCTATTTCCCGTCCAAGGAGCTGCTCGCGTCCTTCAACGAGCGCATCGAGGCCAGCCGTTCACTCCGTGGAGCGGACACGCTCGAGATCAAGTCGACCCGCAAGTTCAGCAACGATGCCAAGCGCAAGCAGGGCGTCTACTGGGGCTTCACCACGACCGCGAACCTGGTCGACAATGAAGCGCCGTTCGTCGCTGATCCCTCTGCCGAGGGTGAGAAGGCCGGTACCGACGGCACGACCGTCAGTGACACGACGGCGCTGACGTTGAGCCTGGGCTCGCTCAATGCCATCACCGCGACTGCAAAGAAGCCCAAGGCGGCCGCCACGCCGGTCATACCGGCGGCACCGAAGAATCCGTTTGATCTCGCAGCGACAGCCGCTGCCGGGGGGAGTACCAAGTGAGCCTCGGCGAACTCAACAAGGGCACCATCGCCCTCCTGCTCTGCCTGCTCGTTGGTGCTGGCGGCTACCTCTGGTACTCCCAGCTGTACAAGCCTGCGGTGACCGCACGTACGACCGCATCGGCCGCGGCCGACACGGCGCAGCAAGGGCTGACCGCAGCCAAGGCGGAGCTCGACACTGCGCAGAAGACGCTCGAGTCGAACAACGACGCCGCCAAGAAGGAGAACGACGCCGTCGCGCGCCTCCAGCTGGCTCGTCAGACGGTTCCCGACAAGGTCCTGCTCGACGATGCGGTGCTCGTGCTCAGCTCGATCGCTGATCGCTCCGGCATCAATGCCGTGGTCGACGTCAAGGACAGCGGCCCGGACCTCGCAGGAGGCGTCGGATCGTCGGCACTCGACGGGGCGCGTCCAATCGACCTGGAGTTCGAGGCAGCCGGTACCGTTCCGGAACTGCTGGACTTCATGCGACGCGTCGAAGGGACCGTCGAGGTCAAGAAGAGCAAGATCTATCCGACTGGTCGCCTCTTCAACGTGGTCAGCCTGGAGATCGACAAGAGCGATGAGAAGGACGGGGACGCCGAGGGCGGCTCGGCCGACTTCGGGCTGTCGTCTGAGCCGGAGGCGCTTGCCGAAGGCCCGATCGTCGGCAAGAACGACCTGCTCTTCACGATCGTGATTCGCATGTACACGTCGAGCACGGAGAACAGCCAGGCGGCTGGCGCGGCAGTCGATGCCGCGGCACCTGCCACCGATGGCTCCGCAGCCACGGCAGACCCGAACGCCGCTGCCGGTGCTGCGGGTGCTGCGGGCGCCGCGGGTACTGCAGGCGCCACGGTGACACCGGATGCAGCGAACGCAGTCCCCGGGGCGACGTCACCGACGTCCGACCCGAACGCAACTGGCGGTGGCGCGACGAGCGGCACTGCGACCAGCCCAGGGGCCGCGACGCCCGCACCGGCAGGAGGCATCTGATGACACGCCCGAATCGTACGGTCCGATCCATCGGCGCCATCCTGCTCGCGGCGATCGTCGTCGCGGGATGTGGTGGCGGCGAGGAAGTCGTTGCCGCAGACCCGAACGCGACCCCGGTTCCCGGCGCTGAGACGCCCGGTGCAGTTGTTGCTGGCACCGATCCGAACGCCATTCCGGCCGCCACCGATCCGAACGCAGTGCCCGGCGCCGCCGGCGCGGCGGCGGCTGGTGCGACGGCAACCGTGCCCGACCTGAGCGGCGGCGACGTCGGCGGTGGTGGCTTCGGCGACCTGAGCGGGGTGGCCGCGTTCCAGCCCGGCGCAGTGGACACGGCGCTCCCGGCGAAGACGACTGAATCGAAGGACCAGCTGCCCGAGAAGGACGTGGCTCCGTCGAAGGCTGCCACGATCTACACCGGTGCGGTCATCTCCGTCGATGGCGTGACCCACACCATCACGACGCGTGGAACCTTCCCCAAGGGAACGCCGGTCTTCCGCCTGCTGGCCGTCACGGCCGACAGCGTCGAGATCCAGCTCGTCGCTGGTGAGCTGACCGCGAATGGCGGCAACGGCTTCTACCTCGACAAGGGCGACACGATCAGTGCGGTGAACGCCAGCGAGCAGGTGACGTACAGCATTCGCTACGTCCGCCCGATGCAAGACACCTCCGGCATCACCTTGTAGGCAATCGAAAGCCCCCCGTGACCCTTCCGTCACTTAGGTTGTCGAGCACATGACCCGCCTCGACGTCACCACAGCCGGCGAATCCCATGGTCCATCGCTGACCGCAATCGTCACGGGGCTCCCATCGGGGCTTGCCGTGGACCGAACCTGGGTCGATGCACAGCTGGCCCGGCGCCAGGCTGGCTACGGCCGCAGCCCGCGCCAGGCGATCGAGACCGACACCGTTCGCGTCACCGGTGGCCTGCGCCATGGCCGGACCCTGGGCAGCCCGCTCGCGATGGAGGTCGCCAACCGCGACCACGCGAGCTGGACCGCCGTCATGGACCCATGGCCGACCGACGAGCTCCAGGGCAACTGGCGCGACAACCCGATCCAGGTGCCGCGCCCCGGCCACGCCGACCTCGGCGGCATCGCACGTGGCGACTTCGCCGACGATGGCCTGCGCCCCGTGCTCGAGCGCTCGAGTGCGCGCGAGACAGCGGTTCGAGTCGCGGCCGGCGCGCTCGCACAGCAGTTGCTCGGTGAGCTCGGCATCCGCGTGCGCGGCTACGTCCGCGCTGTCGGGGGCGCCGTCAGCGAGCTGGCCACGCCCCCCGAGGATTCCGCAGCCTGGGCGTCGCTCGACGACTCCCAGCTGCGCACCGTCGACCCGGAGGCCGATATCCGCATGGCTGCTGAGGTCGACGCCGCGAAGGCCGACCGCGACACGCTCGGCGGCATCGTCGAGGTCGTCGCGTGGGGCCTCCCTCCCGGCATCGGCGGCTACGTCACGAGCGGCGAGCGCCTGGATGGCCGGCTCGCCGGTGCGGCGCTCGCGGTGCACGCGATGAAATCGGTCACGATCGGCGACGGCGATGCGCTCGGCACCGAGCGCGGCTCGCGCGCCCATGATGAGCTCCTGCCGGCGAGCGCGGAGGACGGCGACCACGGCATGGGCGTCACCCGGCGCACCAACCGTGCCGGCGGCATCGAAGGCGGCATGACCACGGGCGCACCGCTCGTGCTCCGTGTCGCGATGAAGCCGCTGCCGACCTTGATGCGGCCGCTGGCCACCGTCAACCTCGCGACGGGCGAGGCAACGACGGCCCACGCCGAGCGCAGCGACACCTGCGCCATCGCCGCAGCAGCGGTTGCCCTCGAGGCGGCCGTCGCCTTCGAGCTGGCACGCGTGCTGCGTGAGCAGTTCGGCGCCCAAGCGCTGGTCGACGTGCTGCACGCCTTCGACGGCTACCGCAGCCGCGTGCGCTACCCGGTCCGCGAACGGATCGTGCTCGCATGACGGTCGGCGGAGCGCTCGCTGCGATTTCCTTCGATCCGCTGGCACCGTCGGCGGTCCGCATCGTGCTCGTCGGCTTCATGGGTGCGGGCAAGACCACGCTCGCGCGCCGCTGGGCGCGCAGTGGCGGGCCGGTCCTGTGGTTCGATTCGGATCGCGCGACGCTCGAGCGGCTCGGCTGCGACAGCGTGGAGGCAGCATTCCAGCAGCACGGCGAGGCGGCCTTCCGCGCGGCCGAGCGCGACGTGATCGTCGACCGATCCGTGCCGCTCGCCCGTGGCGTCGAGGTGTGGTCGCTCGGTGGCGGCTCGCTCGCCTCCGAGGAGGTGCGCGCCGCGATCGCCGATGCATGCGTCGTCTGGCTCGACGCGCCGACGGAGGTGCTCTGGGAGCGCATCGCCGGCAGTGACCGCCCGCTCGCGCGCGACAAGAACTCCTTCCGCGAGCTGCACGAGGTGCGGCGCGCCACGTACGAGGCCGTCTCGACCGTGCAGGTCGACTCCAGCGTCCCGACCGAGGAGATCGGCCTCGGCCGTCTCCTTGCCGACCACCTGCCACCCGGCTGGTTCGGCTCCGGCCTCGCGGTCGGCGACGGACTGACATCGCGCGTCCAGGACATCGCCGCGCTCTGCGACGGACCCGTCGTGATCGTGGCCGACCGCGCCGTCGCCCGCATCGCCAACGAGGTCGAACAGCGACTGACATCCGCCGGCGTCGCCGTCGCCGCGAGCCAGCACATCCCGATGGGGGAGTGGAACAAGCAGATGGCCACCGTCGAGCTCATGCTCGCCGGGTGGGCCGACGCTGGGCTGCATCGCGGTGGCACGGTCATCGCGATCGGTGGAGGCACGCTGCTCGACACGGCGGGTTTCGCCGCGTCGATCTACCAGCGCGGCGTCGACTGGGTCTCGATCCCGACGACGCTGACCAGCCAGGTCGACGCCGGCATCGGCGGCAAGACGGGCGTCAACCTCGGCGTCGCCAAGAACGTCGTCGGCTCGGTGCACATGCCGCGCGCCACGATCATCGACACCAAGGTCATCGACTCGCTGCCTGACGACGCGCTGCGCGACGGCTTCGTCGAGGCAGCCAAGACTGCGCTGCTCGCCGGTGATTGGCTGCTCGATCGCGTGCGCACCGTCGTCGACACGCCCTCGGCTGAGCGGCACGTGCCGTGGCTCGAGCTGATCGAGGGCTGCTCCGGCTACAAGGATGCCGTCGTCTCCGAAGATCCCTTCGACACCGACGGAACCCGCGCGCAGCTCAACCTCGGTCACACGATCGGCCACGCGATCGAGGCCGCGACCGGCGGTGCCGTCAGCCATGGTGCCGCGGTCGCGATCGGCATGCATGCCGCGCTGCGCCTGTCCGAGCTCGTGCTCGATTCGCCGACCGGCATCGCGAACACGTGGCATGACCTGTGCATGCGCATGGGCATCGTCACCACCTCGCCGCTGGAGTGGGAGCAGCTCGCACCATTCCTGGCGCTCGACAAGAAGCGTGACTCCGGTGGACTGGGCTGGGTGCTGCTCGCCGCGATCGGCGCGCCGGTCACGGGGGCACGCATTCCCGAGGACGCCGTCGAGCGCGTCTGGAACGAGTATGTCCGCGTTGAGCGCAACACCGGCAGCGAGCTCGATGCGTCGGGCAGGGGCATCCGCGTCGAGAGCGCGAGTCCCCGACACCCGCGGGTGCTCGTGCTGTTCGGCGTCAACCTCGGCGAGCTCGGCGTCCGTGATGCCGAGCACTACGGCACGCAGACGCTGCCCGACCTCGTGCGCGACATCGAGACCTGGGCCTCGTCGGAGCGGCTGATCGCCGACTGTCGCCAGACCGACAGCCTCGAGCGCTTCCTGCAGGCCCTGCATGAGGCGCGCCTGCGCCATCACGCGGTGATCGTCAACCCCGGTGCCTGGACCCACCACGAGCTCTCCATCCACGACGCCCTCGAGCCGCTGGGCATGCCCCGCGTCGAGGTCCACCTGTCCGCCATCGACAAGCGGGAGGAGTGGCGCCAGACGAGCGTCATCCGGCCTGCCGTCGACCACGTGGTCAGCGGGCACGGCGCCGAGGGCTATCGTGAGGCGCTGCACTGGATCCGCGGCCAGATCGGCTGAGCCGCCACCATCGTCCCCTGTCGTCCAACCACTGACGGAAGTACAATCCCCCAATGACTTCGACCACGACCCAGTCCCATCCAGTCCCAGCACCCAGCACGCGCGAGCGCATCGAGCGCACCCGTGCCGCGATCGCCGAGAACGGCTGGTCCGGGCTCGTCGTCCTCGATGGGGCTGACATCCGCTGGCTGACCGGGCTGTCGAGCTCGAATGCGGCAGTCGTCGTCACGCCCGACCGTATCGTCGTCGCGACCGACTTCCGCTACGTCGCCGAGGCAGCTGCACGCGGCCTCGAGGTCGCCAAGATCGAGCAGTCGATGTGGCAGGACCTCGGCCGCGTCGCGGGCGAGCTGGCCGGTGGCGGCGCGCTCGCCTACCCGCCGTCGGGCCTGACGCACCGCGCCTTCCTGCAATTCACCGATTCCCTCCCTGACAACGTCACGCTGCGCGCCGTCGACGGCGTCGTGCAGCGCCTGCGCGTGATCAAGGACGCGGACGAGATCGCCCGTATCCGGCGCGCCGCCGACCTGCTCGAGGGCGCCTATGACCTGGTCGCCAACCTCGGCCTGGCAGGCCGCACCGAGGCCGACGTCGCCTGGAGCATCGAACGCCACCTGCGCGAGGCCGGCGCGACGGCGCTGAGCTTCGAATCGATCGTCGCCGGCGGCGGCAACGGTGCCTTCCCGCACCACACGCCCGGCAGCGACACGATCGCCACCGACACGCTCGTCACGGTCGACATCGGCTGCGTCGTCGACGGCTACTGCTCCGACTGCACCCGCACCTTCGCCGTCGGGTCGCCGAGCTCCGACCTACTCGCGATCTACGACCTGACGCTTCGCGCGCAGCAGGCCTCGCTCGCTGCGGTGCAGCCCGGCGCGGCCGGCCGCGACATCGACGCGATCGCTCGCGACATGATCGCCGAGGGTGGCCATGGCGAGCACTTCGGCCACGGCCTCGGCCACGGCGTCGGCATGCAGGTGCACGAGGCGCCGCGCCTCGCGCGCACCAGCGACGACGTGCTCGCTCCGGGCATGATCGTCACGGTCGAGCCCGGCATCTACGTGCCCGGCCTCGGCGGTGTGCGCATCGAGGACCTCGTGGTCGTCACGGCCGATGGTCACGACGTGCTGACGAACTACACGAAGGACCTCGTCCACGCCTGACGTCTCACGGAACAAGGTCAGGAGATGTTGAGGCGCGCCATGTCGATGTGGAGGAGACGGACACCCTCGAGGATGCGATCACGAATGGCCGGAAGGTTCGTCGGCGTCGGGCCCGGCCCGACCTTGCTGATGAACGCGCCGTCCAGGGCCTTGGCATCACGGCTGAGTGCTCGCGCCAGCTTCGAGTGTCCGAGCTCGTCGAGGGTCTTCGCCCCGGACGCCACGTGGCCACTCGACTGAGCGAGGAAGACGTTGCGCGAGGTCGGTGACCCCAACGCCTGATGGTGGGTGATGGTCGACGCGACTTCGTCGAGCCCTCGCTGGACGGCGCCCAGGTCGAAGTACTTCGGTAGGACGTTCATGCGCTGCTCCCCTGCGGTTGATCGTGTCCCTACCGGAGTATCGCGAGGTCGATCTGAATCGTTGCGCAGGTTCCAGGCCCGTCGCTCGGTGTACATCAGCGCGGCCGCAGCCACACCATCTGTGCTGCCCACTCGGAGCTCGGTCCGGTTGCCTGGCGAGTCCCCGTCGTGCCACCTGCGATGAACTGCTCCGTGTTGACGGATGAGGTGGTGTCAGGCGTGTTCATGTCGACGATCTCCGTCATGCCGGTCGGCGGCGTGTAGCTGCCGGAGCTGACCCGGACGCAGAACGTGGCGAGCAGCATGCTCCGGGCAGCCGTGCCCAGCGCTGACGCTGCGGTCTGTGACGTGCCGGTTCCCGACCCCTCCGTGTATCCGCCGATCGGGCTGGCCGTGTCGAGGCCCGCGAAGGCGAGCATCGTCAGGATGGTTCCACGCCCGTCGGTCCAACCGAACGTGTACGAGGCTTGCTCCGCACCGGTCACGACGCGGTAGAAGAGTGCGATCGCGATGCGATCGGAGTTGTTGGTCTGGCGGTACTTCGTCCCGTGGCTCGTCGTGCGTTCGGTGATGTCCTGGTCGCTTCCGTCGCGCGTCGTGATGACGACCACGAGCACGTCACCGACCTGTGCGCTGCTGGGGACCGCCACGGTTCCGGTGGTGCTGCTGGTCGTGGTGGTCGCGGGTGTCGCAACGCTGGCGATGGCCGCAACCACCGCGGAGGGGCCGCTGGTGAGGGTGGCGGCACCACACCCGGTGCCGCAGGAGTTGGTCCTCGTGAGCACCACGCGCAGCGTTGCGTCGAGGTCGGCGTCCTGGATGACGTACGTGGCAGAGGTGGCCGCCGCGATGTCGCTGCACGCCGCGCCCGAGGCGTCGCAGCGTCGCCATTGAAATGTGTCTGCGCCGATGGGCGACCCCGTCGTCCAGCCGCTCGGGTTCGCGGACACGATCTCGTCCGGCACGGCCCTGCCCGTGATGGTCAACGTCCCCGCCGTCGGTGTGAGTCCATCGATCGTGTCGGTCGGGTCGCTCGTTGCAACAGCTGAACCGCATCCGATGGCGCAGGTGTTGGTCCGGCTGACCACGACCCGTATGGTTGCGTCGACGTCGGCATCGACTGGCTGGTACGTGCTGGCGGTTGCCAGCGGTATGTTCACGCAGTTGGCTCCCGCCGCGTCGCACCTGCGCCATCGGTAGGTCGTCGTTCCGGACGGATTCCCGGTCGTCCAGGCGCCGGCGAGTGCTGCGGTGAGCGTCGCGCCGCTCTGTGGCGTGCCGCTGGCCGCAGCAGTTCCTGCCGTGGGTGCGATGCCCTCGACCTGTCCCGTGGGGATGCTCGTCGCGGATGTGGACCCCGCAACGTTCGTGGCCGTCACCACCATCCTGATCGTGGCATCGACATCAGCGGATACCAACGTGTACGTCGGGGCATTGGTGCCGATGTCGACGCAGCCGAGCCCAGCCGTGTCGCATCGTCGCCACTGGTACGCGTACGAGTCCACGCCGTTCGCCCAGCTGCCGTCCGTCGACGTGAGCATGGACCCTACCGTCATCGAACCCGAGATGGTGGGCAACGTCGTGCTGGTCGGGGCGGTGGGTCCTGGCTGGATCACGTCGATGGTCACCCCACCGTTGTAGGAGCCAGCCGCCTGTCCCGGAGCCAGCTGCACGCCGAATCGGAGGTCCACGCTGTGGAGTCCAGCGGGGAACTCGGCAACCAGGCCTGCCGACCCGGCCGCGGTCGCCGGTATCGGATTCCACGGGTCGCCGTCGTCGGCGTCACAGCTGCCATCGCCGGACGTGTCCCAGCCACCCGTGGGCGGAGTGCTTGCGGCGCGGAGGCAGGCCCCGAACAGGCTGCCGTTCGGTGCCCAGTCCGCGGTGCCCAGTGCGTAGTCGCTGACCCCGTCCATCGCCACGCCTGCGCCGTCGGTCTGGTACATCCGCAGGTGCGCATCGCCCGAATCGCTGCCGAAATCGATCGTGCAATCGGCGGCGCTGAGCAGGTTCGCACCGGGAAGGCCTGGCCCCATCGCGTACGTACTGGCCGTGCAGCCGCTCGTGTCGAACGACAGGGCGGCTGTGGATGTCGCCGGCATCAGGAGGCACAGCATGGCCGTCGCGAGCGTGGTGCACGCCACTATGCGCAGGCGGGCTTGCTCGATACGGGCGGCTGGAATCACCAGAGAGCTATCGGTGGGATGAGGCCGAAGGTTGACCGAAAAGTACGGTATTCGTTGTGTGCGTTCGCCGACCGTCATGCGGGTTGAGTGCGTTACCGCGACGCGTCCGATAACGTATGTCCGTACCAGTCTTGCTGCGCTCCGCCCCGAAAGGCGCTCACTGCGATGTCCGATGTCGTCGATACAACCGATTTCCGCAACGGTCTCCATATCCAGATCGACGGTCAAGTGTGGCGCATCGTCTGGTTCCAGCACCACAAGCCGGGCAAGGGTGGCGCCGTCATGCGCACCAAGCTGAAGAACATCTCGACGGGCTCGACCGTCGACCGCACCTTCCGTGCCGGCGAGAAGTTCCCGCGCATCCGCACCGAGCAGAAGACGGCGACGTTCCTCTACGCCGACGGCGAGGACTACGTCTTCATGGACCCGGAGACCTTCGACCAGGTCACCATCCACGCCACGGTCGTCGATGACGCCCGCACCTTCCTGCTCGACAACATGAGCGTGCAGCTGTTCATCGTCGACGGCGAGCCCGCCGGCGTCGAGCTGCCGACCACGGTCGAGCTCAAGGTCGCCGAGACCCAGCCCGCCGTGCGCGGCGATACGGTCGGCAACGTCCAGAAGCCCGCGACGCTCGAGAACGGCGCCGTCATCCAGGTGCCGGCGTTCGTCACCGAGGGCGACACGCTGAAGGTCGACACCCGCGAGGGTGGCCGCTACCTCAGCCGCGTCTGATTCCCTGATGGCACGTACCCCAGATCCCAGTGAGGCAGAGTTCGTCCGACGCGTGCGCGAGCCGCGGGCGAAGACCACCGAGCCCGGCCGACATCGCGCGCGCCGCAGCGCCATGATGCTCCTGTACCGCGCCGACCTGATGGACGGCGACGTCGAGGAGGCGATCGCCGGCTTCGAGGGCGAGCACGGCTTCCCGATGCCGCACTACGGCGCGAAGGTCGTGCGCGGCGTCACCGCTCGTTCGGCGGAGATCGACGCCGAGATCAGCGCGCGCCTCAAGGAGTGGGCGATCGAGCGACTCGGAGCAGTCGAGCGCGCAGTGCTGCGCATCGCGATGTTCGAGCTGCTCGATGGCTCGACGCCCGGGCCGGTCGCGATCGACGAGGCCGTCGAGCTGTCCAAGCGCTACGCGACGCCGGAGGCGGCCAAGCTCGTCAACGGCGTGTTGGGTTCGTGGCTGCGCGAGCACGGCTCCACGGACCAAGGAGAAGAAGAATGAGCGTCGACGACCAGGCAACGCACGTGGCACCGGACGAGCACGATGAGGCGCTCGAGGAGCAGCCCGTCGAAGCCATCACCGACCTCGATGCAGGTGACGAAGAGCCGTCTCCCGAGCTCGCGGTCGCGGACAGCCTGCGCAATGCGCTCGAGACGATGCGCGAGGAATCCGCACGCATCGCAGCGCTCGAGACGGGCGACGAGCAGGTGAAGTCGGCGGAGCAGTTCGCCGAGGACGCGGGCGCGCTCGACGCGCAGCTCGGATCGATGGCGCGCGGCGATGACTACGCGCGCTGACGACGCACCCATCGCGGACGCCGCATCGCTCGGCGACCTGCGCGCACTGGTGAACATCGAGCTGGCGCGTGCCTTCTCGGCCGAGGATGCCAGCGTTGCGCCGCTCGGGCGTGCGATCGACTACTCGCTGCTCGCTCCGGGCAAGCGCATTCGTCCCGTGCTGGCGCTGGCCGCCGCCGAGGCATGCGGCATGGCGCCTGC
The DNA here is from genome assembly GCA_025964435.1 of Thermoleophilia bacterium. Classification (GTDB taxonomy): domain Bacteria; phylum Actinomycetota; class Thermoleophilia; order Gaiellales; family SKUG01; genus JAGQUL01. The sequence continues at coordinate 3,345 of JAOPYV010000101.1, read as the reverse complement.
CGCCGTCGCGAAGGTGGGGGCGGCGTTCGAGCTGGTCCACGCCTACTCGCTCGTCCATGACGACCTGCCGGCGATGGACGACGACGACCTGCGCCGCGGCGTTCCGACGAGCCACAAGGTGTACGGCGAGGCCGTCGCCGTGCTCGTCGGGGATGCGCTCCAGGCACGCGCCTTCGAGCTCGTCGCAACCGATGATGACGTCACGCCAGCAGCCCGCGTCGACGTGGTCGCGCTGCTCGCGCGCGCCGCTGGTTGGCGGGGCATGGTCGGTGGCCAGTACCTCGACATCGATGAGTCGCGCACCGACCACGCCGACCTCGTCGCGCTGCGCGACGTGCACGATCGCAAGACCGGCGCGCTCATTGCCGGCGCCGTCGAGGCGGGGGCCATCGCGGCCGGCGTCGACGCCGTGCAGCGCGCGGCGTTCGCCACCTTCGGCCGGGAGCTGGGCTGGCTCTTCCAGCTCGTCGATGACCTGCTCGACGCGACCGGCAGCAGCGATGCGCTCGGCAAGACCCCCGGCAAGGATGCGCGCGACGGCAAGGTGACCGCGGTCGCAGCCTTCGGCGGCGTCGACGCGCTGTGCGCGGCGGTCGACGAGCAGCTGGATCGATGCCTCGAGGCCGCAGGGGCATTGCCCGACGACGGCGGACGGCTCCCGGCGATCGCCCGCTACGTCCACGGTCGCGACCACTGATGCGCATCGACGAGCGAATCGTCGCGGACGGCCTCGTCGACAGCCGCTCGCTCGCCCAGCGGCTGATCATGGCCGGCAGCGTCCGCGTCGACGACCAGGTGGTCGACAAGGCCAGCACGAAGGTGCGCGACAACCAGACGGTCACCGTCGACCAGGGTCCGCCCTTCGTGTCGCGCGGCGGTGAGAAGCTCGAGAACGCGCTGACCGACCTCGCGCCGCAGGTCGCGGAGGAGGGCTTCACGATCCAGGACGCCGCCGCGATCGACATCGGCGCCTCGACCGGTGGCTTCACCGACTGCCTGCTCCAGCGCGGCGCGCGCCACGTCGTTGCCGTCGACGTCGGCTATGGGCAGCTCCACGAGCGGCTCCGCGTCGACGATCGCGTGACCAACATCGAGCGCACGAACGCGCGACACCTGACGCCGGACCAGCTGCCGTACGCACCGAACCTGCTCGTCTGCGACGCCTCCTTCATCTCGCTCGGGACGGTGCTGCCCGCGACCTTCGCGTGCATGGATCCAGCGGGCTGGTGGGGCGTGCTGCTGTGCAAGCCCCAGTTCGAGGCCGGACGCGACCGCATGAACAAGCACGGCCGCAAGGGCGTGCTGACCGACGTCGTCGTCCGCGACCAGGTGGTCGCCGAGACCGTCGCCGCCGTCCAGGCCGCGGGCGTCGAGGTGCTGCGCACGGTGCGCGCGCATCCGCCCGGACCCAAGGGCAACGTCGAATACGCGCTGCTCGTGTGCGGGAATCGTCACTGAGACGGCACGAAGTGGCGGTCACGCCATCCGGCGTTGCAGCTAGTGTTGCTTCCATGGATGCCGTCCGCCGGCTGTATGTCGTCACCCACCGCGATCCGGTCGTTGCCGGTCGATCGGTGGACGTCCTCGTGGCCGCGGCCACGCGCCTCGGCATGACGCTCGTCGCCGACCCGGTCGAGGTCGAGAAGCATCCCGCCCTCGCAGCCGTCGTCGACAGCGATGCGAACGGTGCGACCGGTGCTGCGGGCGGCTGCGACGCCGCCATCGTGCTCGCGGGCGACGGGACCTTGCTCCGGACCCTGGCGCGGCTCGGCCCGGAGACGCCAGCCCTCGGCGTCAACTTCGGCATGCTCGGCTTCCTCTCGGGTGCCGCACACGACTCCCTCGAGCGGGCGCTCGAGCAACTCGCTACCGGCAGCTACCGCACCGTCCAGGTCCCGGGCCTCGAGCTCGACCTCGCTGGACGTGGCACCGCCACGGCCGTGAACGACGTCGTCGCGACCGGCGGCACGACCGGTCGCGTCAACGAGCTCGGCTGGCGGATCGTCTCCGGCAGCAACGTCGACGAGATGGGCACTGTCGTGTGCGACGGCATGGTCATCTCCACGCCCGTCGGCTCGACCGCCTACAACCTCTCCAACGGTGGCCCCGTCCTTGCATGGGGCGTGGAGGGGAGCGTCGTCTCCTTCGTCGCGCCGCACACGCTCGCCGCGCGGCCGCTCGTCGTTGCGCCGGGTGACACGGTGCAGGTGACGCACACTGGCCGCGGCGCGCCGCTCAAGGTGCTCGCGGATGGCGTCCAGGTCGGGCACCTCAAGCCCGGCGAGGTGCTGTCGGTGCGACGTGGCGGCATCCGCGCGACGCTCATCTTCACCGACGACGTCTCCTTCTACGCGCGCTATCGCGACAACTTCGCCGTCCAGATGCAGTTCCACGGGCCACGCGTCCGATCCAGTGAACGGGGCACCTCGACGCCGACAGGGGAGAGCTCGACGTGATCATCCGAGTCGATATCGAGAACCTCGTCATCGTGGAGCGCGCGGAGTTCAATCCCGGCACCGGCCTCACGGCCGTCACGGGCGAGACGGGCGCTGGCAAGACGCTGCTCGCAACGGCCATCGGCCTGCTCTTCGGCGGCGACGCCGATGCCGGCCAGGTCGGTCCCGCCAGCAGCCAGGCGTGGGTCGAGGGCGAGTTCGAGGCCGACGAGCGGTTCTGGAGCCACCCCGACATCGCGACGCTCGCCGAGCTGCGGCCCGAGCACGACGCGCCGCTGGTGCTCGCCCGAAGGGTCGACGCCAACGGCCGAAGCCGCGCGCTCGCCTGGGGCCGCACCGTTGCCAAGAGTGACCTCGCCGCTGCTGGTCGACTGCTGGTCGCCACCGCTGGCCAGCACGTGCAGGTGCGCCTGCGTTCGGCTGACTACCAGCGCGACATGCTCGACGGCAGCGGCGACGACGCGCACCAGGCACTCCGACGCGACATGACGGCCACGTGGCAGGCGCTCGTCGCCGCTCGCGCCGAGCACGAGCGCGTGACCGCGTTGGTCGCCACCAGCGGCCAGCGCGCAGACCTCGTCCGCGACGACCTCGCTCGCATCGATGCCGTCGCACCTGCGCTCGACGACGAGGCCCAGCTCATCGCGGCTCGCGACCGTGTGCGCCACCATGCCGGCCTCGTGGAAGCGCTGGCCATGGCCGGAGGATTGCTCGACGGGACCGACTCGAGTGGCGGCGGCGCGATCGACATCGCCGGCCGCGCCTATGCCGCGCTCGACGGCGCCGTCTCGCTGGACCCCGAGCTCGGCGAACTGGCAGGTACGCTGCTCGCCGCCCAGGAGGCGCTGACCGAGGCTGCGTCATCGATCGCCTCTCGCCTCGGTGACAT
>JAOPYV010000086.1 GCA_025964435.1 Thermoleophilia bacterium | reverse complement strand
TGAGTGGCGTCGGCTTCCCCGGCAAGAACACGCTCATCATCACGCGCAAGCACGGCAGCTGGGTCGTGCTCGGCACGCTCGTCACCGACGCTGCGCTCGAGCCGACGCCGCCGATGCGCGAGGGCTGCGGCTCCTGCACGGCCTGTATCGATGCCTGCCCGACCGACGCGATCATCGACGGCGGTCGAACGCTCGACGCCACCAAGTGCGTCACCTATTGGACCCAGTCACGCAAGTCCGTGCCGCTCGACATCCGCGAAGGCATGCAGGACATGGTCGCCGGCTGTGACATCTGCCAGGACGCCTGCCCGTGGAACCGCGGCGTGGAGAAGCGACGCGCCGGCGAGGACCCATATGCGACGAGCGTCGACCTCGTCGAGTGGCTGACCGCGCCCGACGCTGAGCTCAACGAGACGTGGAAGCGGCTCTACGTCCCACGCCGCAAGATGAACTACCTACGCCGCAACGCGCTCATCGCGCTCGGCAACACCGGCTCGGAGCAGGATGCCGCGTTGGCCGCGCCCTATCTCGCGGACACGGATCCCATGCTGCGCGAGCATGCGGCATGGGCGCTGCGCATGATCGGCGGACCGATCGCGGCGGCAGCGCTCTGGCAGGCCCAGGCCTGATTAAGCGGTCGTGCGCTCGGGGACGTTGCCGGTCCTGCGGCTGAGGGGCGTCATCGCGGAGGGCGCCGTGCGTGGCGCGCCTTCGAAGTGTCGCTCCACGTCGCAGGCATGGCAGATCGCGCCTGCACGGGGCAGGACGTGGTCACAGTCGGCGCAGCGGGGATCCGTCGGGTAGGTCGTCATACGACGATTGTCGCCCGAAACCGCGAGTTCCGAACCCCCAAAACTCCCGGGCGCAGGAGGTTCCTGCCGGTTTGACACGCAGCTTCACAGAGCTGCAGACGGACAAGGAACGGACCTGTATTTGCAAATCAGCCCTCAAGGATGCCGCACTTGCAGCCGATGCAGTATGCAAGAACAAGCAAAACAGGTCTCATGCGTGTGACCAACTGGATGCCGGACTGCAATCTGCAGGGGCTCAGCAAGCGGTGACTGATCGATCCGTTTGCGCCACCTAGCGAGAACCACACGCGTTTGACCGCCCCAACACTGGGGTGGCATTCATGCGTTGGCTCCTGCCGCCGTCATGACCGTCGCCCCGACCGAGGAGCGACCATGCAGCAGTCAAACGCCACCACCGGACCCCTGTCCGCCTCGACGTCCATCTACGCCGCGATCCTGGACATGGATCACTCGGAGCTCGAGGCCTTCCGTCGCCGCCTGCGTCGCCGCTACGGCCGCGACGAGCTGATCGACGAGCTGCGCAACTGTGCCGCCCGCCTCGGGGCCTCACCGACGATGCGTGAGTTCGCCGAGGATCCGGACGCCACGATCCATCCGCAGACGGTCGTCGACCACTTCGGCTCGTGGAATGCAGCCAAGCGCGAGGCCGGCCTGATGCCGCGTCGCCGCGCCTCCAACGAGGAGCTGCTGACCGCGCTGCGCGGTCTTGGCGAGGAGTTGGGCCACCGCCCGACGACGCGCGACATGGAAGGTGCCCGCGGCCGCGTTCCGAGCCGCGGCGTCTACGTGAAGGCCTTCGGTTCGATGCGTGAGGCGCTGCGCCTGGCTGGCTTCGACGCCCCGACGCGCGACGAGCGGATCAACCGCTCGATCGAGCACGGCGCCCAGTTCCTGCTGCGCACCGGCCGCCTGCCGAGCTTCCGTGACTGGGAGCGCATCCGCGGCGATCGCACGGACGTCATGACGTCCTGGCAGCTCTACCGCACCTTCGAGAAGCTGGGTGGAGCCTGGAGCGCCTTCCAGTTCGCCGTCGACGAGCGTGCCAACGAGCTGCGCAGCGCCGTCGCCGCCTGAGGCAGCAACCTCCTCGCCCGGACGTCCTACTTGGGCGCCCGGGTGAAGGTCGTGTTCGGCTTGGTGATCGCCGAGAAGTCGCTGACGATGTCGTAGTACGTCGACGCCGACATGTACGCGGGCACCGCGGTGATCGGCGCGATCTTGCCGCCGAACTCCTTGATCCACTGCCAGGTCGGCTTGATGAAGGAGTTGTTCTTGGTCAGGAAGCTGGCCGGCCCGCCGTTGATCGACGCGTGTGACGTCGCCTTGACGATGCCGACAGTGCCGAGCGTCGCGACGCCGACCACTCCAGCGGTGGCGGCGAGCCACTTGACCTTGTCCTCTTCCGAGGCGCCTGCCATTGCGTTGAGCGTGGCGACCGAGCCGATGGCGCCAGCACCGGCAACCATCGCGCCGTTGGAGAAGGCAGCACTCTTGCCGACCGCATTGTGCTTGACGACGTGAGCCTCCTCCTTGAGCAGGGAGGTGAGCAGCGCGTCGTCCAGCATGCCTGGAAGCGTGCCCTCGCGGCCGCCGATGACGTACTTGGTCTGGTCGTCGACGGTGCTGAGCACGCGGATGGATGCGGCGTTGACGGGCTCGCCATTCACTGCCTGGAGCTTGGCGGCGATGGAGGTGGCGGTCTTGGCATCGGCGATGGTGCCGACGGTGCCGCCGCGGATGTAGCGGGTCGAGCCGCCAGTCGCCTGGATCACCTTGTCGGACATGAAGTTCACGCCGAGCTTCTTGAAGAGGTCGGGCTTCACGAGGAAGACGACGCCGGCTGCGACGCCGACTGCGGCAGCACCCACCGCGCCGCGGATGATGGTCGCCTTCTGCTTTTCGCTGGCGTTCATCTCCTTCTTCACCTTCGGCACCAGGTTCGGTGCGAGCCGCGTGATGCCGTCGGCCACGGCCGGGCCGGCAACGGCTGAGACGAGCGTGGGCGTCACGCGCAGGCCGTTGAGTCCGGTCTGGGTGCCGATGTTGGAGAGGGTCGTGCCCTTGGGGATCGGGCTACCGCCGCGCAGCGTCTCGTTGCGCATCTGGAGCGCAGCGATGCTTGCAAGGCCGACATTGGCGCCGGTGACGAGGCCGACGCCTGCGACGGTGTCGAGGCCGACGGGCGATTCGTCGGTGTTCACGAGGTCGATGCCGACCATGTAGAGGCCGTCACGCGTGGCGTTGGCCGTCGAGCGCGAGGCGCTGCCGACGAAGTCGAAGAAGCTGTTCTGCTCGGAGGACGGGGTCTCGCCCTCCTCGAGTGGGACGAAGGTCTCGTCGAGCGATGCTGCCGACTCGGGTTCCTTCGTCGCGCCAGGGATGACGGTCGCGGCTGCGATGCCGCCGACGGCTACCAGCGGAAGTGCCTTGTCAATGATGCTCATCGTCGTCCCGTCGTCCCCACCCGCCGAATGCGGATGTTCCCGTGTCACGCAGGTTGGACGATTCCCGTGGTGCGTCGCTCGAGTTCCCCGTCGAGGCGATGCAGGACCGTCCAGTCCTACCGCTCTATCGCGACCGGACCGACAAGTCGTTTCACCTTCCGACGAATCAAGGATCGACGCGTGCGCCGGAGCTGGCGATCGCCAGCGGGAGGATCGTGTGCTCGTGGAAGTCGATCGTCAGCGCAGCTGCGGCCTGGTCGAAGGTGTCCGGCTCGCACCAGGCAAGGACGGTGGGGCCGGCGCCCGACAGCGTCGCGCCGAGCGCGGAGGTCGCCGCGTCGAGCGTTGCGCGCACGTCGGCGAGCTCGGGCACGAGCTCCGCGCGCTGCGGCTCGTGCAGGACATCGGTGTGGAGCGCGTCGGCGAGCAGCTCGACGTGCCCACCCACGAGGCCGGCGGCGAGCAGCGCCGCACCGGCGACGGCTTGGACCGCGGTGCGCCGGTCATAGGTCTCGGGAAGGACGGCACGTGCATCGGCCGTGCTCAGGGAGCGTTCGGGGATGACGGCCACCATGTGGAGCCAATCGGCGGCGCCCAGCGGGATGACGTCGAGGTGGGCGTGCTCCTCGGGGGTCTCCGGGCGGTCATGGCAGAGCACGACGCCGCCATAGGCGCAGGCGGCTGCGTTGTCGGGGTGCCCGTCGAGCGCGGCGAGTGCCTCGTTCAGCTCGTCCTCGTCCCATTCGTGCTCGATGACTTCCCAGCCGGCGATCAGGCCGCAGGCTGCGGCGGCGGTGGAGGAGCCCAGTCCGCGCGCGGTCGGAATGCGATTGGTGCAGTGCAGGTCGACCTCGGCTGCGGCGATCGACGTTCCGGCTGACTGCGCAAAGGCGCGTGCGATCAGGTTCGTGTCGTCGGTGGGGAGCTCATCGGCGCCCTCGCCCGTGATGCGGACCTGGCCGGTGCCGAACTTCACCTTCACGGTGTTGCGCAGCTCGAGCGCCATCCCGAAGACATCGAAGCCGGGGCCGAGGTTGCCGCTCGAGGCGGGGGCGGAGACGGTGAAGGTGCGTGGCGTGCTCATTGCGAGAGCCTACCGACCGCGACGCACGGGCCCATGCGAGCACGCACGACTGGAAGTCCGTCTGGCTGTGGAGGGGATCGGGGCGGGAAGGCGTTCACCGGGGCCGATGTAGGTCACCATAGCGTGCCGTCAGCGCCGCACAACCCCAATTGCGAAATTGATTGCACATTGGTCGAAATCCGACGTCGGAGCGTGGGTTCGGCAGTGGCTCATGCGAGCGCGCACGACGACAGGAACTGCGGAGCTGCGGGGGATCGGGGCGGGAAGGCGTTCACCGGGGCCGATGTAGGTCACCATAGCGTGCCGTCAGCGCCGCACAACCCCAATTGTGAAATTGGTTGCACATCAGTCGCGAATCGACGCTGTCATGCGGATCGCTCGCGCATGTTCCGTTCTCGTGGCGGCTACGCCAGGTCGAGGACGGCGGCGATCTCCGCGGCGCTGGGGCCGCAGGTGAGTGTGGGCTCGACGATCCTGGCGGCGCTGTCAGGATCCTTCAGGCCGTGGCCCGTGAGGACGCACACGACGCGTGAGCCGCGCTCGATCGTCCCGTCCTCGAGGGCGACGATCAGGCCGGCGAGGCTGATCGCGCTGGCAGGCTCCGCGAAGATGCCGGCCTCGTGGGCGAGGCGCGCGTACGCGGAGAGCAGTTGCTCGTCGGTGCGCTTGAGCAGTCGGCCGTTCGATTCGGCGACGGCGGCGAGCGCTTCTTCGCCGCGTGCGGGGCGACCGATCCGGATCGCCGTGGCGATCGTCTCGGGCTCGGCCACGGGCGCGCCGTCGACCAGCGGGGCGGCGCCGGCGGCCTGGACGCCGAGCAGGCGGGGCAGGGTCGCCACCTTGCCTGCGGCATGCCACTCCTGGAAGCCGCGCCAGTACGCAGTGATGTTGCCGGCGTTGCCGACCGGCAGGCAGAGCCAGTCCGGTGCCTCGCCGCCGAGGTCCTCGATCACTTCGAAGGCTGCGGTCTTCTGGCCCTCGATGCGGTACGGGTTCACGCTGTTGACCAGCGCGATGCCCGGTCGCGTCGACAGCTCGCGCACGGCGTCGAGGCCGTCGTCGAAGTTGCCGTCGATCTGGATCACCTGTGCGCCGGCGACCTGCGCCTGCTGCAGCTTGCCCGCGGCGATCTTGCCGCTGGGGATGATGACGACGCACTTGAGCCCTGCCGCAGCGGCGAAGGCGGCTGCCGACGCGCTCGTGTTGCCGGTCGAGGCGCAGATCAGCGTGTGCGCTCCTGCCTGCACGGCGCGCGCGACGGCGACGCACATGCCGCGGTCCTTGAAGGAGCCGGTCGGGTTGGTGAGCTCGAGCTTGAGGTGCAGGTCGACGCCGAGCGCTGCAGAGAGGCGAGCGGCAGCGACGAGCGGCGTGCCGCCCTCGCCGATCGTGATGCGCGGCGTGTCGGCATCCACGTCGATCTGGTCGGCCCAGCGCGCGATCAATCCCTGGCCACGGGGGGTGACGGGGATGGGGGAGTGCAACAGGCTCATGAGGCCGCTTCCGGTGCATCGAGCATGGGCAGGACGGTGCGGTCGGCAGATTCGACCGTGGCGAGGGCAGTCTCCAGGTCGCCCGGCGCGCACGGGTGTGTCGTCAGCACCAGCGATGCCTCGCTCGCCCCGGTGCCGTCGGCGCCTTCGGCGCGTTGCTGGATGACGCGTTCGATGCTGACGCCGTGCGCCGCGAGCGCGCCTGCGACGGCGGCGAGCACGCCCGGTCGGTCAGCGACGCGCATCCGGACGTAGTGGCGTTCGCTGCGCGCGTCGCGCGGCGCGACGGCGAGGTGGGCGACGTGTGGGTCGCTCGTGAGGAAGCTCGGCTCGGAGCCGAGCACGCTGACGAGGTCGCCGGCGAGGGCGGAGGCGGTCTCGGGGCCACCAGCGCCAGCGCCCTGCACCACGAGCTGGCCGAAGGGCGCGCCATCGACGAGCACGGCATTGGTCGCGCCACTGATCGCGGCGAGCGGGTGCCGCTCGGGCACGAGCATCGGCGTCACGTCGAGCGCGATCGTGTGGCCGCCACCTGGGGCGAGCAGCCGCTCGGCCCGGGCAACCAGCTTGATGCGGGCGCCGAGGACGTGCGCGTGGGCGACGTCGTCGGCCGTCACCCCGGAGATGCCGGTGGTGCGGACGTCATCGACATCCACGGTCGTCCCGAACGCGATGCCGGCGAGGATCGACAGCTTCGCGGCAGCGTCGATGCCTTCGACGTCCTCCGTCGGGTCGGGCTCCGCGTAGCCAAGGTCCTGCGCGGTGGCCAGCGCGTCGGCGTAGCTCGTGCCGTTCGCCGCCATCGCGCTCAACATGTAGTTGGTCGTACCATTGAGGATGCCGAGCAGGCACTCGATCCGCGTCGCAGCGAGGGACTCGCGCAGCATGCGCACGATCGGTACCGCGCCGCAGACGCTGGCCTCGAAGCGCAGCTGGGTCCGTGCCGCGGCTGCGCGGGCGAACAGCTCGGTCCCGTGGCGGGCGACGAGCTGCTTGTTGGCGGTCACGACCGGGATGCCGCGATCCAGCAGTGCCAGCAGGTACTCGCGGGTGGGTTCGATCCCGCCCATCGCCTCGCAGACCACGTCCGGCTTGGAGGCGAGGAGCTCCTCCAGCGAATCGGTGACGAGCGTCGTCGTCGGGTCGAGCCCGGGGCGGGCGCGATCGACGTCGCGCACCAGCACGGCCGTGACCTCCACGTCACGCTGCGTCGCCGCGCGCACGTGCTCCCGGTGTTCGACGAGCAGCTGGTGGAGCGAGCTCCCCACGGTGCCATGTCCAAGCAGTGCCACACGAATGGAATCCATCGCGCACCCCTTCCCACAGGTCCACCGCGCGAAACCCGCATCGCAGCGAAGAAATTCCTGCATTCGCTAGCAGGAATCCAGGAAGTGGAGCGCGAATCCATACGCGGGATATCGGACGCAGTCGGTGCAGGCACCGACCCAGGAGGACAAGATGACGATGATCGACGTGGACACATCACCCTTGCAGGCGGCGCGCGAATGGCGTGGCATCGGCCTCGTGCATGCGGCACTGACGAGCGGCCTGCCCGTGACCCAGGCCGAGGCGCTGGAGCACGGTGACGTCAGCCAGTTCACGAGCATCGACGAGATGATCGCCTCGGCGGTCGTCTACGGCGCATCGCTCGGCATCGGTCGCGACGAGGCGACTGCCTTGCTGGACCGCACCATCTCCGGCCCGAGCGGCCAGGTGCAGGTGCAGCTGCCCGAGGGGTCCGACGACGTGACGAGCCGAGCGTTCTCCGACGCCGTTCGTGAGCGCAGTGCGCGCATGACCGATCGTCCCGCAGAATCCGTCCAGGTCGACCTGGCCGAGCAGCCGGTGACGATCGACGAGCCCGTGGCGCCCACCGAGCTCGCCCAGGAGATGCCCGACGTTCCCGGTCCGACCCCGGAGCAGGCGATCGCCGCATCCTCCGAGATCCACCTCGACGACCTGTTCGGCCCCGAGGCGCCCTGGGAAGAGCGTGCTGGCCAGACCGGTGAGCTCGAGCAGTGGGTCGCCGAGACCGACGACAGCGACTTCGACGACGACTCCTTCGAGCCGGTCGCCCTCGCACACACGGGCCCGCGGACGGGAAGCGCCTTCCGCTCCCGCGCCGGTGCTGCCTGCCACGCGGGGCTCGAGCGCGTCGTCGGCACCGACCGTGCTGACCGAGCGGCCGAGTGGACCAGCACCGGACTGGCACGGGTCGCCGATGTCACGCGCGGCGGTCGCGAGAAGCTGCGCCGGAGCGAGCACGCCACGCTGATCGTCGCGATCGGTGGCGGTGCCCTGCTCATCGCGTTGCTCGTCGCCATCGGTGGTGCGCTGGGCGGTGCCGAGGAGGCTCCAGTGAAGAAGGTCCAGCCTTCGACCGGACCGCTCGTGCAGAGCCCCGACGGCGGAGCGACGACGATCGCACCGGCGACGACCGACGCAGCCAAGGTCGCGAAGGCGCCCGCCAAGGACGTCGCGATGGTTCCTGCTGCGAAGATCCGGCTCAACGTGTTCAACGCAGGCGCGAAGAAGGGTCTCGCCAAGGACGTGGCGGCGAAGCTCAAGGGGCTCGGCTACGGCATCGGTCAGGTCGAGAACTCCAAGGGCGACTACGCCGGCGCGACGATCATCCATCCGATCGGCATGGAGCGTGAGGCAGGCGTGATCGCCCGCCACACCGGCATCACGACCCTCGAGGTCGCACCGGGAAGCTCCAAGGACGTCACCGTGGTCGTCGTCTGACGATCAGGATCCAGGAAGGGCGTCGCCGGGAATCTCCCGCGGCGCCCTTCGTCGTTACGGGGCTCGAGCTACACGAGCCAGTCGGGCGCGATCCGCGCGAGGCGTGCGGTGACCTCGCCGAAGCGGCCGGTCGCGATCGCCGTGCCGAGCACGAGCAGCAGGAGGCCGCCGGTGATGCGGATCGCCTTCGCGTGGCGCCGGAGCGCACGCGAGATGCCATGCACGCGCTCGATCGCGATCGCACCCAGCAGGAAGGGAATGCCGAGGCCGAGGCCGTAGGCGATGAGCAGCGTCGCGCCCCACGCAGGCCGTGCGTCGCCAGCCGCAAGTGCGAGGATCGCGGCGAGTGCTGGACCGATGCAGGGGGACCACGCAACGGCGAAGGCGGCCCCGATCGGCATGGCGGTCAATGCGTTGCGCGGCGAGGCATGTCGGCTGGTCGATTGCTGGGCGGAGGCAGCCAGGCGGGCAGGCATGAGTGCGCGATCGAAGAGCATCGCGAGACCGAAGAGGGCCACCAGGAGGCCACTGACGAGCTCGAGTTCCGGTCGATTGTTCGTCAATTGTCGTGAGAATGCAGCAGCCGACGCGCCGAGCAGCGCGAACAGGATCGTGAACCCTGCGACGAACCCGACCGCACGCGAGAATGTGCCCGAATCCCGCTCCTGGCCTGCATTTCCAGCGACGAACGCGATGTATCCGGGGAGCAGTGGGGCGACGCACGGGGAGAGGAACGAGGCTGCGCCCGCCACGAGTGCGACGAGCAAAGCGGACCATGCGGGGAGGGTTGCGACGTCCATGGGGCGTGGAACATGATACGCTGCCGCGCTTGTGGCGCACAGCGCCGGACCTTTGCACCCGATATATTGGACCCATCATGAAGACGGACATCCATCCCACATACGTTCCCGTGGTCTTTCGCGACCTCTCCTCCGATCTCAAGATCCTGACTCGCTCGACGATCAAGAGCGACAAGACGATCGAATGGGAGGACGGGAACACGTACCCGGTGGTGGACGTCGAAGTCTCCTCCGCGTCGCACTCCTTCTACACCGGCAAGCAGCGCCTCATGGACACGGGTGGCCGTCTCGGTCGCTTCCAGGCGAAGCTCGACGCCCTCGGTACCGCCGAGCCGGCATCGACCAAGAAGAAGAAGGCCGTCGCCAAGACGTTCGTGCCCGCCGTCGACCCGAAGGCGCTCGCCGCCAAGGCCGCGCGTGCCGAGGCGAAGGCCCTCGAGGACGCGAAGAACAAGAAGCTTGCCGACGAGGCCGAGGTCAAGGCACGCGAGGAAGCCAAGGCTGCCAAGGCGCAGGCCGACGCTGACGCGGTTGCTGCCGCCGAGGCCGAGCCCGAGGCCGCAGTCGAGGCCGACGCAGAGGCAGCTCCGGCCGCCGACGCATCGACCGACGAGGCTCCTGCTGCCGAGGCACCCGCCGAGGACGCACCGGCCGAGGATGCGCCTGCTGAGGACGCTCCCGCGGCCGAAGAGGCCTGAGCTACCTGCTCAGCGCTGCACGAGGTTCCTGGACGCATCATGCTGATCGCATGGTGCGTCCTCTCTCTTCAGTATCGTTTCGCTACCTCGATCCGTTCGGCCACCGGCCGCACGTGCGAGGATGGATGGGGACACGGGGAGAGCGGACATGATGCGTGTAGTTTCGCCACGAGGGGGCTGGATCGAAGTCGTTTGCGGCTCGATGTTCAGCGGCAAGAGCGAAGAGTTGATGCGCCGCCTGCGGCGCGCACAGATCGCCCGGCAGCAGATCGCCGTCTTCAAGCCACTCCTCGACAATCGCTACCACGCCACCGACGTCGTCTCGCATGACGGCACGCGGATCGAGGCCCGACCCGTCGACACGTCCGCGGAAATTCTCCGGATGGTCGGCGACGCACAGGTCGTCGGCATCGACGAGGCGCAGTTCTTCGACGCAGGCGTGGTCGACGTCGCCGTCCGACTCGCAGACGAGGGCCGCCGCGTCGTCGTCGCGGCGCTCGACATGGATTTCAAGAACGAGCCGTTCGGCCCCGTGCCACACCTGCTGGCCGTCGCCGAGTTCGTCGACAAGCTCCAGGCGATCTGTCAGGTCTGCGCCGGCCCGGCGACTCGGACGCAGCGCCTGATCGGCGGGCGCCCTGCCAGCCCGGACGAGCCGGTCATCCGTCTCGGCGCCAAGGAGAGCTACGAGCCTCGCTGCCGCGAGTGCCACGAGCTGCCGAACTCGCGGCCGACCTTGGACCTCGCCGAGAGCGCGATCGAAGGTGCGCTCACCGACCGCGCGTCGAGCAGCGCACGCAACACCGCGGTCCCGACCTTCTGAAGTCTGCCCTCGCGCCGGTGCTGCCGGCTGGATGAACGGGTACGAGTCGCAGATGCGACGACTGCTCCGACTCCTGCTCGCCACCGGTTTCATCGCCGCAGGCGTGCTGCACTTCGTTCGGCCCCGCGCATTCGTTCGCATCGTGCCGGAGTGGCTGCCCGCTCCCGAGCGACTGGTCGCCATCAGCGGGCTCGCCGAGGTGCTCGGCGGAGTAGGGCTCCTGGTTCCGGCAACACGCCCGGTCGCGCGCTTCGGCCTCGCCTCGCTGCTGGTTGCCGTGTTCCCAGCCAACGTCGAGATGCTCGTCCACCGTGATCGTGCCGGAGGAGGGCTGCCGCCGTGGCTGCTCGCTGCGCGGCTTCCCGTGCAGCCGCTGCTGGTTGCAGCAGTGCTCGCGACGAAGGAGGAAGCTTGATTTCCGTCCGTTTGGTACGTCCTCGCATGCGTGGGGTAGCCTGTCTGGACATGACCGATTCTCCCGCCCGCCGCGCGCCCGTCACCGATTCAGCTCCTCGAGTGCTGCGGCGGTCGCGCCGTGCGCGGCTCGGCTGGATCCTCGCCCGTACTCCGCACGTGCTGCTCCAGGCGCCCGCGGCGGCCGTTGGCGGGCAGGCAGTGATGGATGGCGTCATGATGCGCGGCCCGCACTCCTGGGCCGTGGCGATCCGCCTGCATGACGGAACCATCGCCGTGAAGCACCGCGAGCTCGTCTCCTTCGCCGCCAAGCGCCGCTGGGCCCGACTGCCGCTGATCCGCGGAGTCGTCGCGCTCTTCGAGTCGCTCATCATCGGCATGCGCGCCCTGTTCGTCTCCAGCGAGTACGCGATCGAGAACGTCGAGGCGAAGTTCGCCGAGGAGGAGGCAGCCAACGCTGCGGCCTCACCCACCGCCGTCGCTCCCACGGAGCGGAGCGACGAGGAGGAGAAGGAGCTGCACCGCGTGGAGCGTGCGGCCTCCCTCGCCAGTGCCACCACGGCGGGCGCCGGCCCCGTGCCCCTGCCCCACAACGAGGACCGGCCCGAGCCCGACCCCGACAAGCTCGGCACCGGCGCGATCATCCTCGCGATGGCGTTCGCGATCGGCTTCTCGGTCGTGCTCTTCAAGATCGTGCCGGTCACACTCGTCACCTTCATCCCGGGTATCGACAAGGGCTCGTGGTGGTTCGTGATCGTCGAGGCCGGGATCAAGTTCGCCCTGTTCTGCGCCTACCTGCTCGCCGTCGGCCAGATGGCGGACATGAAGCGTGTCTTCGAGTACCACTCCGCCGAGCACAAGGCGATCAACGCGCTGGAGCACGGCATTCCGCTCGAGCCGGAGCGCGTCAACGAGATGAGCCGGATCCACGTGCGCTGCGGAACGGCCTTCATCGTCTGGCTGTTCATCGTCGGCCTGCTCGTGTTCCGCGTCGCCCAGCTCACCTTCCTCCAGGATGCGCCGCGCTGGGAGATCATCGCCTCGCGTCCGCTGCTGCTGCCGATCATCGCGGGCCTCTCCTTCGAGATCCTGCGCTTCGCCGGACGACACGCCGACAACGGCGCGCTGCGTGCCATCCTCGCGCCCGGCCTCTGGTTCCAGCGGCTCACCACGCGTGAGTGCACACCCGAGCAGTGTGAGGTTGCGATCAAGTCGCTCCAGGTCGTCGTCGACTTCGAGGCCGAGCGCACCGCGCAGGCGAAGGCGGCGGGGCACGACCTCGACGCCACCGCCGGCGACGACGCCTATCGCGTCCTGGCCTGACGGCCCCACGCTCCACGCGCAGCGATTCCCGCGCCCCGGCGGCCTGGCCGCCCCGACACCGAGGCAGAGTCCATGACCACCGAATCACCCGCAGGCGCAGAGATCGCTCCTGAGTTCCACGAAGCGGCGGAGCGCCTCGGCCGCGGCTGCGTCGACGTACTTCCTGCGGGCTCGCTCGCGGGCGCGCTCGCGAGGGCAGCAGCTGCCGACCGTCCCCTGCGCGTGAAGTTCGGCATGGACCCGACGAGTGCCGATGTGCACCTCGGCCACGCGGTCGTGCTGCAGAAGCTCCGCGAGTTCCAGGACGCGGGTCACGTGGTCGTCCTGATCATCGGCGACTACACGGCGCGCGTGGGGGACCCGTCGGGACGCTCCAAGTCGCGACCAGTCGTCAGCGGCGATGAGATCGACGCCAACGCCAGGACGTACCAGGAGCAGGCGTTCCGGATCCTGCGGACCGACCGCACCGAAGTGCGCTGGAACGGGGAGTGGCTCGCCAAGATGACGCCCGCGGAGATGTTCACGCTCATGCGCGGGGCGACGGCGGCGCAGATCCTCGAGCGCGACGACTTCCAGAAGCGCATGGCCGAGCACGCGCCGATCGCCCTGCTGGAGCTGCTGTACCCGCTGCTCCAGGGCTACGACAGCGTGGCGATCGATGCTGACATCGAGTTCGGCGGGACCGACCAGCTCTTCAACCTGCTGATGGGGCGCCACCTGCAGCCCCAGTACGAGCAGCGCCCGCAGCTCGTGATGACCACGCCGATCCTCACGGGAACGGATGGCGTGGAGAAGATGTCCAAGTCGCTGGGCAACTACGTCGGGCTCGAGGACGATCCCAACGACGTGTTCGGCAAGGTCATGTCGATCCCGGACGAGGCGATGCCCGAGTGGTACCGCTACGCCGCAGGCGTGGACTGGGAGCAGGCGGAGGAGTACGTCACCGCGATCGAGGGTGGCTCGGTCCATCCCAACCGCGCGAAGCGCACGCTGGCCCGCCACGTCGTCGAGCGATTCCACGATGCGGACGTCGCCGCAGCTGCCGAGGCGCGCTTCGACGCCCAGTTCCAGCGCCACGAGATCCCCGAGGACATCCCCGAGCTGTCCTTGGCGACGGTTCCGACCAACGACGCCGGCCTCGTCTTCCTCCCCGCTCTCCTCGTCAGTGCAGGTCTGGCTGGCTCGAATGGGGAGGCTCGCCGCCTGCTGGTGGGGGGCGGAGTGAAGTTGGATGGCGTCGTCGTACCCCCAGAGGCACTCGAGCACCCTCCGCAGGACCTGGGGGGCACCGTG
>JAOPYV010000072.1 GCA_025964435.1 Thermoleophilia bacterium | reverse complement strand
GAGATGATCACGAAGGCCGCGGCGAAGATCACCATCGACAGCTCGAGGCCGGTCACGCCGAAGAAGAGGCACGCGAACATCGCGCCGGCCGCAGCGATGAAGTGGATGCGCATGTTGCGCTGCGTCGCCAGCACGTGGATCACGCCGTCAAAGGCGAAGTTGAAGCTCTGCACCAGCGGTCGCGCCTCGTGCAGGCCGGCGTAGCGTCGACTATCGCGCACCTTGCCGCGGACCCAGCGAATCATGCTCCAGCTCCGGCGCTGCGCACACGGTCGAGCACGAGCTGCTCGAGCCCGAACATCTCCTGTGCGTGGTTCTCGCTGCGCTCGTGGTCGAATCCGCACAGGTGCAGCACGCCATGCACGACGCAGCGCTCGAGCGCTCCCTCGAGCGTTCCGTCGGCCGCCATCGTCGTGCCGGTGTCGAGCTGGCGCTGCACGTACTCGGGGCTGATCACGACGTCGCCCAGCTCACGGGGCATGCCAGGCGGCAGCTCCTCGTCGAGCCCGTCGATCGGGAAGGAGAGCACGTCGGTCGGCCCGTCCACCTCGCGATGCTCGACATTGAGCGCCGCAATGCGCTCGAGCCCGGCGAACGTGACGCCCACCTCGATCGCGTCGGTGTCCTCCACCCCGGCCTCGTAGAGCGCCACGGCGACGAGCGTCTGGACGCGTCGATCATCCAGCAGGCCACCGCCGCAATCCTTGCGTGGGGACTCGGCGTCCCAGGAAACGGTGCAGGCGAGTTGGAAGGTAGGTCGGGTCACGCGAGGAAATCTACCGGCTCAGTGCGCGTCGCGCGCGGAGCCGCGGCTCTCGTAGGCGGCGACGATGCGCTGCACGAGGCGGTGACGCTGGACGTCGGCCTGGTCGAACTGCACGAAGGAGATGTCGTCGATGTTGCGGAGGACGTCCTGCACCTCGACGAGACCGGACTTCTGGCCACGCTGCAGGTCGATCTGCGTCGGGTCGCCGGTGACGACCATCTTCGAGCCGAAGCCGAGACGGGTCAGGAACATCTGCATCTGCTCGGGCGACGTGTTCTGTGCTTCATCGAGCACGACGAATGCGTCGTTGAGCGTTCGTCCACGCATGTAGGCGAGCGGCGCGACCTCGATGACGCCCTGCTCCATGTAGAGCGTGAGCTTGTCGGGATCCATCATGTCGTAGAGCGCGTCGAACAGCGGGCGCAGGTACGGGTCGACCTTGTCGAGCATCGTGCCCGGCAGGAAGCCGAGCCGCTCGCCGGCCTCGACCGCGGGGCGGCAGAGCACGATTCGCGCAACGCGCTTCTCGATGAGGGCGTCGACTGCGAGCGCCATCGCGAGGTAGGTCTTGCCGGTACCGGCGGGGCCGATGCCGAAGGTGATCGAGTTCTCGCGGATCGCGTCGACGTAGCGCTTCTGGCCGGTCGAGCGTGGGCCGATCGGCTTGCCGCGATGGGTCAGCACGATGTCGGTGAAGGTCTGCTTGGCGGTCGGGCGCGGCGCTTCGGTGGTGCGCTGCTTCGGCTTGGAAGGAGCCGCGCTGGCGGTCGACTGTGCGCCGCTCGGCTCGGTCTCGTCGACGCCGCGATCGTGCTCCTCGTCGACGACCTTGACCATGTCGGGGGTCAGCGTCGTACCCTCGTCGTAGATCTCCACGAGCTGGCGCACGAGCTTGACGCCGCGATCGACCGCGTGCGGCTGCCCGCTGATCGTCACCTCGTTGCCGCGCATCGTGATGTTGCAGCCGGCACGCTCACGCAGCGCGTTGAGCACCGCATCGTGGTGGCCCGCAAGCGCTACGGCGACTTCGTCATCCAGCTGAATCGTTTCGACCTGTGTCATGTCGCACAGCCTAGCGGCAGCGTCGGGGATCTTTCGCGCACCACGCCACGGCGAGGCGGGCGACGTCCCAGACGGCAGCCACATGGCGACGCAGCGGCGCGCCGCGCACCGGGCCCGCGGGCAGTTCGATGACGAGCGGCGCACTCGTCGGATCGACGGCGCGCTGCCAGCCGGTCGCGGTACCGCGCAGCGGCGGCCAGCTCAGGAGCGGCAACCGCGAGGTGCGCGCGTAGCTGCGTGCGACGATCAGCGACCAGCCGCCGGCGGGGCGAATCACGCGATTGGCGTGCTGGTGGTACCAGAGCGTCACGTCGGGGCGCACGCGGCGCACCAGCGCCTGCACGGCGCGCGTCTCGGGCTCCGAGGCCGCAGCTCGCCCCGGATAGTAGGTCTGCCACGGGCTGCCGATCGGCTGCCAGCCGCCGGGATAGTTCCGGTTGAGGTCGACGCCGCGTGCGTTCTGGCGCGTCCTGCGACGCTCACCGTCGGGGTTGACCGTGGGAATGAGCCAGAGCCGCACGCCCGCGGGCGGTGTGGCGTAGCGCAGCTGGCGCAGGACATCGAGGCCCGCGCGCTCGTTGCCATGGATCACCCCGACGATCAGCACGTCGACGGCGGCATCGTCAGCGCCGCGCCGCACGACGCGGATCGGCCGACCTGTCACCGAGCGCCCGATCGTCTGCACGAGCGTGGGAACGGGCTGCGGTGGCGCCTCGGCGATCATGCCGCTTGGGTACCCGCCACGCCGGCTGTCGCACCCACGAGCCGCGCCGCGACGTCGAGCGATGCCGGGATGTTGAGCAGGCCGGCGCCGGTCGCGGCATCCCAGCCGGGCCGGTCCAGGTCGACGGCGCCGGCCGTCAGCGCCTCGACCAGCTGCGCGTGGGTCAGCTGCGGATACTTCCCGAGCAGGATCAGCGCTGCGCCCGCGACATGCGGCTGCGCCATCGAGGTGCCGGACTTGATCGCGTAGGTGCCGTCGGGGAGCGCCGAGACGATCTCCTCCCCCGGCGCCGCGAGGTCGGGCTTGTTCAGCGTCACGCCGTCGGGGCCCTGCGCCGGGCCACGCGAGCTCGTCGGGTCGGCCGTCAGGTCGGGCCGAACGCTGCCGACGGTGATCGCTTCGGGCATGTGGCCGGGCGCGCTGATCGTGCGACCGCCGGGCCCGGTGTTGCCCGCGCTCTTGACCAGCTCGACGCCGGCGGCCAGCAGGTTCTGGAAGCTCTGCTCGAAGAGCGGCTCGCCCACTCGTCCGTAGTACCAGGACATGCCGACTACGTCGGGCGCCTTCGTCGCATCGGGCGCGCTGCCATCGCGGCGCGTGGGCGCCTGCATCCACTGCAGCGCCTTGAGGTAGGAGTCGGCCGTCTCGGTGAAGCCGCGGTTGACGGCGATCCACGTCGCGCCGGGAGCGACGCCGATGCCCTTGTCGCCGACCGCGGTGCCGGTCGTGTGCGTGCCGTGCGCGGTCGGGTCGTAGGGGATCTGGCGGTGCACGCTGGCGAGGTCGAGCCAGCTGTAGTCATCCTCGGTCGCGCCGCCCGCGCCCGCCGTCGCGCCGCGGTAGGCGTCGCGTAGTGCCTCGTGCTGCACCTGCACGCCGCCGTCGATGCTGCCGTAGACCATGCCCGTGCCATCGGCGCCGCGCGCCCAGGCCGCGGGCGCGCCAACGGCGCCGACGCCCCAGCTCGCGGTTCCCGGCTGGATCTCACCGATCGCGGGTGACGCCGCGCGCGTACGTGGCGGGCTCGGCGCCGGCCCGGCGCGTTCCGCGTGTGGTGCGCGGCCGTCGGTGCTCCAGAGCAGTCCGCCGAGGTTGGTGTAGAGCGCGGCGACGCCGTCGCGCTGGAAGTGGCGGTAGACCTCCGGACCGTGGCCCGCGGTCGGGGTGACGATGAGCATGTTGGGCGAGGCGAGCGACTGCACCTGCTCGATCAGCCCGCGACCCATCAGCGCATCGGCGACGGCGAGCATCGGCGCCTGACTGGCTTCGGCGTTGGCGCGGATCACATCCCATGCGGCATCCTTGCGCTCGGGCCCGCGCGGCATCGCGGAGACGGCGGCGAGGTCAGGACGCGCGTCGAGCTGCACGAGGATCGAGTCGCGCGACGCCATCTTCAGGTACGGCGAGGCGAGGTCGATCATGCCGCGACCGATGTGTCAGTCGCCAGCAGCTCCGCCGCCTTGTGCAACGCCGCCGGGATGTTGAGCAGGCCTGCGCCGGACGCCGTGTCCCAGCCCGGCGCTGCAAGGTCGATCGCGCCAGCCTGCAGTGCTCCGACGAGCTGCTTGTGCGTCAGCTGCGGGAACTTGCCGAGCAGGATCAGCGCCGCGCCCGCGACGTGCGGCTGCGCCATCGAGGTGCCGGAGAGCGCGCCGTAGGTGTTGCCCGGCATCGCGGAGAGCACGGCGATTCCCGGCGCCGCGAGCTCCGGCTTGTTGAGCGAGTCACCGTCGGGCCCGAGCGTCGGGCCGTGCGAGCTCTCGGGATCGGGCACGGCCGCCTCGTCGACGCCGCCGACGGTGATCACCTGCGGCATGTGCCCGGGCGAGGTGATCGTCTCCTCCACGGGCCCGTCGTTGCCCGCGCTCTTGACCAGCTCGATGCCGGCCGCCTGGAGGTTCTCGAAGGGCTGCGCGAAGAGGTGGTCGCCGACGATGCCATGGCGCCACGACATGCCGACGACGTCGGGCGCCTTGGTCGGATCGGGCGCGCTGCCATCGACGCGCGTCGGCGCCTGCATCCACTGCAGTGCCTGCAGGACGCCGTCGGTGTCCACGGTCGGCGCCTGCCGCACCGCGATCCACTTCGCGGCCGGCGCGACGCCGATCCCGCCGCGCCCCACGGCGGTGCCGGTCGTGTGCGTGCCGTGCCCGTCCGTGTCGAAGGGCGTCGCGGCATGCGCGCGCGACAGGTCGATCCAGTTGTGGTCGCTCGTCCCCACGCCCAGCGCCGAGGTGCCGCGGAAGGCGGCACGCAACGCCTCATGGCCCCCGTCGACCCCGGTGTCGATGCTGCCGAAGACCATGCCCGCCCCATCGGCGCCCTGCGCCCATGCCTGCGGCGCGCCAACCGCATCGACGCCCCACGTCGGCGCCGTCGGTCGCGGCTGGTCGCCGCCACGCTCGCGCGGCTCATCCGGCAGCGTCGGCACATGGAGCCGCACGTCGCCGGCGCTCGAGCGGCCCGGCGTCCAGACGGGAATGCCGCCACCGTTGCTCCAGATCGCGTCGACCCCGTCGCGCTGGAAGCTGGCAACGACCTCGTTGCCGCGGCCCAGCTTGGGCGTGACGACGAGCATGTTCGGCGAGACGAGCCGCTGCACGTCCTCGACGAGCCCGGCTCCCGTGAGTGAATCGACCAGCGCCAGCATCGGCTGCTGGCTCGCCTCGGCGGTCGCGACGAGCGCGTCCCACGCCGCCGTCTTGCGCTCGGGCCCGCGCGGCATCGCGGACACGGCCGCGAAGTCGGGGCGCGCGTCGAGCTGCACGAGGATCGCGTTCGCCGAGACCTCGCGCATGTACGTCGAACCAAGTTCCATGGTGGAAGCTTGGCGGGTGCAGCCTCAGCTGCAGAGGGCTCCGCGGCGCGCCCGGCCACGACAGGCCACGGCGTTGGTCACGGCCACCCGTGTTCGCAGGGGGCTGGAATCAGCCGCGCAGGGCAGCGTTCACGGCACCGGAGACGGCCTTGCCGTCGGCGCGGCCGGCGATCTTCGGCACGAGCACCTTCATGACGGCGCCCATCGCGCTCGGGCCCTCGGCGCCGACCTCCGCGATGGCGTTGGTGACGAGCTCGTTGAGCTCCTTCTCCGACAGCTGCTGCGGCAGGTAGCGGTCGAGGATCTCGGCCTGGGAGCGCTCTTCCTGGGCGCGCTCGGGCGAGCCGCCGGCCTCGAATGCCTCGGCTGCCTCGATGCGCTTCTTCTTCTCGCGCTGCAGCACCGTGACCGCCTCGACATCGTCGAGGTCACGCAGCTTGTTCTTCGCCTCCACCTGGATGGCGTTGACGAAGAGCCGGAGGTTCTGGACGAGGCCGCTGTCGCGGGCCTTCATCGCATCCTTGGTATCGGACTGGAGTCGTTCGAGCAGCGTGGTCATGCGCGTAGCC
>JAOPYV010000139.1 GCA_025964435.1 Thermoleophilia bacterium | reverse complement strand
CTCGAGGTCGCGCAGCAGGTCGTCGACGTGCTCGATGCCCACGCTCAGGCGCACCAGCTCGTCCGGCACCTCGAGCGGCGATCCGGCGACCGACTGGTGGGTCATCAGGCCCGGCAGCTCGATCAGGCTCTCGACGCCGCCGAGGCTCTCGGCGAGCGTGAACAGCTTGGTCGCGGCGCACAGCGCACGCGCACGCTCCTGGCCGCCGGCCGGGCTGAAGCTGATCATGCCGCCGCCGGCGCGCATCTGGCGCTGGACGATCTCATGGTCGGGGTGTGATTCGAGCCCCGGGTACAGCACGCGCTCGACGTCGTCGCGCTCCTCGAGCATGCGCGCGACGGCCAGCGCGTTCTCGCAGTGGCGATCCATCCGCACGTGCAGCGTCTTGAGCCCACGCGTGACGAGCCAGCAGTCGAGCGGGCCGGGAATCGCGCCGATCGCGTTCTGCAAGAAGCGCAGCTCGTCGGCGAGCTTGTCGTCGTTCACGACGAGCGCGCCGCCGACGACGTCGGAGTGACCGCCGAGGTACTTCGTCATCGAGTAGGTGACGATGTCCGCGCCGAGCGCCAGCGGCTGCTGCAGGTAGGCGGTCGCGAAGGTGTTGTCGACGGCGAGCAGCGCGCGGCGATCATGGGCGATCTTCGCGACCGCGGCGATGTTCACGACGTTGAGCAGCGGGTTCGTCGGCGTCTCGACCCAGACCAGCTTCGTGCGGTCGGTGAAGGCGTCGGCGAGCGTGTCGATGTCACGCATCGCGACGAACGTGAAGTCGATGTTGGCGTGGCGCTCGAGCACCTTGGTGAAGAGGCGGTACGTGCCGCCGTAGGCGTCATTGACACAGACGACGTGGTCGCCGGGCTCGAGCGTCTGCAGCACGGTGCTGGTTGCAGCCATGCCGCTCGCGAAAGCGATGCCGTGGTCGCCGCCGTCGAGCGCCGCCAGCTGGATCTCCAGGGCGCGCCGCGTCGGGTTGTCGGTGCGCGAGTAGTCGTAGCCCGCGTACTCGCCGACCCCATGCTGGACGTAGGTCGAGTTGAGGTAGACGGGCGCGATCACGGCGCCGGTCGTCGGATCCGGCTCCTGGCCGGCGTGGATAGCACGCGTGCCGAACTCCTGGCCCTCGTACTCCGCGGCGCGCCTGCGTGCCGGATGTCCCTCGTTCGATGCCTGCATCATGCCTGCTCCTCGTGCCGTCTGGATACCGGCCTGCATCCTCGCATAGTTCCCGTGAAACGGATTCGGTCCCGTACTCGATGAACGGGATGAGCGGCACTGCATCCGGGGGGAAGCATGCGCTCCACAGGGGGATCCACCATGCGAATCGAACAGCCGCCACAGATCGTCTCTGCGATGCCACAGAAGATGGCACTCGGCACCGACTGGTTCGACCACGCCGCGATGACCGGCATCGTCGCCGCACCTGCGGTCGCGATGATCACCGCAGGTTCCATCGCCGAGCGAACCGCAGACTCCGCCCTGTCAGCTGGTGCGAAGTCGCTGCGTGGGCTCAAGGCCGGCGGCATCGCCCTGGGCGCCACTGCGGCTGCCGCGACGGGCCTTGCCTACCTCAATGCCGACAAGCTGGACCGGCAGCACTCACCACTCTCGCTCGGCATGGGGGCCGCCGGCCTCGGCGCTGGTCTCGTCCTCGGCATGAAGGGGGCCGAGCGCGCCATCGCCGGCATTCCGAAGCTCCAGGGCGGTGGCCTCTTCTCGGCCGGCTCCCTGATCAAGATGGGCGCGTCGCTCGCGCTCGGCACGGGCCTCGCGACGATGGCCAGCAACTGGTTCCAGGACATAGGCAAGATCGATCCCAAGCTCGCGGGCACCGGCAGGGGCATCAGCTACGACACGAACGTACCCGAGACCGTCGGCAAGGCCTACGAGGCGGCGAAGCAGGTGTCCGAGAACGTCCAGGAGCGCGCCGCCGACCAGGACTGGGGCAAGCTCGCCGGGACCGGCGATTGGAGTCGCGCCGAGACGTCCAGCGACAGCTAGAGCACCACGCCCGCTGCGTCGAGCAGCTCGTGCGCCTCGTTCGGCACCATCTCGAGCGCCTCGTCGGCGTCGATCAGGTTGCGCTCGAGCAGCCACTGCGGGTTGTAGACCTTCGACAGGTAGCCACGACCTGAATCCGGCAGCAGGCACACGACACGCTTGCCTTCCCCGAGCTCGCGAGCGACCTGCAGCGCGCCGAACAGCGCGGTACCGCAGCTGCCGCCGGCGAGGATCCCTTCCTCACGTGCGAGGCGATGCGCCGTGCGGAACGAGTCGCGATCCTCCACGGTGATCCAGCGATCGACGATGTCGTACTGGAAGGTGCCGGGCCAGAAGTCCTCGCCGATGCCCTCGACGAAGTACGAGTGGATGTCCTCCGGCGTGACGTAGATCGAGCCGGGTGGGTCACAGCCGATGATCTGGATCGACGGATCCTGCGCCTTGAGGAACTGGCCGACGCCGGTCGCCGTTCCGCCGGTGCCGACGCCGCAGACGAATGCATCGATGCGTCCACCGACCTGCGCCCACAGCTCGGGCCCGGTCGTCTCGAGGTGGGTCAGCGGGTTAGCCTGGTTCTCGTACTGGTTGAGCTTCACCGCGTTCGGCAGCTCCGCCGCGAGCTTGTCACTGACGGAGTAGTAGGAGCGCGGGTCATCGGCGTCGACGGAGGTCGGGCAGACCACGACCTCGGCGCCGTAGGCGCGCAGCAGGTTCTGCTTCTCGACGCTGATCTTGTCGGGCATCACGAAGACGCAGCGGTAGCCGCGCTGGATCGCGGTCATGGCCAGGCCGACGCCGGTGTTGCCGCTGGTCGGCTCGACGATCGTGCCGCCGGGCGTGAGCAAACCGTCGCGCTCGGCAGCGTCGATCAGGCGCGCGCCGATGCGATCCTTCACCGAGTAGCCCGGGTTGAACATCTCGAGCTTGAGCAGCACCTCGGCCATGCCGGGCTCCTGCATGCGCTGGAGGCGGACGATCGGCGTGTCGCCGATGAGGTCGGTGATGACGGGAAACTCGCTGGCGTTCGACATGCCCGCGATTCTGGCAGATCGTGGCTGGTTCAGCTGGCGTCGATGCGGCGACGCAGCCGCAGCGCGACGATGACGGTCGCGACGCCGAACACGGTCGCGACCGTGTTGCAGACCCAGAGCACCGGCACGGCGATCGAGATGCCGTACGCCGTCCACAGCCCGAAGCCGACGATGAGGATCAGGAAGTAGCCGACCGAGACGTCCTTCGACTCCCCCGTGCGCAGCATCGTGCGGATCTGCATCGCGGGACTGACCGCCATGACGATCCCCCAGACCGACGTCGCGTACTTGAGGATCTCGTCAGCGTCCATGCAGCCAGTCTAAAGGGTGCTCGGCCCACTGCCTCACCGCCACGTGACAGCGTCTAGGATTCTGTCGATCCTTCACTCCCCAAAGGAACGTCATGAACATTGCTCCCCAGGCTCCCCAGCTGCCCGCGTCGGCCAGCGAGCTGCAGATGCGCTACCCGGTCGCGCAGCTGACCTTCACCGACGCGAAGGGCGCTCCCTCGACCTACTCAGTCGGGACGATGATCCTCGAGGACATGGAAGCCGTCGCGAGCTCCTCACTCAGCGACGCGGTCAAGGCCGCGAGCCTGCTGGCGCAGCAGCCCCAGGTCGGGACCATCGGCGTGTTCCAGATCCAGGACGGATCACACATCCTCGCGAAGCTGTTCGCCGGCGACATGAGCCAGCTGCCGTTCGAGGCAACCGGTGCGGGCTACACCACGAGCGCTGAGGGCGTCGACCCCGGCCTGCGCGCGCTCGTCGGCGAGACCACCTGGATCGACCTCACGGGCGGCCCGGGCATCCCGACGAACGCTGTTCCGCTCCCGCGCTAGTGGCGGAAGTGGCGGCGGTGCGTGAAGACCATCGGGATGCCGGCCTTGTCGGCGAGCGCGATGATCTCCTCGTCACGGTCGGAACCACCGGGCTGGATGATGCCGGCGATGCCGGCGTCGATCGCGAGCTCGACAGCGTCGTCGTAGCCGAGGAATGCATCGGAGGCGAGCATCGCGCCCTTGGCGCGCGCGCCGGCCTTCTCGACTGCGTTGTGGATGCCGTCATGGCGCGAGGCGTGCGTGCCGGCGATGCCGACGGTGCCGAGGTCGTTGGCAAGCACGATCGCGTTGGAGCGCACCCAGCGCGAGACGCGCCAGGCGAAGAGCAGGTCGCCCCACTGGGCTTCGGTCGGCTGGACTGATGTCACGATGTCGAAGAAGTCGCGGTCCTCGTGCTCGAGGTCGGGGTCCTGGACGAGCAGGCCACCAATGACGCGGCGCATGTCCTTCTCCCCCGGGCTGCGCGTGCGGCGCTCCTGGTCCCAGAGCACGCGCAGGTCGGGTGCACGCTCGGCGAGCAGGGCCTGTGCGTCCTCGTCGTAGCCCGGTGCGAAGAGCACGTCGAACTTGTGCTCGACGATCGTCGTGGCGGCTGCTAGGTCGACCGGGCGGTTGAGCGCGAGCACGCCACCGTAGCTGGACGCCTCGTCGGCGCGGAACGCCGTCTCGAACGCCTCGGCCCCACCGCGCGACGCAGCGACGCCGACCGGCGAGCCGTGCTTGACGATGACGCAGCTCGGGATGGTGAAGTCGTTGGCGACCTGGCGAGCGACGTTGAGGTCGGCCAGGTTGTTGAAGGTGAGATCGTCGCCGCCGAGCTGCTCGACCATCGAGAGCAGGTGGCGACGCGCGCCGACCTCGACGTAGTAGGCAGCGCGCTGGTGCTGGTTCTCGCCGTACTGCAGGTCGGCCAGCTTCACGTAGTCGCGCAGCAGGTAGGTCGGGAAGTCCTCCGCGAGGTTGAACCAGTTCGCCACGGCGAGCTCGTAGTGGGCCGTGGCGTCGAAGGCGCGGCTGGCCAGCAGGCGTCGCGCCTCGTAGCCGGGGTCGCCGTTGGTGGCTCCCAGCTCCTCGAGCACGAGCGGGTAGACCTCGGGGTCGGCGACGACCACGACCCGCTCGAAGTTGCGGGCGGCGGCGCGCAGGATGGCGGGACCCTCCACGTCGATTGCGTCG
>JAOPYV010000042.1 GCA_025964435.1 Thermoleophilia bacterium | reverse complement strand
TCATGACCGATTCTCCTGAACAGATCGAACCGCCCGCCGAGGACGACGACGACGCCGTCGACGAATCGGCCGCTGCCGTGCTGCGCCCACTGCGCGAGGACACCTCGTGGGGGAGCGACGGCGGCAGCATCGACCTGCTCCGCACCTACGTCGGCCAGCTCGACGACGGCCCGCTCCTGACGCATGCGGAGGAGCTCGAGCTCGCCCGCGCGAAGGACCGCGGCGACCAGCGCGCCAAGGCGCGGCTGGTGGAGTGCAACCTCCGCCTCGTGATCTCGATCGCCCGTCGCTACCAAGGCAACGGCGTACCGCTCCTGGACCTGATCCAGGAAGGCAACATCGGCCTCATGCGCGCGGTGGAGAAGTTCGACCCGGAGAAGGGCTTCAAGCTCTCGACGTATGCGACGTGGTGGATCCGCCAGGCGGTCAGCCGCGGCATCGCCTCGCAGGGCCGCACGATTCGACTGCCGCTGCACGTCGTGGACCTCATCCGGAAGGTCCAGCGCGAGCAGCGCACGCTCAACCAGAAGCTCGGTCGCGAGCCCACGCTTGACGAGCTCGCAGCCAAGCTGGAGATGCAGCCGGCCGAGGTGGAGGAGCTCCAGCGACTCGTCGACGACACGATGTCGCTCGACGTGCCCGTCGGCGAAGGCGAGAACGACCTCGCGGACATGCTCGAGGACGAGCGTGCGCAGGATCCATTCAACCAGGCCGTCATCGGCATGCGCCAGGAATCGGTCGGCGACGCGCTGCGCGTGCTGTCGGAGCGATCACGCCTCGTCATCGAGATGCGCTACGGCCTGAACGGTCGGCAGCCCCAGTTCCTCGACGAGGTCGGCGCCGTCCTGGGCGTGACGCGCGAGCGCGTCCGCCAGCTCGAGCATCGCGCGCTGCAGCAGCTCGCGGAGCAGGCGCCACATCTGCAGGACTTCCTCGTCTAGAAACCGCTCGAACCTCACGATTTCGGCATCGTCACGCGGTTTTCGGGATTCCGCACGCATAGGGGAGCCGCCTGCGGGGGACCATCGGGAGAGCGGCCGTCCCACCCCCGGATGGACGCAGCCCAGGGTGGAGGACCGAATCCGTATGTCGGCACAGCGAGCGTGGAGTGGTGGAGCATCGATCGGACCACCGATCAGGACCGGTCCTGAGCGGCGGCGCGCGGAGCGCATCCACTCGGTGATCCATACGAGTGTCCGGCACGAAGGACACGCACCGGTCCGAGCTCGCGTCGTCGACATCTGCGACCACGGTGCCCGCATGGTGCTGCGCGAGGGCATCGAGGTGGGGGAGCGCATCGACCTCGACCTCGAGTGTGAGGTTCCACTCCGCGTCCACCTCGGCTTCGACGTCGACTCGCTCGTCATCGACGGGCCGATGCACACGCACCTGGTCAGCGTCAGCGCGACCGCCGTGCGCACCAACCATCTCTCCAAGCGCCTCTGGGCGATCGGTCTCGAGTTCGATGACGACACCTCGTTCGAGGATCGCCAGTTCCTCCAGAACTACGTCGACCACCTGCGCGAGCTCGAGAGCTGGAACAGCTGACGGCAGGCTAGGAGCGGCGACGCAGCTCGTGCATCGACTGCAGCGCCATGCGACGCGCTTCCTCGCGCGTGTGGGCGTACTTGTTGGTCGTCTCGACGCTCTCGTGACCCATCAGGTCGCGGGTCGGCACCAAGGCCGTGGGATCGGCGGCGAGCATGAGCGAGCCGAAGGTGTGGCGCAGCACGTGGGGCGTGACGCGCAGCTCGAGGATGCCAGCACGCTGCGCGAGCCGCGGGATCCGCTGCTCGACCGAGTACGGCGCGAGCCGACGCGCGGCATCCTTGGGGCTGCCGAACAGGTGTCGGTGGCCGGAGGGAGAGTGGAACTCCGCGAGCGCCTCGAGGATCTCCGGTGCGAGTGGGACGCTGCGTCGCTTGCGTCCCTTGCCGAGCACGTGCACGACGTCCTCGACGATGTCGCCGCCGTCGATGCCGCAGACCTCGCTGACACGCAGGCCGGCCAAGCCCATGAAGGCGACGAGCAGCCAATCCTCGAGCTTGCGATTCGTGGTGCGCAGGTCCGGCGGGCCACTGCCGCGCGACCAGCCGTTGCGGGCGACCTCGAGCAGCTCGTCGAGCTGGGTGGAGGTGAGGGAGTGGAACTCGTCGTCGATGCTGGAATCGGCGCGCGGGCGCAGCACGTCCCGCATCGGGTTCGGCTCGAGCCGGAGCGTTCGTTCCATCCAGCGATGGAACCCGCTCAGCACGGCGTAGGCATGGGAGAGCGTCTGGTTCGAGACGCCGATCCGGCGCCCGATCTTCCGTCGGCGCAGGGAGGCAAGGTAGGACTGGATGGCGTCCGGCTCCTGCAGCGCGACCGGCGAGGTCGTGGCTGTGTCGCCGCCGGCGTCCGCGACGACCCAGTTGAGGAAGTCGTTGAGCCGCGTGGAGTACGCCTTGAGCGTGTTGGCCGAATAGCCGGCGCCTTCGATCGAAGCCACGTAGCGGTCAATGGCCTGGGCAAGTGTCAGCGAGTCACGCACGCACGTGTCATACCCGCGGCCGGTCGATGCCTACCGACGCTGCCGCCGCGTACCCGCTCGCGTCGCAGCTCGGCTGCCAGCTCCTGGGCCGTCCGCACCGCATGGCCGACGCGCTCGTCGTAGGCGTCGAGCTGCTCCATCCATCCGCGCAGGAAGAGGTCGTCCTCGTCGCCGGGGCGCAGCACGTTCAGCTCGAACTCGCCGTGTGCGATGTTGCGAGGGCGCTGGAACATGGAATGGCTCGTCAGGTCGGGCGCGGTGAGGACGAACACGCCCTTGCCGCACGGGACACGGGTCGGGCGCTCGCCGCCGCCGCTCGCCGCAAGCTCGCGCAGCGCATCGGTCGCGAGCTGCAGCTTCGCTGGAATCGCGCCGCCGTGGTCGTCGGGCGACAGGGATCCCTGTGCGACTCCGTCGATCGCGAACAGCGCCTCGAGGTCATCGCCGTCGACCTTCACGCGAAGTGAGTGATCGATCGCGAGGTACGTCGGATCCCACCGTACGAAGAACTCGCCGTCGTAGGGAGCGGCGGTGGCGTCGGATGGCTCGGGAAGGGTTGCTGTGGCTGGGGACATGCTGGGGCTCCAGGACTGGGATCACGGAATCTGACCAGCGTAGGGGAGCGCAGGGCGCGAAACACGTCGATCTTCGGAGGATGGCCCACATGGTTCGGTGCCAGTACCGTTACGGCCACGATGGGGATCGCAGTCGTGCGGCGTGCCGGACCGAGCGAACGTGCCAGGCCGGCGATCGCGCAGCCCATGATCCGAGACCGGCCGATGATGGGTGATTGGAGACCATATGTGGTCGCGCGCCCATGATCGGAGGCCGGCTGATGATGGGTGATTGGAGACCATATGTGGTCGCGGACCGCCCATGATCGGAGGCCGGCTGATGATGGGTGATTGGAGACGATATGTGGTCGCGGACCGCCCATGATCGGGATGCTGCGGCGGGCGCCCAGGATGCGCAAGCGCGTGAGCTCGGCGCGTGAGCTCGGCGTGTGAGCTCGACGCGTGAGCGACGCGTGAGCTCACGCGTCGCGAGCGGGTCGTCGTGAGCCGCGCAGTCGGTGTCGTGGAGAAAAACGTCATACGCGATCCTCGGGAGGCGAACTTCTCCAATGTAAGATAATTGGGGTTATCTCACATAGCGAGGGAGGAGAAACGTGATGAGGCCGTGCGCGCGCCCATCCTCGTGCCCTCGGGGTCCGCGCGGATTGCCCGCGGCCCGCGCTCGCTGCGCGGACTTCGAACCGCGCGACGCGCTGACCGCAGCTCGCCGCTGCGCCGCGATCCACATGCACCATTCGCTGTCGCGGCAGCTCGTGCAGTTTCGACATCTGCAGCAACTGGGCACTACTGGTTCGTGCACCCGAACGTCTCCGACACCGACGAGCTTGATGACGCTGGCCCAGACGCCGCCGCGGATGTCGTCGCCAGCATGCTCGACGACGGTCAGGACGATGTCCTGGGTCGCCAGCGCCGCCAGAACGTCCGGGTCGACGTGCAGCTTCCGATCACCCTGCGCATCGCCGGTCGCGAATCGGCGGCGCGCTCTCGCGACGTGTCCGCCACGGGCGTCGGCTTCTCGACCCGACTGCCGCTGGAGATGAACCAGCGCGGCGAGGTCACGATCGACTTTGGCAACTGGCGCTTCACCAAGCCGTTCGCCGTGAAGTTCATGAAGCCGATCCTCGCGGGCGCCCAGGTCGGTGCCCAGTTCGAGGAGCTCTCACCTGAGGAGCGCGAATCGCTCGTGAAGCAGGTCTTCGACGTACAGCGCTCGCAGCTGCGTCAGGACAAGTCCCGCTAGCAGGCCGCTGGCCTCAGGCCGCGCCGTCGATGTAGCGCGGCGCCGGCTGATGGTTCGCACCGAGCGGCGCGTAGCCGCCGATGCGCGTGACGGTGTTCAGGCGACGAAGCTCGATGCCCGCCGCTGCCTGCATCTCGCGCGCGAGGCGCTCGTTGTCATCGTGCAGGTGCCGAAGCCGTGCGAGGTCGCTGGAATGCGACTGCTCGAAGCCGACGGAGTCGCCGTCGACCAGGCGCTGCAGTTGCTGGAAGTGCTCGTCGAAGGAATCCTGGATCGGCTGGGCGGTGTCCCAGTCGTTCGCGCTGAGCGCGGCCTGCAGGTCCGATGCGGTCGCCACCAGGCGTCGCAGCAGGAAGGTGATGCGCGGCGAGACGCCGTCGCTCATGCCGCAGCCACGTCGAGGTTCATCGCCTGGGCCCATGCCTCGCGCAGGCCGACGATGATGTCCATCGACTCGCGGATGTTCTTGGACTCGCGCGTGGCGAGGCCGGCGGCAAGGTGGCGGTTGGCAAACAGGTAGAGGTCGCGCAGGTTGCGGGCGATGTCGCCGCCGGCATCCATGTCGAGCGTGATGTTCAGCTCGTTGATGATCGCCTGCGCGCGTCCCGTTGCGGAGCTCGCGGTCGACAGGTCCTCGCCGTCCAGTGCATGCGCGGCGCGGCGCATGAAGCGCAGTGCACCGTCGTAACACATGAGTGTCAGCTGCTCGGGAGACGCGGTCTCCACCGCGTTGGCTCGATATGCATCATGTCCGATGGAACTCATGGTCTCCCACTCACGTGAACTGGCGGCGTACAAGGAACATCGACGGCGTCGGAATCCCGCTTGAGCGAATCCCTCCAAACCGGACGACGTGCAAAGTCGAATCGGTCAACTGGCCTGTCGTTCGCGAATTGCCGTCAGCAATCCAACGACGTCGCGCTGCGTCGGATCGAGCTTGAGGGACTCGCTCAGGAAGACCTCGGCGTCCTCCCAGAGCTCCTTCATCGTCGCGACCTTGCCCAGGCCGCGCAGGATCTGCGCGTCGGGTCCGAACTCCTGGGCGCAGATCATGAACTCCTCGCCAGCCATGTCGGCGAAGCGGCGGCGCAGGTACATCTCGGCGAACTGGAGTCGCCGAAGCCGCTCGTCCGGCACGGCGAGCGTGGCCAGCGGGTGCAGCACCTCGAATGCCTCGACCGCGCTCAGCTTGGCGAGCGCGTCCAGGTTGCTGAAGACGGTCGCGGCCGATGCCCCGTCGGCGGGCACCAGGACATGCACCGGCTGCTCGCTCGGCACCAGTCGCTCGTGCCATGCCACGTAGGTCGCACGTTCGGATGCCGCCAGCTCGGGGCTGTCGGCCAACCGTCGCGCTGGCTCGGCCAGCAGCTCGGCGTCGCCGCCCAGCACGACGGCTGCGAGGAACGCCGTGCGGCCACTGCGGCCCGCCATGCGATCGAGTGGATCCACGGCCAGCGCGAGCTCGAGTGCGCCCACCGGATCATCCTGCGCGAGCCGCAGCTCGGCGCGTGCGACGAGCGCAGCTCCATGCCCTGGCGTCGCCGCCAGCACGCGGCCGTAGCGCTCGTCGGCGACGTCGAAGGCGCCTGCCTCGTGGAAGACCGCAGCCACCGGGAGGTTCGCGGCGGCGCCGTGGGCGCGGCTGCCCAGCAGCTCGTCGATGGTGTTCGATGCCGAGGCGGCATCGCCGTCCTCCAGCAACAGCTCGGTCAGGTCGCTGACGCTCGCGATGAAGTGCGGCGCCTCGGCGATCGATGCCTCGAGCTGCTCGCGAGCGCCCACGGCATCGCCGAGGTTGCGCAGTGCCGTGGCGAGCAGGTTGCGTGCCTGGAAGGAGCCCTTGCCGGTCGTCGCGACGAAGCGTGCGGGTGCATCGCCCATCTCGATCGCGACGCGTGCGTGCGTTGCGGTCGCCGCGAAGTCGCCCTTGGCGAGCGACGTGATCGCGCGCTCGTAGACGAGGTCGGTGAAGGTCGGCCACCACTGTGCCGCCTCGATGCTCAGGTCGAGTGCCCGATCCAGGTCGCCCACGCAGCGGCGCGCGACGATCGTGCGCTGCACGAGCATCGGGGCGTACTGCTGCTGCTGCCACTCGGGCTCGCTGCGCGCCATGACCAAGGCCTCGTCGAACCAGCGGACCGCCTCGTCGAACTGGAAGATCGCGGCGTGCTCGGTGCCGATGTTGAAGCACGTGAAGGCGCTGCGCTCCTCCGCGACCTGCTCCATCAGCAGGGTCAGGTTGCGCTCGTGCTTGTCACGCTCGTCGATCACCGTGGCGAGGTAGCCGAAGTGGTTCACGCGCAGCGCGGAGCTGCCGAAGCGCTCGGGCAGGTACGTGGGCATCGCCCACATCAGCTGCTCGTGGACGCGTCCACGCCAGCCGTACTCGCTGCGGTTGCGGAAGAGGCGCATCGGTGTGTGCGTGGTCTCGCCACCGCCCTCGGCCTCGCCCGTGAAGTGGGTCTCGATGAGCGAGATGCCTTCGAACCAGGTGCGTCGCGCCATCTCGCGCAGCTGCGGGCCGTCGCCGGCGACGACGTGCTCATCGGCGTCGAGCCACAGGATCCAGTCGCCGGTCGCGTGCGGCAGCGTCTGGTTGCGCGCGTCGGCGAACGAGCCGTTCCAGGCGAAGTCGACGACGAGCGCACCGTACTCCTCCGCGATCTCGCGCGTCCGATCGGTCGAGCCGGTATCGACGATGACGATCTGGTCGACGTGCTCGGCGACGGCGGCGAGACAGCCCGGGAGCATCTCCTCCTCGTCCTTGACGATCATGCACAGGGAAATAGTTCGATCCTGCAACCGCGTGGCGCGCTCGGCGATCTCCTTCACGCGCGTACGTGAGCGCGTGAACTCCGGCGAGTGCTGCTCCGGGACCGTCGGCAAGCTACCGACGCCGCGCTTGGCACGCTCCTTGCAGGCACGCAGGTGCGCTCGGGCGCGCTCGTGCGTGGGCTCGATCGTGCGGACCGCCTCGAACAGGCGGCGCGCATGGGACGTGTGCCCCAGCTCGTAGCTGGCCAGCCCGAGCATGTCGAGCAGCTCGGGCTCGTGAGGCGTCTCCTCCAGCACGGGCACCAGCAGCGCGACCATCTGGTCGATCCACGTTGCCCAGCCGTAGCTGTCGTCATGCGGGCTCGCCGTCGCTGCGCCGAACAGCAGCGCGGCGGCGTGGCGGTGCACCATGTAGGCGCGATGCACGTCGTCGGTGCGCCCCGCGACTCGAGCCAGCCGCGTCACCGCAGCGGCGTCGCCTGCGCGCACGGCGTCAGCAGCATGCTCGACGAACAGCTCGAACAGCCGTTCCCCATCCTCCAGCGCACCTTCCAGGTGCTCGTCGGGTGTGGTCGGAGCCTGCACGTGGCCGGTCCGGAAGCGTGAATTCGAGGAAAAGTCGCGAGTCATGCGGCAAAAGTCGGCGTTCCGACCCCCGTGCTTGAGCCGACCGAGCAGGCTGGAAACCCTGCAGGAATGCGGTCCGAGCCGACAACTACCTACCTAGGTACCTAACCTAGGTAATTCAGCGTAGTACCGATCCCGTCGGTAGTCGTACCTTCATGGAGTACGGACACGACAGCGTGCCACCGAGGGGATCCATACCATGCATCAGCACTTCGCAGATACGTTCAACGCCATCGAGCTCGGAGCTCGCATCGAACTGCGCATGTTCGATCCCGTCATCGGTAACCAGCCTGCCAACATCCGGGCCATCGAGCACGCCGCCGAGGTGAAGAAGGCAGCCGAGGACAAGGCGAAGGCCGACGCCGCCGCTGCCGCCGCCAAGCCCGCCGAGGAGAAGCTCACGCCGAACCAGGCGGACAAGAAGGCCGAGCCGACCGCGATCACGCAGGCCAAGACGGCTGCGCAGGAGATCATCAAGGACGGCGCCATCAAGCCGAACGAGCAGACGGTGCTCAAGGGCGACACGAAGGTCCAGGACGCGGTCAAGTCCGAGAAGGAGCGCCTCGAGACGAAGGTCGCCGAGACTGACGCGTCGAAGGCAGCACCGGCCGGCAGCCGCGGAACGACCACGACTTCGGGAGACCACGCCAAGCTCGTCGAGGAGCTCGGCACCGAGAAGCGCCCGTCGATCGAGGAGATCGACAAGCAGCTCAAGACGAACGGCATCTCGCCGGACACCAAGACCGCGCTCGAGGCACTGCGCCGCGACCGGATCACGGACGAGAACAAGGTCGCCAACGTCATCAAGGACCGCGAGGCGCTCGTCGGAACGCTCGAGGCCGAGAAGGTCCTGCTCAAGGACGGCGGCACGACCGAAGCCGGCGCCGTGATCAACGACAAGAAGACCAAGGACGCGTTCGAGGCATTCAAGGCGAACGACGGTCAGGTCCACACGGGCATGAACTGGTTCGGCGATGACTGGGGCGGCGTCGCGACCGCCCAGAAGCAGGACACGCTCGAGGAGATGGCCGAGCACTTCCGGGCGCACCCCGAGCTGCTCGACGACTGGGTCTCACGCCAGGGCAGCGACGACGACGCGATCAACAACGCAGGTGGCGCCGACAAGCACGTCCAGAACCTGATCAAGGACGGCAAGGTCGGCGAGGCCACCAAGGTCGACATCCGCACGGATGCCGCCGAGGACCTCAAGAAGGCGTTCGTCGAGTACAACAAGAAGTACGAATCCGGCGTCGATGCCGAGGCGCGGATCGCCGACATCGACACGGAGATCGGCAAGCTCGACGGACTCAACGAGCGTGACAAGGCCGTCCTCTCCAAGGAGATCAAGGACGACCTCAACGCCCACTTCGTCGCCGACGCGGACAAGCTGCCGGCTGACACCTCGGTGAAGTCGGACACGACGACCGAGACGCACCCGACCAACCCGGGCTACACCGGTAGCGCCGACAACATGGAGCGCCAGGCCGAGGCCGAGGCCAAGGCCAAGACCGACGCCAGCGGCGAGACGCCGAAGCCCGACGCGGTCGCCACGACCAAGAAGGTCGACTACTCGACGCCCGCTGCCCAGGCCGAGGTCGTCGCCAAGGCAACCGAGGCCGGCATCCTGCCTGCAGGCTCCGCAGTTGGCAGCGACGGCAACGCCTACTACACCGTGCAGGAGGGTGACTCCTACTGGGCCATCACCGAGAAGGCATCGGCGGGCGGCTTCGACGCCAACCTCTTCTCGAACACCCTTGCGGTCAACACCGAGCGCCTGGGTCGACAGTCCAACCCGGCGATGATCTACGCCGGTGAGCAGCTGGTCCTGCCGGGCCGCAGCGTCACCGACCTCATCGCACTGCTCAACCTGCCGACCGAGGTGGCGCTGAGCCCCGAGGAGATCAAGAAGGCGGAAGCCGACGCGGCACGCCTCGCCAGCTACGAGAACAACTACTGATCCAGGTCACCACGTCGCTCAGGCGGCGGCTGAATCCACACGGGGCGCGCCCAGCTGATCCACGGTCAGCGCGGTCGCGCCCACGTGTGTTGCCAGCAGTCGACGGCCAGCTGCCCAGCGACCATGGACGACGACGGCGTCAGCCGCCGTGAAGAGCGCAGTGTCATTCTCGGCGCAGCGCTCGACCAGCGCGATGTCCGGCAGCCGCGGGTCACCGACGCTGTCAGCCGCATTCTCGAGCAACCGGAACGACACCGTGTCGCGCGGATCGATCCGGATCGCCAGCGTGACATCGTCACGGGGACCGTACGAGGTCAACGCAGCGGCGAGCACCTCGGACGTACCGAGCGGGTCGGCGGCGTCGCAGCAGATCGCAATCACCTGGCTGCGCGCATCGAGCTGCAGTCGAGCTCCGTCGTCGGGCACGCCGACCAGCGGCGCGAAGTGTCGCGCGGGATCGAAGGTCACGCGCGACAGCACGCGCTTCGCGTCGTAGCTGCCCGAGGCGATGTCATCAGATGGCGGGATCCGCCAGGCGCGCGCGAACCGATCGCGGTTGCCGAGCAGCGTCTCGTCGTAGCGGATACCTTCGCCGACGAAGGTGCGGCTGCCGAAGTGGTGGATGAAGGAGCCCTGTGCGATGACGCAGGTGAAGCCACCCAGCACCGCGCGCAGGCAGAAGTCGTCGTCCTCGAAGTTGCCGAGCCCGTAGCGCAGGTCGAAGCCGCCGATGCGTTCGACGACCGCGCGCTCCACGAGCAGGCAGAAGCCGATCAGTCGCGGGAAGGTTGCGAGCTCGCCCGCGTGCTGCGCGGTCCAGGTCGCGGCCCACTCCTCCAGGCCATCGAGCGTCTCGACGTCGTACTCCACGTCGTCGACCTGCTGGATGCCGGCGATGCGATTCGAGCGCGGGCCGGCGATGCCGACCTGCGGGTCGCGGTCCAGTGCGTCGTGCAGGGCGTCGAGCCAGCCCGTCGTCACGACCACGTCGTTGTTGAGCAGCAGGATGCGCGCGCCGCGCGCGGCGGCCATCCCCTGGTTGCATCCGCCGCCGAAGCCGAGGTTGTCGGCATTCTCGATCACGATCGCATTGGGGAGCGTACGCAGCCACTCGACGGTGCCGTCGGTGGATCCATTGTCGACGAAGACGAGCTCATACGGCTCGGGCGTATGTGCCTGGATGCTCGCCACGCACAGCTTCGTGTACGCGAGTTCATTCCGCGTCAGGATCACGATGCTCGTCAGTGGTCGGGACATGTCCCAACTATCGGCGCGCTCATTCGGCGGAATGAAGCCCATCGTCATGCGTTGACTGGATTGCAACAGGATCACCGGTGCTTCGCCCGCCACGAACGACGTGTCGCGGTGCTCCACGCTCCGGAAACGGCAGCTCGACGAGGTCGAAGTCGCGTGCGACGACCGACGCAGCGAATACTCCACGTGCCTCGCGTTCGATCTCGCGCGGCATGTATCGCGTCGAGACGTGCGTCAGGACCAACAGCTCGACGTTGGCCGCCGCAGCAGTGAGCGCGGCGTCGTGTGCGGTCGAGTGCCCTGTCTCGCGTGCACGGTCGGCGTCGACCTCGAGGAACGTCGCCTCGTGCACCAGGAGCGTCGCCTCATGTGCTGCCTCGCGCACCGCGACGCATGCCGCCGTGTCGCCGGTGTAGACGATCGTGCGTCCGCTCCGATGCTCTCCCAGCACCTGGCTGGACGTCACCGTCGTGCCGTCGGCGGCGATGACGTCCCCGCCACGCTGCAGGACGCCGAAGTCGGCACCCTCACGCACGCCCAGGGCGCGGGCGTGGTCGACGTCGAAGCGACCTGGGCGGTCCTCCTCCTCCAGCACCCACCCGACGCTCGGCACGCCGTGGTCGGTCGGGATCGCTCGCACGATGCAGCCGTCC
This sequence comes from Thermoleophilia bacterium, assembly GCA_025964435.1. Classification (GTDB taxonomy): domain Bacteria; phylum Actinomycetota; class Thermoleophilia; order Gaiellales; family SKUG01; genus JAGQUL01. The sequence goes on along the minus strand of JAOPYV010000042.1, from coordinate 2,774 downwards.
TGGGACCACGTCGCGTCCATGCCGTCGGTCTCCTCCACCTCGAGGCGGAAGGGCAATCGACCAATCACGGGCTGGAGCACGCGCAGGAAACGATCGAGACCGGGCGGGCCGGCGATGAGCAGCGGCTCCGTTCGATCGCGCAGGCCGAAGGTCTTGAGCATGCCGGGCAGCCCGAGGACGTGGTCGGCGTGCAGGTGGGTCAGCAGCACCGCGTCCAGCTCTCCGAGGCCCGTGGACCGCATCAGCTGGCGCTGTGTGCCCTCGCCACAGTCGATGAGGAGCCGGGCACCGCCGCGGCGGATCAGCGCGCTGGAGAGCCCCCGTGCCGCGGAGGGCACGGAGGCGGCACTGCCAAGCACGACGAGGTCGAGGTCCATCCGGCGTTGGATGGTACCCGACCTCGTCGTCGCGCGTGGTGCATTGGCAGGCGGTGCGGCCTGTTACTCGTCGTCCGAGTGGTCCTCGGCCTCGGTCTTGAAGCCGATGTGGATGTGGTCGTCATGGTCCGACATCGCGAACGAGGCGCCACCCATCTCCCACAGCGAGATCAGCTCGGCCGGCTGGATCGACTCGGGCAGCAGCAGGATGTCCTGCAGTGCATGCCACGTGTTGCTCTCGCGCTGCTGGTGCCCGGCGATGCTCTCGCCGTTGATCGCCGCGACATCGACGGCCTGGCCGTAGGCATGGAGCGAGACGTTGCCGCCCGACGTGTAGACGCCGTGCCCGGAGACCATCGACGAGACCGTGATCGTGTCGAATCGGTTCGCCATGAACTGCAGGCTGACGAGCACCCGCGGATCGATCAAACCATCCTCGACGTCGCGTCGTCCGCCGTCGTAGAGCTCGATGTCCTTGTTGTCGAGCACGCGCTCCTGCAGCGCTTCGCGCACCTTCGGATCATCGAGTCCGTCGACGAGCGCGTCGCTCCCCAGTGCCGCGAAGTAGGCGGCCATGCGAGCTGCCTGCGCCGCCTGCTCCGCCGACTTGGAGCCGGCGAAGTACTTGGTGAACGCTGCCTCGAGGTCGGGCTTGGCCGGGTCAGTCACCGAGGCGAAGTACATCGCGACCGTCCGGGCGTGGTCGGCAGAGCTCGAGCGGGCCACGGCGCCATCGCCATCACCGTCGGTGCCGTGCGTGGCCCACTCCTCGGTCGACAGGTGTCGTCCCACCAGCCGACCAGCGGTGGGATCGTCCCAGCGCGAGTCGACCCATGCAGCGGCTGCGAGCGTCGACCAGTCGGTGCCCGTGCCCTCGGCGGCCGCCACGAGGAGCTTGGCCGTGGCCTCCTCCATGCGTGGCTGCTCCGGGATACGGCCCTCGGGCTTGAACTGCTCACGGAAGACCCGGGCGTCGCGGAACGGGGCTGCCTGGTAGGCGCGCGGTGCTGCGGCCTGATGCGCGATGCGCTCCTGGACGGTGGGGGCGGCGATCTTGGGCACGGGCACCTTGACCACGGGGCGCACCGGCTTCGGTGTCACCGGGCGCGGGGTGGCGGGCGTCGGTGTCGTGGCGGCCGGGTCGGTCGCGGCAGGCGGCGTGGTGGTCCCGGGGTCCGTTGCGGGCGGGGTCGGCGTCGTCGTCGTGCCGTCCGTGGTGACGGTCGGGTCCGGCGTCACGGGCTCCGGCGTGGTCACGCCGCCACCGTCGCCGGTGCTCGTGCCACCATCGCCGACGGGGCCGGGCGTCACGGGGTCGGGCGTGGTGACGGGATCAGGGGTCGGTGCGGGATCCGGCGTCGGCTCCGGCTCGGGCTCCGGCGTGGGCGCGGGGTCCGGGGCTGGCTCAGGGGTCGGCGCAGGTGCGGGATCCGCGTCCGGCGCAGGGCACAGCGACGGATCGGCTGCGAACTCGGCCGCCGTGATGGATCGATCGCCGACGACGCAGGCGGCGTCCTCCGCGAGCACCGCAGTCGCGCCGACGGTGGCGATCACCGAGGACGAGGCGAGCAGTGCGACCCATGAAAGTGCGCGGCGATGTCGTGACAGATGACGCATAGAATTCATTTCCCCTGGTGCTGGACTCGTGGCCCGAGTTTCCTGTTCGGTCCGCGCTGCTGGTCGTATGACCCGTGCAGTGCAGGTCGGGCGTATCGGCTCATGGGAACCAGAATCGGTGCAAACCTTGTCGGAGTTCACGGAGTCCTTACGGATTCCACAGCTGAACCTTGAGTGGTCGTTCGAGGTTCGATTCGCCCGGCGACCTCATGCCGAGGCCCGCGATTGCATACAATCGGGCCGTACGTCCCTGTAGCTCAGTGGATAGAGCATTGGCCTCCGAAGCCATGTGCGCTGGTTCGACTCCAGCCAGGGGCATAGATCGAGATCGTTGATTCAGTTCCATGGGGCGGGGCGTGCGGAGTGCCGTCAGGAGGCCGCCCTCGCTGCTCGCATCCTGCTCGCCGCCGCTCGGGCTCGCTCAGGCATCCTGCCTTCGCGAGCCTCCTTCCGGCACTCCGCACGCCCCGCCTCCTGGAGCTGGTTCCTCGTCGTGTTGGCCCTTGGCGGGAGCCCAGAACCTGTGCGCGTCGAGTGCGCACTTCGTGCGCTGGAGTGACGCGAGCCGGGTGCGTGCTGCAGCAGGCTCGACGCCGCGAGGGGCTGCGCACGGGCGCCTGAGATTCGGACGTGTGGAACTTGAGGGTGCATATTGGGTGGCGGCTTCAACTGATCACTGCAACGCAGTGCCTGATTGAGCTTGTTTCGACAAGCAGTTCAGGAGGTGGTTGGCATGACTCAGGGTCGTGGGCGAGGGTGGAGAGCGGTGCCGGAGGAAAC
>JAOPYV010000040.1 GCA_025964435.1 Thermoleophilia bacterium | reverse complement strand
CGGCGATGCTCCCGGCTCGCTGACGATCATCGCGACCGTGCAGGTCGACACGAGCCAGGAGCTCGACGAGGTCGTCCTCCACGAGCTCGTCGGCACCGGCAACGTCGAGTGGCGGCTGTTCGCCGAGGCGCTCCAGCTCGGCATGTTCCCACCCGTCGACGTGATGGCTTCGGGTGCGCGTCACACCGAGCTGATCATCGGCGAGGAAGAGGCCGATCGACGCGCGCTGCTGCGCTCCAAGATCGACGAGCAGGGCGCCGCGGCCGGGCTAGGCATGCTGCTCAACCGCCTCGACATGGACGGTCCGCTCCGCATGCTCGACTTCTGAGCGACGCCGCGGCCGTTGCCGCTAGCTGCGGCGGCGCTGGATGCCGCTCGCGAGCGCGAAGCTGTGTGCGCAGAGCACGTAGAAGCAGCCGGTGAAGATCAGCACGAGCAGGATGCCGATGCCGGCGCCGGGCACCGCGACCGTGACGATGATGCCGAGCAGGACATGCACGATGGCGACTGCGTACATGCCGCGGAAGGTGAAGCGGCCGGGTCGGCGGAAGGCGGCGGCGGGCTGGTTCCACGTGCCGCGCTTGGGGCCGTAGCGCAGCGCCACGGCGAGCATCGCCACACCGAACACGACGAACAGCGCCAGCATGGCGGCGACGAGCACGAGGTCGGTGGTGGTGGATTCCATCTGCCTGAGTGTCGGCAGCCGCGCGCCGTTTGTTGACACGCCTACCGCTCGTTGGCCGGTTCCCAGCGGAAGCGGCGCACGCTCCAGAGCGCACCGATCGCGCCCCAGGCTGCCAGCGTGAGCGCGCTCCACGCGTCGCTCGCCTTCCACGGGCCCATCCACGCGTGGTCGATCGACTCGATCAGCGCCCGCAGCGGCAGGCCATGCGTGCCGATGTCCTGGAGCCAGTCGGGGATCGCATCGACCTGTGCGATCAGCACCGTGACCAGCAGCAGGCCGAGGTACGCGGCGTTCGTGATGGCTGGCGCGGATTCACTCGTCGGGATGATGCTCGCCAGCGCATAGCCGAGCGCGACGAAGGTGGCGGTGCCGAGCAGCACGAGACCGAGCAGGATGAATGGGTGCTCGGGCAGCGGCGCATCGAACAGGCCCACGCCGACGGTGATCACGATGAGGATCTCGACGAGGATGACGATCGTCGTCGAGATCGCCTTGCCGAGGATGAGCAGCGACGCCGGCAGCGGCGTCGCCATGATCCGCTTGAGCACGCCTTGGTCACGATGCATCGCGAGCTGGATGCTGAGCCCCTGGAAGCCGGTGCTGAGGATGCCGAGCGCGGCGATGAACGGCACCATGTCGATCGGGTCGTTGCTGAGCGCGAGCGTGAAGAGCAGCGCGATCGGCAGGATGAAGGTGAAGAACATGCCTGACTTGTTGCGCCAGAAGATGCGCTGCTCGACGGCGACCTGCATGCGCAGCATCGGACCAAGCGGCAGACGCGGCTCGCGGGTCTCGGCTGCGGGGGTGGCGGTGGCGGTCATGTCGAACCTTCGGGCTCGGTCTCGTCGGTCAGGGCGAGGTAGGAATCTTCGAGGCTCGGTGCGCGCACGTCGAGGTCGACGAGCGTGATGCCGCGCTCGAGCGCCCAGCTGCAGAGCTCGGCGAGCGGGCGCGTGGCGTCCTCGACCCGCAGCTCGAAGGTTCCCGTCGCGACGAAGCCGCGGCGCAGCGCAGCGGGCAGCGCCTCCGCGTCGACGTCGTCGGGCAGCTGGGCGCGGATCGTCGTGCCGAGCTGCAGGTCGTGCGCGATCTCCTCGGGCGTGCCACTGCCGACGATGCGACCTGCGGCAAGCACGACGACGCGATCGGCGAGGCGCGCGGCCTCCTCCATGTAGTGCGTCGTCAGCACGACGGAGGTGCCGAGGCTCGTCAGCTCCCCGACGATGTCCCAGGCGCGTCGTCGCGCGGCGGGATCGAAGCCGGTCGTGGGCTCGTCGAGGAAGACGACCTCGGGTCGCCCGACGAGCGCGACGCCGACGTCGAGCCGGCGCTGCTGGCCGCCCGAGAGAGCGCGTACGTTCTTGGTCGCGGAATCCTCGAGCCCGACGAGCGCGAGCACCTCTGCGGGGCTGCGTGCGTCGCGGTAGTAGGCGGCGTGCATCTCGAGCGTCTCGCGCACCGTCAGGTAGCGCAGGTGCCCGGTCTGCTGGAGCACGACGCCGACGCGGCGTCGCAGCGCGCGCAGGTCGGCGCGCACGCCCGGGTCGAGCCCGAGCAGCTGGACGTCGCCAGCGGTGCGCTCACGAAAGCCGGTGAGGATCTCGACCGTGGTCGTCTTGCCGGCACCATTCGGGCCGAGCATGCCGAGCACTTCGCCGCGGCGCAGCTCCAGGTCGATGCCGCGCACGGCCGGCTCGGCGGCGCCTGCGTACTGCTTGACGAGGCCGCGCACCGACAGCACGACATCCGAATCGAGGACGCGGTCGTCCGTGGATCCGTGGTCGGGCTGTGATTCTGCGATGCGTGGCGGCGCTTCGGGCACGACGCGAGGCTATCAGCGCGTGCGGGCGCCCGGGCGCTGCGGCCCTGCTGCTACGGCAGCTGGAGCACCTGGCCGGGCCGGATCACGCTGGGATTCCCACCGATCACGCCGGCATTCTTGTCATACAGCGCATTCCAGCCACCGAGGCCGAGCTTGCCAGCGATGCCCGAGAGCGTGTCGCCGGACTTCACCGTGTAGGTCTTGCTCGCGGCAGGCTCAGCAGCTGCCGGCTTCGCCGCGCCGGCCTTCTTCGCCGCTTCAGCCTTCTTCGCATCCTCGGCGGTCTTCGCGGCAGCCGCCGGGGTCGCCGGCGCGGAGGCCGGTGTCGGCAGCGCCGTGGCGCCGCCCGCCAGGATGGCCTGCAGTCCGGGAATGGCGGCGGCCGGCGGTGTTGCGTTCTGCACGGCGCCGAGCGAGGCGTAGTAGGCGTAGGTGACGGGATCCTTGCCGACCGGGTTCGCGAACCAGTCGCCGTTGACGCCGGCACTCTGGTACGGATCCCACGCGGCGGCAACGATGCCGCCAGTAGTCGTGGCACCGGCACCAGTTGCGGCGGCCGTCGCACCTGCATTGGTCGTCGCGCCCGGCACGAGCTGCCCGGAGGCGATCGCGGCGGCGTCAGGGTTGACCAGCGACCAGCCAGAGCCGGAGCTCATGCTGGGCAGTCCACCAACGACTGTTGAATTCAGAATGGTCACGCTGTCCCCCCACATGCGCGTCCAACGCATGCATCCCACACCAACGTACGCCGCGGTGGCGGATCCGACAAGGAGGTACCGTCGGCGGGTCAGCGCATCAGCGCTGCGCAGGCGTCGGCTTGTGGACGAGCGGAGCTCCGAACTCGGCCTCGCTCTTGGAGGTCGTCCACTTCGAGAGCCGATCGTTGAGCGACAGGTACAGCGCGCGATCCGTGCCGATGCCGCTGACGTAGCGCCCCTGCTCGATGCGCCAGACCTGGCGGCCATTGCTCGTCGAGTAGCCGATCGTGTGCTTGCCGTGCAGGCTCGAGATGTAGACGACCTTGCCGATCACCGTCGCGCTGCCGCTGATCGACCCGCCGATGTTGTGGCTCCACAGGTCGCGGCCGGTCCGCGCGTCGTAGGCGTGGAACGTTCCCGGGTAGTTGCCGACGAACAGCTTGCCGCCCGAGATCGCTGGCGTTCCGTACAGGTAGCCGGGGATCTGCTTGTGCCAGCGCGTCGCGCCGGTCTTGGAGTCGACGGCGTAGATGTGGCCGCGAACCGTGGTGAAGTACGCCGTTCGGCCGACCACCGGCACCGACGAGTAGATGCGGTCACCGAGCACGCCGCCGTACGCGTTGCGCCACACGACCTTGCCGGTCTTGGCGTTGAGCGCGAAGACCTCGGCCGCGTAGTTGCCGATGTAGACGATGCCGCCGACGACGGTCGGGCTGTCCTTGACCTCACCGCCGGTGCGGAACGCCCAACGGATCTTGCCGGTCGCGACGTCGATCGCGTAGACGCGGCGGTCCTTCGAGGTCGCGTAGACGATGCCGTCGACGACGATCGGTGAGGATTCGACCGAGCCGCCGGTCTGGACCTTCCACAGCGTCTTGCCGGTCGCACGGTCGAGCGCCTGGATGTCGCCTGGCTGGTAGGAGCCGACGATGATCCGCTGCCCGCTCACGGCCGGCGTCGAGTCGTAGACCTGCGCGGTCTGGCGACGCCAGATGAGCTTCTTGGTCTCGGCGTCGAGCGCCGACGTCGTGCCGCGCTGCGCGTTGACGTAGAGCACGCCGTCACAGAACGACGGCGGGAACTCCATGATGCCGATCCGCACTTCCCAGACCTTCGTCTTGGGAATGCCGTGGCCGAGGTCGGCGGCGTCGGAGGCGCGATTCACGGTGCGTCCGTAGATCGGCCAGCACGGACCCTCCGCCTGGACCTCCTCCTCCACTGCGGGCTCGGGCTCGGTCGTGACCGTGGGCGCCTTCGCCTCCTCGGCTTCCTGCACGCCCTCAAGCTCGGTGTCGAGGAAGCTGGCTGCGGGCTGGTTGCGGAGGGCAACTGCGGCGGCGGCAATGGCGGCAATCCACACGAGGCAGAGAAGGACGACAGCGGCCTGGACGAGGCGGTGTCGACGCTGGGGGGAGCGATTCGGCATGGCCCGGATGATGCCATACCCGGGCGCGTGAACGTCGGATCGTGTGGCCGCGAAACGGTCGTGTCAGGGCTGCTTGAGGGCGCGGCGCCCCCAGGAGAAGCTCGAGCCCCACCAGCCATCGAGCGAGTTGATGGCGACGCCACCATTGCCACCGCTCGAGTGGATGAACCAGCCGTTGCCCATGTAGACGCCGGCATGGTAGTTGTCGGCAGGCGACGTGGCGCCACCGTTCGGCGCGAAGAACATCGCGTCACCCGGCTGCAGGGCGTCGCGGGCGATGCGGCGGGCGGCGGGCACGTCGCTCTGCGCGTAGCTCGTGCGCTCACCGATCGGGGCGATCTGCGCGGCGGGCACGCCGGAGCTGTTGATCGAACGGATCGTGAAGCCGGAGCAGTCGAAGCCGCCGTGTCCCTCGGACTGGCGCCCTTCGGTCTCCCCCGCCCAGATGTAGGGCTGGCCGAGCTGCGCGACTGCGGTGCGCAGGATCAGAGCCTGGTTGGCGCCGAGGTCCGGCAGCTCGAACTCCTCCGCGAGCCGATGCGCCTCGTCCAGCTTCCAGCGATCGAGCCGGGTTGCCGCGACGTGCAGCATGTAGGCACCATGCGCGACGTTGACCGCCTCGCGCGGGCCGAGCTCGAGCCGGTCGTAGGGGTCGAGCACGTTGAAGCGCAGCCCGACCGTGCGGTTGAGTGCGTGGGCGGCGGCCAGCGCGTAGTTGGTCTTGGCGCCGGGCACCTCGGAGCGCAGCTTGCGGGCGAGCGTCGTGACATCGCCACGCAGGCCGAGCACGCCGGTCATCGCGAGTGCGGCATCGTCGGCGCTGATCGCGGCATAGGGTGCGAACTTGCCGTTGACCGGGCGCAGCCAGCCGAGCCCGACGACACGGGCGCCGAGCGAGCCGGCACGCGCATCCGGCAGAACCTTGCCGGCGCCGGCGTTGGCGAGCGGGCGGTCGCCGCCGGTGCGGGCGGCGCGAAGCGCCTCGACCTGGAGCAGGGAAACGGCGAACTGGGCGCGGGTCAGGCGCGCGGTCGGTCCCTTGGCGACGAGCGCGGCGGGCAGGACCTTGGCGCCCTGTGCCCAGGTGCGTGCGGGCGTCGACCAGCCCCACGGTCCGGCGGCGCGGGCGGCACGGGAGGTCTTGGCATTGACGGACGTCGGGCCGAACTCAACGGGAGCGGCTGCTGCGGCCGAGCCGACGGAGGTGAACAGCGCAGCGACGAGCGCGCCGATGACCAGCATCCCCTGGAGCTTGATGTTGTTGCCCGTACGTCGCACGAGGGCGGTGTCGACGCCCAGCGGTCGATGCTTGAGGGTTCACGCAGTTGCCCGCTGCAATCCAAACGGAATCTTCACGGGTGCCCGAGGGCTATTCCCGGGCATCCTCGACGGTGCGCGCGATGTCGGAATCGGCCGCGAGGTTCTGCACGAGCACGATCTCGTGGGCGTTGATGACGAGGTTGCCGTCGCCGCCGACCTGGACGTTGGCGGGGACCACCTCGGTGGTGGGAACGGCCTCGGGATCCTTCGCGTCGGGGGTTCCGCTGCGCAGGAAGAAGGCGTCGCGCAGCTCGACCCAGTCGCCGGAACGACCTTCGAGCGTGCCGAAGTAGACGTTGTCATTGCTCAGGTAGACGGCCTGCACGCGGTTGCTGCGTGCCTCCTCGGCGAGGTCGGCGCCGGCACCGTCGCCACGACCTGACACGCCGAGCACGATGCCCACCACGACGATGAGCACGAGCGCGAGCATGCCCAGGATGCCGAGCACGGCTGACGTGCTGCGTGGGGCGGGCTCGGCTGCGGGCGGCGTGACGGGTGCGTCGATCATGGGCGCGACGATAGCAGGCGCTCCCGCCGCCACCGCGACGGCACGGGCGTGCTCAGCCGCCCGCTTCCGCGAGCCACCAGCCCAGCGCCGCCGCCAGCGAACGCACGTCGCCGAGCTCGAGCTGCTCTACCGACGCGCCGGGATCCAGCACGTCGCTCTCGACCAGCCGCACGTTCGGGAGCCGCTCCTGGAGGCGCGACGCGTCTTCAGACGGCCATGCGGAGTCGTCGACCGGCACCAGCAGCAGCACGCGAGCGTCGATCTCCCGTGCGACGGAGGTCGGTGACGCCGACTCGGCGTCCGCGCGCAGGTCGGCCGGAAGGACATCCCACGCGGCAGCAAAGCCGGCAGTGTCGGTCGCATCGAGCACTGCGCGCACCTGGCGCAGTGTCGGCGTCAGCGCCGACGCGGGCACGCCGCGCAGCGTGGCGATCGGATCATCGCTCCGCGCGGCCTCCTCCAGCACCGCATCCAGCAGCCGTGATTCGTTCGCCTCGGCGTGGGCCTGGAGCACCTCGACGACGCTGCGCCCCGCAACGGTGCGCACGTCGCTGGCGGCGGGATGCTGTCGCTCGATGCCGTTCGCGCCGACCGTGATTCCCGTCACGGCGAGCTGAAGCACGCCGCGCAGGTCTGCCACCGGCTGCACGGCGACGACCCCGCGGATCGCGGAGCGAAGCTCGGGCGTGCCGGCGGCAACGAGTGCCTGCGAGCCGAGCGAGCCCGTGGCGACGAGTGACAGCTTCGAGTCGCGGCTCGTCGGGTCGTTGGCGATGGCCAGCAGTGCGGCTTCGAGTCGCTGCTGGGAGTCATCGCTGGCGAGCCCCGATCCGGGATTGGGCGTGCGCACGGCCCACGCAGCAAGGCCCGCGCGCGCGAGGCCACGCTGCAGGTTCGCAGCATCGCGAGCTTCTTCTGCCGTGGTCCCGTTCGGGACGAGCAGCGCGACTGCCGGGTGCGAGCTTCCGTCGGCCGGCTGCGTCAACGTCGCTGGCAGGTCGCCGACCTGTCGCACGACCGTGGCGCGCGGTGCGTCGGTTCCCCAGCGTGCGACTGCGGAGCCGGGAACGTCCTCCAGCTCCGAGGCCACGACCAGCGCCGTGCGCAGGCCGCGCGCCTCGTCACGATGGGTCAGCCCCCACCCCGCGACGAGCAGGATGACCAGCAACAGCACGCCGAGAAGGACGCGGACACTCAGGCGAAGGGCAGTGCGCACGTCCACAGCGTATCGGCTGTGGGGTGCTGCTCAGGCAGCGAGCGCAGCGACTGCGTCGAAGCGTGGCTCAAGTCGACCATCGCGGCTGCTCGCCGGGACGACCAGCTCGCTGCCCAGCTCCACGTCTGCGAGCGCCGCATTGGCACGGCTCGCGCCGCCGACCGTCGCACCGTTGGCGCGCAGGTCGTTGGCATGGATCGCCACGCCGGTCGCGCCGAGCCCGGTCAGCGCCAGCTTCTGGCCACCGCTCAACGCCTGCCGACCGGCGGCCAGCCCACCCGTGCGCCGCGAGGCGATGAGCAGCGCAGCCGCCGTCGTCAGCATCGTGTCGTAGACGCCCATCGCAAGTCGGCCCCAGTCGCCGTCGTTGCGCTGCGTCGCGAGCGCGTGCGCCTCACCGGTCAGCGACGCGGCGGACGCTGCGGCGCTGACGCCGAGCGCCGCGGTCAGCAGCTTGCCCTTGCCGAAGTTCACGCCGGCGATCCATGCGAGGTTCGAGGTCAGTCCGCCCCACACGCGCGCCTGCGTCAGCCCCTTGGTGAGCGGTGACTGGTGGTCGTCGGTCCGCACGGTGGTCGCGGCGCCCATGTCGGGCTCGCCGTCGGCCGACAGCGGCACGCGCAGCTCGCGCTCGAGGTACTGCTCGCCGCGGCCCTGGAAGCGGACGACGACGGAGCCGGCATCGTCCCAGTCCAGCGCGCCCACGGGGCCGGCGCCGTGCCGGGTGAAGGTCAGGACACGGTCGGTGTCCTTGTTGAGCCCGCCGCCCGGGGTCGTGTAGACCTGCTGCTCGGTGCGATCCACGTGCGGAACGGTCTCCGCGGTGATCGGCTTGCCGTCGTTGTGCCAGGTGCCGTGGATCCGCGCCTCGACCCGGGTGTGTTCCTTGGTCTCCGGGTCGGTCTGCTCCTGCGACTGCACGATGTCGGTCTCGCGATGCACGAGCTGTCCGGCGGCGAAGGTGCCGACCGTATGCTCGCGCGTGGTCGCCGTCCCCTCGACGTTGTTGGAATCGACCGTCTCCCAGAGCTGCTGGCCCGCGGCGTCGTAGGCGGCGACGACCTGCTCGCGCTGGCTGTCTCCACCAGCAAGACGCAGGTGCTGCGTCGTCGTGCGCTCGAAGGAGCCGTCGGGCGCGAGGTCGATCACGATCTCCAGGTCGAGCGTGCTGCCGGCCTGGTCGCGCTGCGTCGCGGCGTGGCGATACTGGGGATGGCCCGTGGTCGGGTCCGTCTGGAGCTTGAAGACGCGACCCTGCGCATCCTGGATCTGCTCCGGCAGCGCGTCGGCAGCCACGCTGGGTGGATCCTCCGCGGTCGCGACGGCCGGCGCCGAGCGCGGCGTCACTGGTGCTGCAGTTGCCCGCAGCGTTACAGCTGAGCTGGCTCCGATCGCCATTCCGTCGTCCCGTCCCGTTCGCTCACTCGTCCCATCCGGTTGTCGAACGAAGTGTGCCGGGCGTTGCACACGGGCGCTACGACGCGTGGGAGCCGAGCCCGAGGCGTCGATGCGTGATGTGGTGCACGGCTTGGTCGACGAGTTCAGCCACGTGCTCGTCGTGCAGGCTGTAGATGGCCGTTCGCCCGGTGCGCTCGGCGACGACGAGTCCAAGGTGCCGCAGCACGCGGAGCTGATGCGATACCGCCGAGGGGTCCATTTCCACGGCTCGTGCGAGGTCGCCCACCGTCAACGGTGAGGTGCGTAGATGGCCGAGGATGAGCACGCGGCTGGGTGTCGCCAGGGCTTGCATGGTCTCCGCAACGAGGCGAGCGGTGTCGCCGTCGATGGCGGCCGGGGCGTTGGTTGCATCGTGGCTCATTGCGGACTAGTCTAGCGAAATGATGAATAGACGTTCATATGTGCAGGTGTTGGTCATGGTCGTTGCGGTGCTGCTGGCAGCGGGCTGCGGGGGCGATGACAGCTCCAGTAGGTCGACAGGTACGACTGACCCGGTCCCAACAAGTACGGATGAGGATGCTGACTCTGCCCTGAAGACCTTGGTCGGCCGTGCTGTACGAGCATCCGAATCTGAAGTGGTGATCGAGGGGCAGGATGGCGAGGACGTCACCTTCACCGTACTTGCGGAGGATGCACAGGCCGTCGATCCCGGTCACGTGCAGTCGCACGTCGGGGTACCCGGGTTGGCTTTCCGCGTTTCGTTCTACGAGCGGGACGGCGAGCGCTTCGCGATCGGCGCCGAAGAAGTCAGCGCATCGGAGCTTGGCTAGCGTGTGGCAACTCGTGCTGAAGGGCGTCATCTCCGGCGCGATCGTCGTCGCCGCCAGCGAGGTGGCTCGGCGTTCCACTGTATGGGCGGCGGTGCTGGTATCACTCCCCCTCACCTCGATCCTCGCGCTCGCATGGTTGTGGTTCGACACGCGTGACGTCGAGCAGGTGAGTTCACTGTCGTGGGCGATCCTCTGGATCGTGCTCCCGTCGATGTTGTTCTTCGTCGCACTGCCATTGCTGCTTCGGTGGGGCGTGCCATTCATCGTGGCGATCGTGGCGGCATGCGCCGTGATGGCCGTCGCCTACGTGGGGTACGTGGCACTCTTGGATCGATTGGGGGTCGGGTCCTGATGCATCGGTGCCTGCTCATTGTGATCGGCCTGATGCTCCTGCTGCTTCCCTCGACTGCGCTGGCGCACTCGACGCTGCTGGAAAGCACACCCGCGATTGACTCGACGGTCGAGGTGGCTCCCGACGAGATCGTCATGCGGTTCTCCGATCCGATCACCGTTCCGGACGGGGTCGTGTCAGTGCGTGACCTCGCGGGGCGGGAGCACGTGGCGGCAGGCGTCATCGTCGACGAGAAGGTCGTCACCATTCCCCTCGACGATGCTGCTGCCGAGGGGACGCGAGTCGTCGCGTGGAACGGGATCAGCGACCACGGCACCCAGATCAGCGGTTCCTTCGTCTACCACGTCAAGCAGCCGACGGCGGGAGCCGACCAAGGCACAGCAGCGGTGGCGGAGGACACGGCCCAACGAGAGTTGACCGCACTGTTCCGAACGACGGCACTCACCGGGCTCATCGTCGCGATCATCGCGGCCATCGTCGTGGCGGCGGCAAGGCAGCGCGCGCGAACGTCAGCCGTCACTCGATCCGTGCTGATCGGCACGTCCGTCGTGGTGGCGCTCGCCATCATGGGTGGATTCGTGGCTGCTCCCGACTCGGATTGGCTGTTTGCGGGGGCGAAGGAGCCGGCCGCCACGCGCTTGGAGCAGCCCGTCTCGCTGGGAGATGGAGCAACCGCGACCGTGACGCTCGATCCAGTCGTCGCAGGTCAGATGGACATCATCGTGGACGTGCGCACGGCAGACGGATCTCCGGACGAAGGAGCCCAGAAGTCGCACATCAGGTATCGACCGACGAACAGGAGCATGGGGTATTTCAAGCGAGAACTGACGCGCGACGGGAAGGGGCAGTTCTCCGCTGACGACGTCACCGTTCCGTTCCGCGGCGAGTGGGATTTCGAGATCACGGTCGCAGCAGATGAATTCAGTGCGTCCCTGGCGAACTTCACCGCAACGATCCAGCCCAACCCGGAGCTTGCTCGATGACCGCCGTCGAACTCGATGACGAACCACGCCCTGAAGGCTGGCTCTCCCGCGCAGCAGAGACCCGGCGTGGGCGCCGCCTGATCTCCCTGGGCGCAGGCACGCTCGTCGTCTTCCTGAGCGTCGTCGTCTGGCTGTTCGGATCGACGCCCCCAGAGATCGAGCGACCTGCGAACGTCGCCTCGCTTCCGTCAGTGGATGGGACGCTCCTGGTCGTCGAATCGGACCGGCTGGTGCTCGACGCCTTCACGCCCGTCGACGGACAGCAGGAAGTCGAGTTCACGATCCGCGAGCGCGATGCGAGCCACTTCGACTTGGCGCACCTGCGCTCACACTCGTCCATTGCGCTCCCTACCCGCCTGTTCTACGAGCGGGACGGCGATGAGCTCTTCGCGGTCTACAAGGAAGACGCACCCGCAAACAGTGCACGGGAGACGGCGAAGTGACGTTCCCGATCCTGATCGCACACGGCGTGCAGGGGCGCGCCGACACGCCGATCCCGGTCTCTGCCTTCTTCTGGGCTGCAGGCGCTGTGTTGATCGTGTCGTTCCTGGGACTGGCGCTCGGATGGAAGCGCCCGTTGCTCGCGCGAATCCCATGGCGACGTGCTCCGCGCTGGCTCGAGCGTCTTGTCCTGTCCCCGCTGCTGATCTGGGCGCTGCGCATCGCGGTGCTCGCGGTGTTCGTGCTCGTGCTGACGGCCGCGCTGTTCGGCTCGACGATGCTGAGCCGCAACATCGCACCTCTCATCGTGTTCGTCGTGTGGTGGGTCGGACTGGTCCCGCTCAGTGTGCTGTTTGGCAACGTCTGGCGCGAGCTCAACCCATGGGCGACCATCGCGCGCATCGCTCGCCTGCCGGAATCTCGCCCCGGGCGCCCGTACCCGCCGCGACTGGGCTGGTGGCCCGCCGCGCTCTTCCTGCTCATCTTCGGCTGGCTGGAGCTCGTCTACACGACCCCCGCCGAGCCCCGCACGATCGCAGCGCTCATCATCGCCTACACGGCGGTCAACCTCGCTGCGATGTATCGATGGGGCATTCAGCCGTGGCTCGACCACGGCGAGGTGTTCACGGTCTACACCGGAGTGCTCGCCCACACCTCCCCGGTAGAGGTGCGCTGGCACGGTGACGAGCGCCGCTTGGGATTCCGGCCGCCGTTCGTGGGGGTGACGCGGATATCGCCACGCCCGGCGATGGTCGCGTTCATCGGCGTGCTCATTGCCACCGTCACGTTCGACGGGCTCTCCGGCTCCGAATTCTGGACCACCCGCGACGTGGCGGCAGCCGAGCGACTCATCAACCTCGGCATCCCGAGCTTCCCTGCGGGCATCATCGTCGCGACGATCGGCATCCTCGTCACGCAGCTCGTCATCATCGCCGTCTTCGAGGCGGCAGCATGGGCGTCGGCATGGGCAGCCCGATGGCCCAACGCGACCAGCATGGGGCGCATGGCTGCGGCATTTGCGCATACGCTCATCCCGATCGCGCTCGCGTATTTCGTCGCGCACTACTTCACGCTGTTCGTGTTCCAGAGCCAGGACCTGATCCGACTCGCCTCCGACCCCTTCGGTGCTGGTTGGGACATCTTCGGCACGGTCGACCACCGAATCGACTTCCAGCTCGTGTCCGCGAACGTCATCTGGGCGGTTCAGGTCAGCGCGATCGTCATCGGCCACGTCATCGCGCTCGCTATGGCGCACGACCGGGCGCTCCAGCTCGCCCGAGGCCACCGCGAGGCGCTCCGCTCGCAATGGCCGATGCTCGCCCTCATGGTGCTACTCACTGTCGCGGGACTGTGGTCGCTCTCGGAGGGCATGGCCAGCGTATAGCTGCGAGCGATATGGGAGCGGTGGGGCTCGAACCCACGACCTGCGGATTAAAAGTGTCAGCCAGCGGTATCGAGCTGGTTAGGTATATCTCGCATTATACGTGCTCATGCGGACAATTGACACGAGGCGGTTTTGGGCGACTTCGGGTCGATTCGTGGGTCTCGTGTTGCCCCTTTCGTTGCCCCAAGCGGACATACACCTCACATCAATCTTCGATCGCTAGCTCGGCGTCAATGAACCCTCGGGTAGCAGCTTCCGAAAGGTCGAGTCGATCCCTTTCTGCCTTACCCGCGTTGGAGCGCGTGTTACCAAGCTCCCGCTTACGCTGTTCGATTTCGGTCAGCCTTCCGCGCAGATCCACCAAGGTGGAGGAATCCTCGTAGCCAACGGCAGCATCGAAAACCGGGACCTCACCGACTGGCGGCTTCGGATAACGTGGTTGCTGGGTTAGCAGTCGAAGTAGAGGCTCGAACGAGCCCGGCTCTGTGGGGTCGACTGAGACGCGCGCGGCACGTTGGAGATCCGGCGGAACTGAGCCAGGATCGGCTTCGGGAAATAACACAACTACGATGCGTTGCTGCCATAGAGCCTGATTGAGCGAGAACAATCCCCTTAGGGTGTCCGCTTCGGCCGCGGCTCCTGCCCCTTCACGGGGATCGTTTGTGCCGCTCCAGCGTTCAGCCCATGCCTGTGACATCACGACTAGCGTGAATTGGGAACGCTCGACCTGCTGAGGACCGTACCGCGTCCAATCCTGAGCTTCGTCGAGGTGGAACAGGTCGACATCAGCATGGATGCCGAGCCGGCGAAGGAGCGCGGCAAACGCCGCGACCTGCGATTCCCACTCTCGCGCCTTGGCCTTGCTCCAAGAGCTGTGCGTGTGCGCCCACGACACGAAGACGGTGGGTGCATCCTGAGACGTTTGGGTCGCCGATCGGGGGACATCCGGCGCTGCAGAGACCTCTGACTGAGGGTCGATGTCAGCTTGGATGCGCCGCACCGAAGTCAGCGCCCTTTGAATATGGCTATTCTCGTCCATAGAGGTGCTTTGCCATACTCTTGAAAATCGTGTCGATCTGCGCATCCGAAGCGTCCGCCGAGATGTGGATCTGCATATCGATATGAAGATTGGGACCGATGCCCGCTGGCGCCAGCTGAGTGGCTCCCCGCTTTGCGGCATCGACAGGCGCCTTCGCGACCGTACCCTCGCTTACAGCCTTCGGCGCCGCTTTTCGAGCGACGGTCGTCGGCGTCTTCCGGACAGCCGATTTTGCGGAATCGTCAGCGGAGGGCAGCTCCGCTTTAAGCAGCAACAAGTAGAGCTTTGCTTGAAGCTTCGCCATGGCCGCTCCGGTGCCCGCGTTGCGCATGAACCAGTTCGCGACCTGCTCAGGATCTGCATCGGGATCGTCCCAAGCAGATCGAATGGCATCGGGATAGGTCGCTTCGAGAACTGTGCGGCAGGCGCTGGGATACGTGGAATCGTCCCGCAAATCATGAACCAGCTCACCACTTGGCTTGCCGTCGCCGCCTATCAACCCTAACCCTCGAAGCTGTGGGATTAAGTTGCGCGCGCCTTTTTCCGAGGTTCCGAGCGCCGCCATCAACCAGTCGACGGTGACAATTCCAGGCACGGACTGGCGAAACTTCGCGCGCACCCCAAACCACTGACCGCCCGTCATGTAGGGGTAGGAAACTTTCACCTGCTGCGCTTCTGCCATCTAATCCTCCGGAGCCGAAATACCTATCAATACTACATCGTCCACTAGGCGCAGCTTTGATCCATCCGGTGCCGTGTCGGTGCTCCAAAACCTCCGATTCACCAGCTCGCGCCGTCCACCGTTCGCCTGCCCTCCGTCTTACGACCGCATCACCAATCCTCAATCTCAATGTCTTTGGCTCCATTTCTTCATCACTCCCGACCGAATTCAACTTCCTCAATTCATCCCATTCCGTTCCTCCCGGACCCTGACCCCTTGCAGTCGTAGAGTGGGAGGGGTCAGGGTCCGGGAGGAACGGCCAAGCGGCTTCTATGCAGGCATTTCGTAGATGAGGGGTGGCGCGTTGGACGCGCCACTGCACGCGCCACCCAACGCGCCATGCGGCCAAGCGTGCGATCTGTGGTTGTGCCTAGCGACATCGACGCTACGATGGACAGAGCAACACGATCCCCGCTCAACTGCAGACCTTCAGCGCGGGGCTGAAGGCAAACGCCATGACGAATCCGTTGTCGCAAGATGGGCCGAGTATTTTCCGGCTCATCATGAAGCGTGTCCACGCAGACCCCACGGGGTTTCTCGCCACCTCAGATTTTCCCAAGGATCATGACGATCGGGCAGGTCCGGGTTTTGCACCTGGGTTGCTGGATGGGCTGGCCCACGGTTCCGAGAAGCCGAGCGATGTGGACGCTGTGGTCAATGCGCTGTCGCTGAGGAGCAGCGGGGACATCGAGCTGTTTGAACTCGAATCGTTCCTTGGCGGCGTTCGCGCTATCGGATCCGTTGATGACGTGTTGCCGCTAGTAATTCCCGACAAGCACCTGGCTGATGTCCGTCGGGAGTTGTGGGAGCTCGCGAGGACTACTCGGCGCTACGAGGTGGCCAAGTGGGGAATAGCTTTGGGCTCGCGGTCGCCGGTCGAAGCAGACGAGACGGTTGATGACCTTCTGCTTTTTGCGCGTCACCCCGAGTTCACACTTTTTGCCGCTAACTCTTTGCTTCACCGTGCGCGTTCGCGTTCGGATATCCCGCTACGCCTTGCTCGGTTGCTGTCGGTTCACGATCTCTGGGGCCGCTACCATCTCCTCCGCCAGTTCGCGGCTTGGCCCGAGTACTTTGTCGATGTTGAGATACAGCGAGACATCGTGGTGCGCGCCGGACAAGTGTCGCTCGATGGACGCAGTGAGCTAGCTTTGGCTCGACTCGTTGATCTTCCATCTCTCATGGAAGTCGCGGCTGACGATCATGATCTGGCTGAGGGCCTCATGGGCACGATCGACGGACTGCTCCAGCGCGCAGCTGCGAGTCCGATGGATCTCGACGATCCGGTCGGGACCCTCGATTCGTACACCGACATGCTCGAAACGATGAACCCCTCTCCCCGGCGCGTCGATGCATTGAGCAGTCTTGACGATTTCTTGCGAAGCGAAGTGCCCAGACTGCTTGAGTCGAGCTCTGCTGAGGCCGAAGGATTCGAACAGTTGGCTGGTCGGGTCGCACTCCTGGTCGATGCCGTTTCGAATGACGACATCCTCCGCGAGATGCTCGCCACGAAGGAGCACTATCGTTGCGCCTGCACGGTAATCGGGCGTTGCGGAAAGCTCGGTTTGATCGACGACCTCGATCGCCTCATCCAGCCCGAGCTCAACCAAGACGGCTACATCGTCCATGGCATCGGCATCGAGGCATATGTGGACCTTGCTGGCGCGCGAGCCCTACCGGCGC
This sequence comes from Thermoleophilia bacterium, assembly GCA_025964435.1. Taxonomy (GTDB): domain Bacteria; phylum Actinomycetota; class Thermoleophilia; order Gaiellales; family SKUG01; genus JAGQUL01. The sequence goes on along the minus strand of JAOPYV010000040.1, from coordinate 4,526 downwards.
TCAAGCGCATACGTGAGCTCTTCGCCGCAGGGCTTCCAGCGAGAGAAGAGGACGACACATGGCAAGCGAGTCATCGCAAGCATATGTATCGGGTGACCTATGCCGCATGGTGCTTGGCCATGATGGAAGTCGGTGATGACCAATCGGCCAGAGACGCCGCCAGGGCATTGCACTCAGACAGTCAAACCGTGCGCGATCTCATCCTTTGGCGGCTCCCACAAAGTCGCCTGTTCGGCAGCGAACTAGTCGTCGATACCGTACGTGGCGCATTCGAGAGGATCCAGGACCAGCAGTTCGATCCTGACGGGGCAAATCCAGCGGACGTCAGCCTCGTCATCAAGCTCGGCGACACATCAGCGCATGACTGGCTGCTCGACCACTTCGACGAAATCCTGCCTCCTCGTGACCACGGAAGCGATCGCCCTGGTGACGATCCTCAATATCGCATGCTCCGCAGTCTTCTGATGCTCGCAGTGAACTCGGAATCGACGGCTGGGGATTTGGCTCTCACGCGTGCGCGGTCACATGCGTCGGAGCGCACTCGAGAATGCATGGCTTCGGTCGATCGATCGCTCGCCTATCGAAAGCAGACCACCGACTAGGCTGGCTGCCGCAAAGCCGGTCCGGAGGGCGCCGACAACGGCATCGGCAGGTCATCCGGCATCAGGTGCACATAGGTCGCGAGCGTGAACGCAGGAGAGTGATGGCCGAGCATCATCTGGACCTGCTTGGCGTTCCAGCCGGCCCGGAACAGGCGCGAGGCGCAGGTGTGGCGCAGGCAGTGCACGGTCGCCCAGGGGATGCCGGCGACGATCGATGCTGGGCGCACGATGCGCTTCATCAGGTTGCAGGAGTCGTGTCGCTGGCCGGCGGAGTTGGTGAACAGCAGCTGCTCGGCCCGGCCGGCTCGATCAGCGAGCGCCTGTGCCCGCTCCGGCGTGAGCGGCACGGCGCGGATCCCGAAGCGGCTTTTGGGCGCGTCAACCCCGTCCTTGTACCAGCGACGCTGCACGTGCACGCGGCCGGCTGCGAAGTCGACGTCCTTCCAGCGCAGCTCGATCGCTTCCCCGATCCGCAGCCCCGTTTCTGCGAGGAACTCCAGCAGCTCGCGATAGGACTCCGGCACCGCATCGAGCAGGCGCACCAGCTCGTCGTCGGAGAGCGCCTTGTGCACGAACGTGTCCTGGCGCCGCACGCCGTAGACGTTGCGGAAGCCGGCAGCCGGGTTGGAGCGAATGAGCCCGTCCTCCACCGCCGTGGCAAGCAGTGCTCGCAGCGGCGCCAAGTTGCGACGGATGGTGTTGTTGGCCAGCCCGCGCGCTGCCAGCGTCGCTGCGTAGCGCTTGATGTGCGCCATGCGGATATCAGCCAGCTGCAGTTCGCCCAGCATCGGCAGGGCGTCGCGCTGCAACACGCGGATGTAGTCGTCCATCGTGTTCTGGCGCAGTCCACGTGAGCTGCGTCCGCCGTAAGTATGGCGCCACTCGGCGAAATACTCGTTGAGCGTCGTGCGCCTGGTCTCCCCCAGCTCGCCGCGATCGATGTCGGCAACGAGCTGCGCGCGCAGCGCTCGCGCTTCGTTGAGCGTATCGGCGAATCGCTTGAATTGCCGGCCTGAGCGATCGCGCAGGACGAGGACGTACGTGTGCCCACGGCGATAGACGCCGGGCACCGATGTGCGTTGCAGGGGTCGAGACATGGGGGCTCCTCATGTGGTCGTACCACGTGGAAGCCACTCCGTCTGCGGGGGTCCGTGGGAGCTCGTGTTGCCCCACGCGTTGCCCCACTGGGCATACAGGAAGATTCGCAAATACAAAATCCCTGCATATCCGTATGGGAGCGGTGGGGCTCGAACCCACGACCTGCGGATTAAAAGTCCGTTGCTCTGCCAACTGAGCTACACTCCCGCGCCGCCATCCTACCGGCGACGCCGCGCGCTGGCCGGTTTTCGATCCGGCTCTTGGAAGATCGCCATTCCGACGATACTGTGGAGCCATCACGTATCGCGCCATGGAACATGACCCGGAACACCTGCTCCCCAGTGGGCCGCTCCTTCCCGCACCACGCGGGAGGCGAGAGCGGCTGGTCAGCGGTGCCTTCCAGACGCTGACCCGCTTCGCTGGGCTGCGTCCAGGGCTGCTTCCTGAGCACATGCGCCGGCAGCTGCGCATCTTCGGGGCCAGCGACGAGCAGGTGCTGCGCGTGCTGCCGAACCTGCGCTCCCTGGCGGAATGGCCGTACCACTGGGAGGCCGAGGGCGATGCCCGCGCCGCCGAGGGCGACTGGTACAACGCATTCACCTCGTATTACATCGCGCAGCGGCTGCTGATGGCGCAGACGCCACTCAAGCGCCGCCTCTACCAGTTGGCGCTCGACGCCTACGCCAAGGTCGAGCAGCCGACGCTCGAGCGCTTCACCGTGAAGAACGAGGCGGGCGACGAGATCGCCGGCTACCTGCAGATTCCCGAGGGCGTGACCGGTCCCGTCCCCTGCGTGGTGATGGTGCCGGGCATCACCGGCACGAAGGAAGAGCTCCACCCCTACTCCACGCCGCTGCTGCGACGGGGCGTCGCGATCGCGCGGCTCGACAACCCGATGTACGGCGAGACGAGTGGCATCCTGCGCCACCACTCGATCGACAATCCGCGCCACGTCGTGACGCATGTCGCCAAGGACCCGCGCATCGACCCGACGCGGGTGCACCTGCACGGTATGAGCCTCGGCGCGCACTTCGCTATCTCCGCGGCGCATGGCTCCGACATCGCCGGCCTGACCGTGCTCTGTCCGCCGTACCGCCCAGGCAACTACTTCCGCGACCTGCCGACGCTCAACCGCACGGCGCTCCAGCACATGACCCAGCACCGCACCGCGGAGCAGCTGCAGAAGTTCACCGAGGAGCTGACGCTCGAGCACGTCGCGCCCGAGCTGCGCATGCCACTGCGCATCTTCCACGGCGGCCGTGACCGGACGATCCCGCTGACCGAGGGCCTCGACCTGGCGATCGCCCACTCGGGGCCGATCGCGCTGACCGTCTACGAGCGCGACCACCACAACTGCCTCGAACACGTCGATGAGATCACTGCGCTGACGCTCGAGTTCATCCGCGATCCGCTGCTCGTTTGCGCGCAGCACGCCGCCATCGAGCGGCTCGACGTCGCCGCCACGGTGCACGTCACCGACTATGACGCAGCCGTCGTCGCCGCTGGTGGCTTGCCGCGCCGCGGTCGCACGCGGATGCCGTTCATCATGCCGGGCCAGCGCACCCCCAAGGGCGCGTAGGCACTGCTCCGGGTATACGGTGCGGTATGCGCCTGCGCTCCCTGACCCATCCGACACCGCTGGTTGCCGTCGTGCTGGGCAGCGGCATCATCGCGTGGAGCGCGATCTTCGTCCGGCTCGCGGACGTCTCCGTCACCACGGCTGCGCTGTATCGCTGCGCGTACGCGGTGCCGCCACTGCTGCTGCTGACGTTGCTGCGCCTGCGTGGTGGCCAGCAGAGCCGACTGACACGCCGCCAGTGGTTCTGGGCATCGCTGGCGGGTGCCAGCTTCGGCGCTGACCTCGTGCTCTGGCACGTGTCGATCGATTCGGTTGGTGCGGGGCTCGCAACGGTGCTCGGCAACACCCAGGTGCTGATCGTTCCGCTGGTCGCGTGGATCGCCTGGGGCGAGCGCCCACATGTGCGCCAGCTGGCAGCGTTACCGATTCTCACGGGCGGCATCGTGCTCATCGCGGGCGTCGTCGGCGGCGCCAGCTTCGGGGACGCGCCGCTGCTCGGCGCCGTGACGGGCGTGCTGACCGGCGTCGCCTACGCGGGCTTCCTGCTCTGCCTGCGCGCCGGACGCGTGGGCGGTGAGTCACCGGTGGCGGCGCTGGCGATCGCGACCACGGTTGCGGCTATCGTCTCGGGCCTTGCGGGCCTCGTCAGCGGCGACCTCGAGCCGATCCCGAGCTGGCCGGCGCACGGCTGGCTGATCCTGCTCGCGCTGTCGTGCCAGGTGCTCGCCTGGCTGCTGATCGCGACGTCGCTCGTGCGCATCCGCGCGGCGCAGGTCTCGATCACCCTGCTCATCCAACCGGTGACCGCGCTCTTCCTGGGCGTGCTTGTGCTGGCCGAGGATCCCTCCGCATGGCAGTGGACCGGCGCGGCGATCGCCCTCGTGGGCATCCTGATCGGCGCGCGCACCGCGCCGTCGCCCGCCGAGCGCAGCTCATAGCTCACGACCCACCGCGAGACATGTCGCACCTCATGTCTCGTATTGGATGCTCATGTGCGACACGTGCCGGCGCGCGCCGACCCGAGCACGCCGCGCCGACTCGAGTACGGCGCGCAGACCCCAGCACACGCCCCCTTCACCCCCCAGTGCTCGAAGCACGAGAGTAACAAGAAGGCGCATAATGGGTGGCGGCTTCAACTGATCACTGCAACGCAGTGCCTGATTGAGCTTGTTTCGACAAGCAGTTCAGGAGGTGGTTGGCATGACTCAGGGTCGTGGGCGAGGGTGGAGAGCGGTGCCGGAGGAAAC
>JAOPYV010000008.1 GCA_025964435.1 Thermoleophilia bacterium | reverse complement strand
GCGGCGCGAGGCGGCGCCGGCGACGACGGCCCTCCCGGTGGCGCCCGGCGCGCCCGGGGCGCCGGTGATGGCAGCCGCCGACGGCTCGGCACCGGTGCGCCTGCACGCGCATACCGATGAGCCACTCAGCCGCTGGCTCTGGCTGGTGAAGTGGCTCCTGCTGATCCCGCACTACGTGGTGCTCGCATTCCTCGCGGCAGCGTTCGTCGTCACCACGATCGTCGCCTGGTTCGCGATCGTCTTCACCGGTCGCTACCCGCGCGGGCTCTTCGACTTCAACCTCGGCGTGCTGCGCTGGTCGTGGCGCGTCAACGGCTACTCCTACGGCGCGCTCGCCACCGATCGCTACCCGCCCTTCTCGCTCGGCGAGCATGCCGACTACCCGGTGCGCCTCACGATCGACTATCCAGCGCGGCTGAGCAGGGGGCTCCCGTTCGTGAAGTGGGTGCTGGCGCTGCCACACATGCTGCTCATCGGCGCCGTATCCGGTGGCGTCGTGATCGGCTCGACCGACACCGACGCAGGAACGGAGCTGGGCGTGATCGGACTGCTCATCCTGATCCTCGGTATCGGCCTGCTCTTCACGGGCCACGTGCAGCGCGGCGTCTTCGACCTGCTGGTCGGGATCCAGCGCTGGTCGTACCGCACGATCGCCTACGTCGCCCTGATGACCGACGCGTACCCACCGTTCCGCCTCGATCAGGGCGGGGAGGATCCCGGGACATAGCCCCCAGACACGCCCTGCGTGGGAGTCATCCCCGGACCCAGTGACTGGTTCACCGGCACCGTCCTCATCGACACCATCGTCGCGCCGACCGAGGGCGTGCACATCAGCGCCAGCAGCGTCCACTTCACCCCCGGAGCGCGTACGGCGCGGCACACGCATCCGCACGGACAGACGATCTACGTCATCGAGGGCATCGGCCTCGCGCAGCAGGAGGGTGGACCGATCGAGGTCATCCGGCCAGGTGACCGCGTGACCTTTGCGCCCGGTGAGAACCACTGGCACGGCGCGGCGCCCGGTCGCTTCATGACCCACATCGCGATGGTCGAGGTCGACGAAGCGGGAAGCGCCGCGACGTGGGGCGAGCACGTCACCGACGAGCAGTACGCAGCAGTTGCGGCCAACTAACGTGAGCCCGGGCGCGCGCTGCGGGGTCTAGCTCGACGCCGTCCGGGGCAGAACACCCCTGACGCATGCCTGACGCAAGCCCATACTCCTATCCAGCAGACCTCGCGCAGTTCGTGCTCGATCGCTGGGGCGACGATCCCCCGTCGTCGGAGGTCCTGCAGCGCCTCTACGCGACCTGCTACCAGGCGAGCCAGCTGACAGAGGAGTCGCGACAGGTGACATTCCGTGCGATCCTCGCGGATCCGGCGACGTTCCCTGCCAGCGGCGGACCGCCCCAGCACGTCCACAAGCTCGAGTTCGAGCGACCCATTCCCTTCGACCCGCGCGAGCTGCGCAGGCTCTCGGCCGCGGCTGACTTCGCACGGTCGATCATCGGTGTCAGCGCCAACCCGATGGGCCACCTGAGCATCTGGGGCCTCGTCCACCAGGGCTCGCGCTGGATGCACGACGTGGTCGGCGGACGCGGTGGCGGACCGACGCTGCCGCACGTGCCCGTGACGCACGTGTTGGCACCCGGCAGCATCGAGGCGCTGTGCGGCAGCGAGGTGCTCGGCCGGCTCGAGGCCGGCGCGATCTCGGGCGCGCGCTTCGACGTGTTCGAATCCCATTGGCTGCACGAGTCATTCCAGCCACTGCAGGACGAGCTCAACCGGCTGCACACGCTTGCCCGCGAACAGGCCGAGGCGGCCGGCGAGCGCTGGGCGCTCCCAGCACCGGACCTTGCGCGCATCATCGGCGAGCAGATGATGAAGCGGATCATCTCGCTGATCCGCCGCGACCGCCATGGCGGCACCCTGATCTTCATGCCGGACGATGCGAGCTCCGCGCTCGAGTCCAACAATCGCTACCTCGAGATCAAGTACCGCTTCACCGACACCGTCGCGCGCCAGCGGTTCTTCGACCTGATCCTCGAGATCCTCAATCGACTCGCTCCCGTCCATGGCGACCTCGGCACCGATCACGTCACCTGGACCGCGTTCCGCTCCACCGTCGACCGAGAGCTCGCGACGCTTGACGAGGCGCTCTTCGAGCTCGCCAACTGCATCGCGGGACTGTCAGCCGTGGACGGAGCCGTCGTGCTGGACAAGCAGCTCGAGATCATCGGCTTCGGAGCCGTCATTTCCGGGCGCCTCCCGAGCGTGCCGATCGTCGCGCATGCGTCGGATCCCGAGGGTGGATCAGTGGTTCCCGAGCCTGCCGCGAACGAGGGGACACGACATCGTTCGGCCTACCGACTCGTCGGCGCACTGCCCGGGGCGATGGCGATCGTCGTCTCGCAGGATGGTGGTGCGCGGTTCATCACGAGCCGCGATGGACGCGTCACGTACTGGGACCACGAGTAGCACTGACACCCGAATATCGGGATGAGAGCGTGCAATTCGGGTCAGTAGCTTGTCAGCACCGCACCCATGTCACGGACACTGATGTCACTGGATCGTGACATTGACCCTCATTGTTGTGGTGAGGATTGCCGATGATCGCGCGGTGTCGTCACTGACATACGTGCTACTGTCTACGATTGACATGGATATGCAGGAGTTTGACACCTTCGGCCCACGGGCAGGCAGGCGTTGTAATGGGTGTCGCCGGCCGGTCCGTCGTCACCGACCGAACTCCAACACCCAGATACGAGGAACACGATGACCAACCTCCCGGACGCCAAAGCGCGTCAGCTGCCTGCAAGTGGCAGCACGTCGCTGGGCTCACCGCTCGCGACGACAGCACCCAAGACAGTGAAGAAGGACGGCACGGTCGTGGTACGCCCCTCCGTGGCGCCCCCCAAGGCCAAGACCGTGACAACCAAGTCCACCACCGCAAAGAAGGCACCCGTGACCCAGTCAGCAGCGAAGAAGGCAGCCGCCAAGCCGGCAGCCAAGTCGACAACCAAGCCGGCGGCGAAGAAGCCTGTCGCCAAGGCAGCCGCAAAGCCGGCAGCCAAGAAGGTCGTCGCCAAGGCGCCCGCCACGAAGGCAGCGGCCAAGCCCGCCGCGAAGAAGGCAGCCGCGAAGCCGGCCGCCAAGAAGGCAACCACGGTGAAGAAGGCAGTCGCCTCCAAGCCGGCCAAGAAGGCGACCACCGCCAAGAAGGCAGCTGCCAAGAAGCCGGTCGCCAAGACCACGGCCAAGGCAGCCACCAAGGCCACGACCGCCAAGAAGGTCGTCGCCAAGAAGC
>JAOPYV010000005.1 GCA_025964435.1 Thermoleophilia bacterium | reverse complement strand
CCACGTATACGTGAGTGAGCCGCCACACTTCGGCGGGAATGGGGCGAGGTCGGACGGCGCGGTCGAACTCCCGTGGGACGTGCTGTCAGTCGCGCGGGTCGCCGGAGAAGGCGCGCATCTCGTTCATGCCGCGGCCGAGCTCCTGCTCGAGCGTCGTGGCACCGGAGGGGCGCGAGCCGCCATCCGGATCGATCGGTGCGGATTCGATGCTGGCGCGAATCGGCTCGTGCTCGACGCGATCGGCGTCGAGGCCGACCGGGCGGTACTCGCTGACGAGCGGGCGGTTGTGCTCGAAGTCGAAGAGCACGCCGAACAGGCTCAGCAGGAGGCCACTCTGCAGCAGGATCGAGACGGCGACCGCGGTCGCGCCGCTGATCGTTCCGTCGCCCCATGCCAGGACGATCAGCGCGATCGCGCCGGCGACGCCCGTGACGAACATCACGAGCCCGAGTGCGTAGAAGAGGATCAGCGGGTGGAAGTCGCGCACGACGTAGAGCTTCCAGAGGCGCCAGATGAAGCGCTTGAGCAGCAGCCAGCTCATCGTGAACAGCACGCGACGGATCTTGAGGCCGGAGACTTCACCGACGTCGTATACCGGCACGCTGGCGACATCGACGACGCGGGCGCGCAGCACGTTGAGCCGCACGAGCATGTCGTTGGGGTAGCCGTAGCGCGGGTACATGTCGTCGAGGTCGAGGCGACGCAGCATGTCGGCGGTGATCGCCGTGTAGCCGGTCTGCGAATCGGCGACCTGGTAGTAGCCGGAGGCGACCTTCGTCAGCAGGCTCAGCATCGAGTTGCCGAGGAAGCGCTTGCGCGGGATCGTCGTCCACGCGTCGGCCGTGACGAGGCGGTTCGCCTTCGAGTAGTCGGCCTGGCCGCTGGTGACCGGGCGCAGGATGTCAGCCAGCTCGTTCGGCGGCATCTGCGCATCGCCGGCCATCACGGCCGTGACATCCATGCCGAGGTCGAGCGCCCGCTTGTAGCCGGTCGCGATCGCTGCGCCGACGCCGCGGTTCTCCTCGTGGATCAGCAGCTCCACGTTCGGGTGGGTGCGCATGCAGTCGCGAACGACGTCTGCGGTGCCATCCGGCGAACGGTCGTCGACCACGATGATGCGGTCCACGAATGCCGGCATCGTCTCGATGACGACGCGGATCTGGGTGGCTTCCTTGAAGCAAGGAACGACGACTGCGATGGAACTACCTTCGAACATGCCGTCATCATCGCACCTTCGCAAGCGCGGCTGCGGGTTCGGCACCGATGCTTGGCCCGCACGGGCCATGGCCGCCGCGACGGTATGCTTCACCACGATGGTCGCAGCTCCACACCAGTTCGTCGATACCGATGCAATCCGCGTCGTCCCGCCCAGCGAGTGGGATGCGCTCGTCGCGCGCATGGGCTCGGAAGACACCTACGTGCGCCACGGCTACCACGTCGCTTCGGCGCACCTGGAGCCGGTCGAATCGCTGCCCGTGCTGCTGCATTTCGCCGACGCCGGTGGCGAGCTCGCCCTGCCGCTGCTGCTGCGCCCGCTGCCCGATGGTGCGGGCTACGACGCAACCAGCGCCTATGGCTATGGCGGACCGGTCGTCTTCGCATCGCCCGACATCGCCGACTTCGACGCTGCCTACGGCGCGTGGGCGCGCGAGCACGATGTCGTCTCCACCTTCCTGCGCTCGCATCCGATGCTGGCGAACGCCGCCGGCATGCCGACCAGCGCCGAGCTGATCGAGCTCGGCTCGACCGTCGCGTGGGATGTCGCTCCCGGCCGCGACCTCGCCGCCTCGATGCACACGCACCACCGCCGCGCCGCGCGCAAGGCGGACCGCGCTGAGCTGGAGATGCGTATCACGGTCAATCCGGAAGACCTGAGCGGCTTCCGTGCGATGTACGACCACACGATGCGTCGCCAGGACGCCGCGGACTTCTACTTCTTCCCCGACGCCTACTGGACCGCGCTGGTCGAGGACCTCGACGGGATCGACCTCGTGCTCGTCGAGGGCCTGCTCGAGGGCGAGCCGGTCGCGGCGCAGCTCTGCTTCGCGAACGGCCCGTGGCTGCATTACCACCTCGGCGCGTCGGCCGATGCGGCGCGCAACATCGGCGCCTCCAACCGCGGCTTCCTCGCGGCGGCCGAGTGGGCGCAGGAGCGCGGCATGGCTGCCTTCCACCTCGGTGGCGGCGTCGGCGGCGGCACCGACTCGCCGCTCTTCGTCTTCAAGCACCGCTTCGATCCGGAGAGCGAGCCGCGCGCCTTCCACATCGCCAAGCTCGTGCACGACCCGGTCCGCTACCTCGCCCTCGCCGGCAGCGATTCGACCGCCGGCTACTTCCCGCCCTGGCGCGCCCCTGAGACACCCAACGCATGAGCGGCGTGCAGCGACATCCCGTGCAGCGCGCGCTCAAGTGGCTCGGCGATCGGCTCGTGGCGCTCGTCGCGACGATCATCGCGTCGCCCGTGCTGCTTGCGCTGGCGATCGCCGTGCTGATCGACGCCGGTCGCCCGGTCTTCTTCGTGCAGCGTCGCACCGGCAAGCACGGCCGCGAGTTCCCGATGCTCAAGTTCCGCTCGATGGTCAATGATGCGGTCAAGGTCGGGCAGGAGCTCGGCGTCACCGATGACCCGCACGGCGTGGTCAAGAACGATCCGCGCATCACGGCGACCGGCCGCTTCCTGCGCCGCACCAGCCTCGACGAGCTGCCGCAGCTGCTCAACGTGCTCGTCGGCCAGATGAGCCTGGTCGGCCCGCGCCCCGACATCCCCGAGCAGTCGATCCACTACTCCGAGCACGACAAGCGCCGGCTCGAGGTGCTGCCCGGCATCACCGGCTACTCGCAGGTGCACGGTCGCGACGAGATCGAGTGGCCGGAGCGGATCGAGCAGGACATCCACTACATCGATACGTGGACGCTCTGGCAGGACCTCAAGCTGGTCGTGCTGACCTTCGGCGTCTTCGGGCGCAGCGAGCCCGACCCGGTCTTCGACTCCCACAACGCGAGCAAGACGGGCCCGGCCGACGAGGGCTGAGCGCTCGGCGCCGAGGGGCGCGCGGCCAGACTCTGGCCGGATTTCCCACATCTGCCTGCAACACGGCACCTCGCACCTGCGAAGTACGGGTGAGTGGCTGCGGCGTTCTCCGGGAGGGAGCATGCCGCGCTCCGGGAGGTAGACCACATGAGTTCCGTAACCCCATCGGCGGCAACGCTGGCGACGCTGACCGCCGCGACGCCGGGCGCCGCAACCGCACCTGGCACGACTGCGCCGGCTGGCACCGCCGCGCCCGCAACCGTCGCAAATGCCGGCACGGCCGGTGCGACGCAGGCCCAGCAGGGCGTCACGACCGTGCAGAAGGTCGAAGTGTTCCAGGCGCCGATGCTGCGCCTGCCCGACAGCCCTGCGACCGAGGATGTCCTGCAAAGTCTCGTCGGTGCGATGGCGAATCGCAACGCGAACGCCACCACGGTCAGTCGGCTCAAGGAGCTGCACGACCTCGTCTTCGACGCCCACAAGTCGATGATGCAGGCGATGCTCCAGATGTAGCTGAAGGGCCCCGCGGAATCAGGAGGGGCCCGCGGAATCCGCAGGCCCCTCCGAAGTCATCAGGTGTGTAGACGTGAGGAACCTGAGGACCCAATATGCGCCTTCAGGTTCCTCACGTCGGGCTCGCGCTCGGCGGACCCGCTCGACCGTGGCGCGGGTCCGGCTTGGCGCCGGCTCTGTTTCGTGCGCCGGGCGGCCTACGCCGGCTCGAGCTCGCGCGTGTCGGTGTCAGTCGCAGCTGGATCCTCGCCGCGGATGAGCTTCGTCGTCGACGGGTTGCTGCGCAGCACGTTGGCGAGGAAGACGCCCGCGCCGACCGAGGTCGCGAGCGCGAGGATCACGAGTCCCGTGTAGGCGCTCTCGTTGATGATGCCTGCCGCGAAGGCCGTCGACGCCAGCACGAGGCCCGGGCCGCCACGCGCGTTGACGCTGATCGCCAGCGCGTTGGCCATCGCACTCGGCTCCCCGGCGATGCGTGCGCCGACGAGCGAGCCGACGTACTTGAGCAGCGTGCCGACGATGAGGATGCCGACCGTGAACTTCCAGTCGAAGGCATTGACCAGGTCGAGCGAGACGCCGATCAGTGCGAAGTAGAGCGGAATGAAGAAGGCGAGCCCGACCGACTCGATCTGGCGCTGCGCATCGATCCAGCGCATCGAGGTGGCGCGCGATGCGGCGATACCGGCGACGAGCGCACCGAACATCGGTGCGAGGCCGAGCAGCATCGCCAGCAGCGTGATGCCGAGGATCGCCGCGACCGTGTAGCCGAGCGTGCTGCGCCGCGCCACCGGGTTGGTGCGCGCCAGCTGCGCCGTGCGCGAGCCGCCACCGGCCTTGCCGAAGCCCCAGGCCGCGAATGCGAGCAGCGCGAGGCTCGCGCCGACGTGCCAGGCGATGAAGAGCGGCGAGTCCGGCTCGAGGCCGAGGTAGTGCGGGATCGAGGCATCCGACTTCGCGTCGGCCTCGGCCATGCCGATCGCGATCGAGACTGCGATGTAGAGCAGCACGTCCTCGATCACGGCGACGGACAGCACGATGCGCGCGAGGCGCGTCTCCATCAGGCCGAGGTCGATGAAGATGCGTGTGATGACGGGGATGCTCGTCACCGCGAGCGCGGCGAGCAGGATGATGTCGAGCGCGGTCTCGTTCTGCGCGGTGCCCATGTAGGGCGTCACGTCAATGACGAGCAGCAGCAGCAGGCCGCAGATCACCGGCACCGCGACACCGAGGCTGGAGATCCAGCCGACCGCCTTCGCGTCGGCCCGCGTCACGAGCCGGCGCATCTGCAGTCCGCCGATGAACATGAGCAGCAGCAGGCCGAGCTGGCTGCAGAAGCCGAGCACCGGCAGCACCGCAGGCATCGCCTCGCCGACACCGGGCGTCGCGGGGATGAGCCACTCGGAGCCATCGGGCCAGACCCGTCGCAAGACCGTAGCGCCGAGCAGAAGGCCGCCCAGGAGCTCACCAATCATCGGTGGAAGTCCCGCGCGCGCCGCGAGGAAGCCGCCCAAGTGGGCCATCACGAGCAGCGCCGAGATGGCGGCGAGGACGTGGAAGATGTCGATAGTGGCGAGACTCATACTTGCTCCAGTTATTCGAATGGCCGACCTGAACCTATCAGCTCTCCTATAGGTGGTTGGCAATCACCGAAAAAATGTGCTTCACTATCAACCGCACGACCCGTATTTCCCGACCTCGGAGCACCTCACGATGAGCACGACCACCACGATCCACCTCGTCCGCCACGGACAGACCATCCTCAATCGCGAGGTGCGCTTCCGCGGTCGCCGCGACGTGCCGCTCAACCGGATCGGTCGCCAGGAAGCCATCGCCGCTGGCCGTTCGCTCGCCGGTGCCGACCTCGAAGCGGTCTACTCCAGCCCGCTCGGTCGTGCCCTCGAAGTCGGCACCGCGATCGCCGCAGCCTCGGGCCTCGAGGACGTCGTGCCGCTCGATGACTTCGTCAACGTCGACTACGGTCGCTGGGAAGGCCTGACCAAGGAAGAGTCCGAGGAGGTCGACGCCGTCGCCTGGGAGCTCTACCTCAACGATCCCGCCACGGCGCACTGCCCCGGCGGCGAGAGCCTCGTCGCAGCAGGCGACCGCGTCGTGCGTGGCCTGCAGACGATCGGCGCCAACCACCCCGGCGCTGCCGTCGCCGCCGTCTCGCACGGCGTCATGCTGCGCCTCGCGGTGCTGCACACCGCCGGCCTGATCACGGAGGACTGGCAGTTCAAGATCTCGACCGGCGGCTCGCTCGTCTTCGAGGTCACCGACGGCGTCGTCAAGCTCGCCTCCGGCATCCCCGGCGAGACGCTGATCAACCAGTAGCTCGAGCCAGCCAGACCAGCACGTTCAGCCGTGGGGCCCCGCATCATGCGGGGCCCCACGTGTCTTCGGAGATCGAAAGAAACAGGTCCGTCAGTTTCTGCGACGAGTAGGTGCCTGACCACTTCGCGGTCGGCCACACGCTTTCGATCCAGCTGCGAGACCAGCGACACCAAGGCACCCCACGCCATGTAACGACGAAGGGCCCCACCGAGGTGGGGCCCTTCGCTGTATCAGCTGCTGTGCGAGCCGATGCGGTCCAACTGGACTACATCATGCCGCCCATGCCGCCCATGTCGGGCATCTGCGGCATGGCGCCTGCCTTCTCGGGAGCCTCGGCCACGATGGCCTCGGTCACGATGATGTTCTTGGCGATCGACGCAGCGTTGTTCAGCGCGGAGCGCGTCACGAGTGCCGGGTCGATGATGCCCTTCTCGACGAGGTCGATCATGACCATGCCGTCCTGCGAGAAGTCGACGCCCCAGCCAGTCTTGGCCTCGCGCGTCTTGTTCACGACGACGGAGCCCTCGAGGCCCGCGTTCTCGCTGAGCTGCCGGAGCGGCTCCTCGAGTGCCTTGAGGACGATCTTCGCGCCAGTGCGCTCGTCGCCTTCCAGCGTCTCGATGTCGAAGGCCGTGGCCGCGTTCAGCAGCGCAACGCCGCCGCCCGGGACGACACCCTCTTCGAGTGCGGCACGAGTTGCCTGCAGCGCGTCCTCGACGCGATGCTTCTTCTCCTTCATCTCCGTCTCGGTCGCAGCGCCGACCTTCACGACGGCAACGCCGCCGCTCAGCTTGGCGAGGCGCTCGAACAGCTTCTCGCGATCGAAGTCGGAGTCCGTGTTGTCGGCCTCGCCCTTGATCTGCTTGATGCGTGCCTGGATGGCGGACGTCTCACCAGCACCGTCGATGATGGTGGTGTTGTCCTTGGAGATGACGACCTTGCGGGCTCGTCCGAGCTGCTCGATCGTGGTGGTCTCGAGCTTGAGACCGAGCTCCTCGGTGACGACCTCGGCACCCGTCAGGATGGCGATGTCCTCGAGCATGCGCTTGCGGCGGTCGCCGAAGCCCGGGGCCTTGACGGCCACGGCCTGGAAGGTGCCGCGCAGCTTGTTGACGATGAGCGTGGCCTGGGCCTCGCCCTCGACGTCCTCAGCGATGATCAGGAGCGGACGACCCTGCTGGATGACCTGCTCGAGCACGGGCAGGAGGTCC
>JAOPYV010000002.1 GCA_025964435.1 Thermoleophilia bacterium | reverse complement strand
CCCTGACAAGGCCATGACCCACGCGAATCCCTGGAGGAATGGAACATCTGCGCCGAGCTGGGCGTCGAGCTCCAGGCCCGCAGAGCCATCCGCGTTCATCGCGATGACGACCCACTCGCCGTCGGTGGGTTCCCACGTGACGGTGACATCGTCGCTGCCGCGCGCAGATGCGGCCCAGTCGAGCAGGTCCTCGGGCGCGCCGGAGGGTGCGTCGCCATCCCGGCGCACGGTCTCCACGTCACCGCCGAACCAGTCCGAGTTGCCGTCCTCATCGACCACGTCGTGCTCGATCCGCGCGAGCACGTCGTTCGCAGCGTCGGCCGGGGCGACGCCGATGAACATGTCCGTGTCGCCGTCTGCCGTGAGCCGAAGCCGGATCGGGTCGTCGTCGAGTGGCCAGTCGTCGAGGCCCGAGACGTCGAAGGTCGGCGACGCGAGCGCGTAGCTGTCGGTCGACAGCTCCTTCGATGAGCTGGTCACGAAGCCGTCCTCGTCCATCACCGCCTGGCCGATGATGAGCGCGATGCCCGCCAGGGTCAGGCCCAACGCAACCAGTGCGAGGATCGCTCCGAGGGTGATCGCGATGATGTGCCCGGCTCCGTGCCGTGTCGTGTCCTCGCTGCGCTGTGCCACCCTGTCTCCTGCCCGTCATGTCGCCGTGCAGTGAGTGTGGTCAGGGTGCGAGTGGTGCCTCGGGGTCAGGGCGACGCTCGCATCGGAACTGCCAATTCGTGCAGGTGGCGTGCCGACACGCGCTGGGTTCCGCCGGCCGAAGAAAAAGCGCCGGCCCGGCAATGCCGGACCGACGCTCCATGTTCCAGTGGACCTGATGGGATTCGAACCCACGACCTCCTCGATGCGAACGAGGCGCGCTCCCAACTGCGCCACAGGCCCGTGGAATGCGGTCAGTGTATCAGCTTCGTCGTCGACCAGCCACGAGCCAGAGCGCCGTCAGCACGGCCGCCCCGAGCAGCAGGCCGAGACGCTGGCGCATCCGCGTGCGATCCACGTCGGCGCCGGTGTCCTGCAGTGCCTCGAAGCCGGTGTCGCTCTCCTGGAGTGCGGCGAACAGCGATTCCTCGGTGTCGCGCAGGACCTCGTCCTCATCGACCTCGCCCGCAATCGCGTCAGGCTCGGTTCGAGGCCGGCTTGCTGCTGCTGGGCGCCATGTTCGTCGAAGTCGCATCGAACGTCAGTATGCCGCGGCCTGCGCGAGCAGGGCGTCCACGCGCGTGAAGACATCGCGTTCGATGGCTTCGTCGACCGGCACGAAGTGCTTGGCAGCCAGCTCGATCTGCGCGCCGAGCTGCTGGTCGGCCTTGTCGAGCAGGTTGCCGAGCGAGGCGCCGAGCGCGGCGTCGATCGTTCGGCCCGCGAGCGCGGCGCGCCGTGCTTGGTCGATGCCTGAGAGCAGCGTGCGGCCGAGCTCGGGGGAGCGCTGGAGCATGACGACGCCGGTCGCGGCGTCCTCGGACGTTGCCTCGAGCCAACCCGCGCTCACGCGCGCGCCGAACTTGCTGCGGTCGGCGACGTTGGTGCGCAGCGCCTCATCCAGCTCGGTGCGTGCTGCCTGCAGCGTCGAGCGCCCCAGGTACTCACGCGCACCGGGCACGACGCCCGTCGAGACGAGCAGCATCACTGCGGCCTTGGCCGCGTCGTAGCCGCTCAGGAAGCGCGCCGCATCGGGGACGAAGATCGACAACGGCAGCTTGCCGGCGTTGTCGAGTGCATGGTCGAAGCTCGTCATCGCGCGGATCGCGGCATCGAGCCGTGCCCCGCCGGTCGTGCCCTTGGCTGCGCGCATCGCGTGCTGGGAGCCGTCGACGCCGTGGTCCTTCACCAGCTGCAGGGCAGCCGTGTACTTGGGAAACAGCTTCTGTGGAATGCCTGTCTGGATCTGCATCTCGTCACCCTCGTCGATCGCGCGCGTCGTTCGTTCGCGAGAGCTTACTCGTGCGGGCACGCGCAGGCGCCGGACATGTATGCGCGGGATGAGCAGAACCTGCAGGTCTTGGAAGTATTTCTCAAGGGTCGGTATGTGCTGCCGAACACCGCAGCATGATCAATCACCGACGCACCAACTCAGCGCTCCACAATCCGCTCCTGCTCGCCGCGATCATTGCTTGCCTCGCCGCGTTCCTCCTCGCGTTCGCACCAAGGAGTGCGGCTGCCGCGACGCGTGCTACGGCCATCGATGCCGCAGAGGTCTCCCAGGTCCGCATGATCAACCGCTTCCGTGCCGCCCGTGGCCTGCGTGCGCTGCGCGTCGACGCCAGGCTCACGAGGGCGGCGACCTGGATGGCCATTGACATGGGGCGGCGCAACTACTTCAGCCACACCGACAGCGCGCGTCGCGACCCGTTCCGCCGCATCGCGGCGTTCGGCTACCCCACCGCCGGCACGTGGCGCGGCGAGAACATCGCCGCGGGCAACGCCTCGGTGTTCGCCACGTACAAGCAGTGGCTCAACTCGCCGCCGCATCGCGCCAACTGGCTGAAGCCGAACTACCGTACGATCGGGATCGCCCGCGTGTACGCGCCCGGCTCGCAGTACCGTTGGTACTGGGTCACCGACTTCGGCTAGCACCTCACCGCGCCCGCCCGCTGACGATCCGGCCGCAGCCGCCTCTGCTAGATTGCCGACATGCGCCGAATTTCCCTGATCGCCCTCGCCCTGTTCGCTACCCTGATCGCCGCCGGCTGCGGTGAGTACGGCAAGCGTTACACCGGTGAGTCCACTGCCGCTGCCGCCTCTGCCGACCGCGAGCAGGACATCACCGACGAGAAGTTCGACGATGCCGTCAAGAAGCGGGACGGCTGCACCGACGTCGAGGAGTTCGAGAGCGACGGCTCCGAGCACACGCCCGGCGAGGCCGACGACGTCACGTACAAGCACAACCCGCCGCACAGCGGCAACCACAACCCGATCGCCGCCGAGTGGGGCCTCTACGACGAGGAGCAGCGCGACGAGAACACCGTGCACAACCTCGAGCACGGTCACATCGTGATCAGCTACAAGGGCATCTCCGCCAAGCAGGTCGACACGCTGCTCGACCAGGCGCGCAAGAACCCGTACCACCTGCTCGTGCAGCCGCGGAAGAAGAACCCGAAGGACGGCGTGTTCTACACGTCCTGGACCCACCAGATGTCCTGCAAGGTGCCGAGCGCCGCGGCACTGCAGTTCATGATCGAGAACCATCGCGACCAGGGCCCCGAGCTCTTCACCGATGACGCGTCGCGCTCGATGAACGCCGAGTGACGACCCGGTCGGGGTAGGCCGCCTCGGTGGCCGTCCGTGGCGCACCTCACTGGGAACCTCCGCGAAACGGGCGAGGGCACTGCTACAGTCGCCTTCGAGACCTGCACGGAACCCCCAGAGGGAGCACACTTTTCATGAGCACTGCACGATCGCTGTTCACCGAGGCCATCGAGGATCACCTCGCGTTGAAGAAGCAGAACACCGCCCTCGAGGCGGCCATGCCGCTGGCGCGCTACGACGTCGGCGATCCGCTCGAGCGATTCCCCGGAGGACCGGGCCGCTCCGCAGAGGCGGGCGCCATCGTCGTCGCCGATGCCGATGCTGCTCCCGCAACCACCGATTCGATGTTCGACGACCTCGCGCACAGCGCGCTCGTCGGCCCGTCCCCCGAGCAGGCGATGGAAGCTGCCACCGCGCTCGAGACGAGCATCACCGGTCGCCCCTTCGAGCCGCTCATGGGCATGACGCCGATGCTGTCGCTCGTCGAGGACATCGAGGACGAGAACACCGGCCAGTTCGCCGCCGCGGACCAGTCGAGCGCCGACGTGCTGCGCTTCCCGGGTGGCGTGGGTCCGCGTGAGCCGAAGCTCGCCGCTGATGACCTCGCCGCGACGCCGGTGATCGATCCGCTCGCCACGCAGGCCTTCACGATGCCGGTCGTCGCTGCCGAGCCCGTCGCCTTCGAGACTGGCGCGCTGCAGGTCGACGCTGCCGAGGCCGCGACGGGCGAGCAGCCCGTGCTGGTGATCGACACCGACGAGCCCTTCAGCTCCGATGGCTGGAGCGACGAGCCGTCCACGGCATCTCGCGCCGACCGCTCGCGCCGCCCGCGCTTCTTCGGCCTCGGCCGCAAGAAGGGCAAGGACGCCAACCAGGAAGACGCATGGTTCGCCGAGGGCGCCCGCGACTTCAACTGGGACTGACCTGCGAGTTCGGTCAGCTAGGCACGTTCATGCACGAGGGGCCGGAACAGCTGTTCCGGCCCCTCGGCAATTCCTGGGCGTGTGCGCGGTGCCTACTCGTTGTTGCCGAGGAACGACAGCGCGAAGTAGGCGAGCTGCGCGATCGACGCCAGTGCGGCTGCCACGTAGGTCATCGCCGCGGCGCCCAGCACCTTCTGCGTCCCGACCGCTTCCTGCCCGCCGGCGGGGGCGAGCGACAGCTCCTGGATCTGCAGCTTGGCGCGGCGTGATGCGTCGAACTCGACCGGCAGCGTGACGATCTGGAAGAGCACGGCGAAGGCGTAGAGCCCGATCGCGATGAGGATCAGCGTCTGGCCGAAGATCGCGCCACCCATCGCCAGCAGCACGCCGACGAAGAAGAGCGGCATGAAGGCGGCAGAGCCGAACGAGGCGACCGGCACGAGCGCGCTGCGGATCGCGAGCGGCGCGTACGCCTTCTGGTGCTGGATCGCGTGGCCGACCTCATGCGCGGCAACGGCGACGGCCGACACCGAGTTGGAGCTGAAGACCGGCTCGCTCAGGTTGACGGTGCGGTTGCGCGGATCGTAGTGGTCCGAGAGCGCGCCGGGCACGGGGTTGACCGGCACGTCGGTCAGGCCGTTTCGGTCGAGGATCGCGCGCGCGACCTCGGCGCCGGTGCGGCCGCTCGAGCCGCGGACTTCCGACCACTCCTGGAAGGTGCCGGTGACGCGGCGCTGTGCGATGAGCCCGATGATGAGGGCGGGAACCATGAGGACGATGTACAGCAGCACGATTGCTCCATCTGGCGTATGGGGGTGTACGCCAGCTCTTCCCCG
This sequence comes from Thermoleophilia bacterium, assembly GCA_025964435.1. GTDB lineage: Bacteria > Actinomycetota > Thermoleophilia > Gaiellales > SKUG01 > JAGQUL01. Next base: position 13,433 of record JAOPYV010000002.1, on the reverse strand, counting down.
CGTGCGCGACCGTGGTCGCGTGAATGTGTCAATTCCTCCGCGCTAGCGTGCACCGGCCGTGGCGGCGATGCGCTGCGACGGCGATACCTCCGTGCCCTCCACCGCCGCGCGCAGGTAGCGGCCGGTCAGCGAGCGGCGCTTGCGAAGCAGCTGGCGCGGCGTGCCTTCGAACAGCACCTCGCCACCGAGCGCGCCACCTTCCGGACCCATGTCGATGACCCAGTCGGCGCTCGCCACGACGTCGAGGTTGTGCTCGACGACGATCACCGTGTTGCCGGCGTCGACGATGCGATCGAAGAGTCCGATCAGCTTCGCAACGTCGGACATGTGCAGGCCCGTCGTCGGCTCATCGAGCATGTAGATCGAGCCGCGCCTGCCGAGCCGCGTCGCCAGCTTGATGCGCTGCGCCTCACCGCCTGACAGCGTGCTGAGCGGCTGGCCCAGCGTCAGGTAGCCGAGCCCGACGTCGACGAGGCCGCGCACCTTGGCGAGCACCTTGGTGCCGGAGAGGCGCTCGAGCGCGACGTCGGCGCTCATCGCCAGCACCTCGGCGATGCTCGCGCCGTCGAGCGTGTGCTCGAGCACGTCGAGGCGGAAACGCCCACCCGCGCAGAGCGGACAGGTGGAGACGACGGGGTCGAGGAAGGAGAGCTCGGTCTCGATCACGCCGCGTCCCTCGCACTCGGGGCAGGCGCCCTCGGAGTTGAAGCTGAAGAGTGACGCGGGCATGCCGCTGGCCGCGGCGAACGCCGTGCGCAGGTGGTCCATCAGGCCGGTGTAGGTGGCGGGGCAGGAGCGCACCGAGGTGCCGACGGCGGACTGGTCGACGACGACGATGCCGGGATGCTGCGCGACGAGGCCGTGCTGCATGAGCGTCGACTTGCCGGAGCCGGCGACGCCGGTGATCGCCGTCAGGACACACTCGGGGATCTCGACGGAGACGCCCTGCAGGTTGTTGGCCGTGACATCGCGCACGGCGAGCATGCCGCCCGCCCTGCGCACCTGCTGCTTGAGCACGGTCGGCGCGTCGAGGCAGCGACCGGTCGGCGTGCCCGATGATGTCAGTCCCGCTACGGGGCCCTCGTAGACGATGTGGCCGCCGCCAACGCCTGCATCAGGCCCGACATCGACGATGTGGTCGGCGGCGCGGATCACGTCGCGGTCGTGCTCGACGACCAGTACCGTGTTGCCGCGGTCGCGCAGCTGGCGCAGCATCGCGCCGACCTGGTCGACGTCGGCAGGATGCAGGCCGATCGTCGGCTCATCGAAGACGTACATCAGCTCGACGAGGCTGCTCGCGAGGTGGCGCACCATCTTGATCCGCTGCGACTCGCCGCCTGACAACGTGCTCGTGGCGCGCTCGAGCGTCAGGTAGCCGAGGCCCATCCGTTCCATCTGCTCGAGCCGCTCGTCGACCTCGGCCACCATCGTCGCGGCCTCGGGGTCGGTGACGGCACGCACGACCGGGCGCAGCGCGATGATGTCGAGCGCGCACCAGTCGGCGATGTTTCGACCGTCGATCGTGCAGGCGAGCGCCGCCTGGCTGAGCCGCGCGCCGTGACAGAGGTTGCAGGTCGCCTGCGTGACGAAGCGATCGAAGCTGCGCAGGTACGCCTCCGACACCTCGTTCGGGTCGCGGCGCAGGTAGATCCGTTCGAAACGCGTGATCAGTCCTTCGAACTCCGGCTCGTCGGCGTAGAGGAAGAGCTTCCAGTCGGCCTTCGGCCAGCTCTTGACCGGCTTGCGGCGCTCGAAGCCGGCACGCGCGTACATCCGCCAGGGCCAGGTGCCGACGTTCATCGTCGGGTGCAGCAGCGCGCCCGCGTCGAGCGAGCGCGAGCGGTCGACCAGCTTGTCGGGGTCGGGCTCGCGCGTCACGCCGACGCCGTGGCAGCGCGGGCACATGCCCTCGGGGTCGTTGAAGGAGAGCAGGTTGGAGGGGTAGACGGTGGGCTTGCCGAGCCGCGAGAAGAGCAGGCGCAGGATCGGGTTGATGTCGGTCACGGTGCCGACGGTCGAGCGCGCGCCGCCGCCGAGCCGCTTCTGGTCGACGATCACCGCGGTGGAGAGCCCGTCGATGAACTCCACGTCGGGCTTGCCGTAGTGTGGCAGCCGCTGGCGCTGGAAGGCGGTGAAGGTCTCGTTGAGCTGGCGCTGTGCCTCGGCCGCGATCGTCTCGAACACGAGCGACGACTTGCCCGATCCGGAGACACCGGTGAAGACGACGAGGCTCCGCTTCGGGACCTCCAGGGAGACGTCGTCGAGGTTGTTCTCCCGCGCGCCGCGGATGGTGATGCGCTCTTCGGCCATGACGCCAAGGGTGCCCGCCCCCGCGTCGCTTAGTCGCGAGTGATGGACCGCGCCGCGCCCATGCGCTACCATTCCCTCCATGGGGCTGTAGCTCAGTTGGGAGAGCGCGTGCTTTGCAAGCATGAGGTCGTCGGTTCGATCCCGTCCAGCTCCACTCGGAAACCCTCGCTCTGGCGGGGGTTTTCTCGTTCCTGATCCAGGGTGTCGAGGTCGTACGAGCGCACCGTTGTCATTGCACTTCCGCCCGAAAAGCGCAATATCGGAATGTTTGGGTAGTGTGTCTCGCATGGAGAAGCGCTCCCCCTCTGCCGACGATTCGACGCTGTACAACACCCCGGTGTCCCAGCGCCACGCCAGCGGCGACGTGGTGCTTGAGCTGCATGACGAGAGCCGTCTCATCGCGCTGTCCTGCGTCGCTCCGGGAAGGCTGACCGAGGACGACGCGCGAGCATTTGCTCCGCCGCTCACGGCATGGATGGACGGATGGGAAGGGCGCATCTACTTCGCGATCGACTGCACGGATATGAGCGGGACCGACGCGGGTTGGCGCTCCATCATGTTCGACACGCTGTCGCCGCACAGAAGTCGCCTGCGCATGGTCTGGTTCCGCGTGAACAGCGTGATCGCGATCATGGCCAAGATGTTCATCACGGCGCTCAGTACGACCGGTCCATTCGACGGCAAGGTCTTCAGGGACCGTGACGCGGCACTTCGGTGGCTGGAACGCGATGTCAACTGATCGCCCAGACGAAGGCCTGCTGCCCGACCTGCTCCGCGTCATGTCCCATGCGTCGGTCGGCCACTTCTCGGAACGGATCGTCCTCGATGGCGAACCCAACTACGACGATCCGCTGCAGGCGTCGGCGCTCATGCTCAACGTGCTCATGGAGGATCTCGAACACCGCGAAGAGAAGCTCCGTGACGCGCGCAGGCGCGAAGCCGAGGTCGAGATGCACTCGGCATTCCTGACGGCGATCAACCATGACATCCGAACCCCGATCAGTGTCATGCTCGGCTGCGCGCAGGTGCTGTCGAGCATGAAGCTCCACCGCGACCAGCAACGACTGGTCGACGAGATGCAGTCGGCCGGGCGGCACCTGCTCAGCCTGGTCGACGACGTGCTCGACTTCTCCAAGATCGTGTTCGGTGGACTCGAGATCAACCGTGAACCGATCGATGCTCGAGCAGTCGTCGACGACGCACTGATGCTGCTGGCGAACGAGGCGACTCGCCTTAGCGTGACGGTCGACTGGCGCCCCGGCCCGGAGCCGCTCACCGGCAGCGGGGATTCCGCCCGCCTCCGTCAGGTCCTCGTCAACCTGGTGGGCAACGCGATCAAGTTCAGCCCGGGCGGCCACGTGGAGGTCACGGCCGCGATTGATCCGGAGGAAGGCGACCGCCCCCGGGCACTGCGCATTGCGGTGCGCGACAACGGCATCGGCATGCCGCAGAACTCGCTCGACCGCATCTTCGAGCCGTTCAAGCAGGCCCGAGATCGCCCCATGAGCGTGTCCGGCACCGGAATGGGCCTGGCCATCTGCCGCAGAGTGGTGGATGCCTGGGGAGGGACGATCGATGTGGAATCAACCGTCGGCGCCGGTTCGACCTTCCGTCTCGCGCTCGACTTTCCAGCCGTCGACGGGACCCCTGCCGCGACGAACGTGCGCGGCATGCAGCGCACGGCCAGTGCAGTGCCCTCACCGGGCGAGGTGCACGTCGTGGTGGCCGAGGATCACCAGACGATGCGCGAGCTGACGATCAACCTGTTGTCCGCCATGGGTCCCGCATCGATCTCCGCGGCAGCCGACGGCGAGGAGCTCGTCGCGCTGCTCGCGCGCGAGGACCAACCGTGGCCTGGCCTGATTGTGATCGACGCGCGGATGCCGCGCATGGACGGGCTGGAAGCGATCCGCCGCATCCGTTCGATGCCGCAGGGTGGACCGCCTCCATTCATCGTCACGCTCACAGCGAGCGCGACTGAAAGCGACCGGCGACGCTCCCTGGAGGCAGGGGCCGATGACTTCATCGCCAAGCCGCCCACGCTCGACCAGCTGCGGGACATGGTCACGGCAGCTGCGGAGCGTCAGGTGCGAGTGCCGCACCCGGAGACCTGAGGTCGCGTCCTCCTGATCAACCGTTCTATCGTGCTGGTGGAAGGCGTTGCGAAGCCGTCTTCTGCCGTCTGCGCGGGCGGCTCCCCTGTTCGACGCCGACCAGCAGCCCGCACCCCAGGGCTCGCGCGGCGCGAGCGTGACCTGCCAGACGAGGTCGTCGCCCTCGAGCCGTCAGCCGGCGCGCCGGTAGCGCGCCTCGGTGGCCAGCGCCTCCTGACCATCCGGGAGGATGTTGAAGGCGCGGATCTCGAGCTCCTCGCGGCTCGGCATCGCAAACTCGGTGCGCCAGCCCCACGGCGCCTCCGTCGGACCGTAGTGTCCGAGCACGACTGCCGTGGTGCCGACGGCGTCGTTGTGCATCACGCCGTCCTTGTAGTGGAAGGTGTCGCTCCAGCCCATCTGCAGCCCGCCGCCATCCGTGCGGCCGATGATTGCCAGCCCTTCCTGCAGGTCCGCCTCGTAGCGCCAGTCGTAGCGCAGCAGGAGCCCGCTACCACGCAGCTCGCTCGTAACAGTCGCATGGCTCTCGCTCTGCGCATCCGGCTCAACCTGCGGCCGGAACCAGAGACGGTACTCGCCGACCCACTCGCCGACGGCATCCTCGAGCAAGCGCTGCATCTCCATGTGTGGCTCCATCCGTTCGCTCGCTGCGTGTGTAATCGGTACCTGCCGGTGGCTGAGGTACGTAGCCCGTGGCTTGGCGCACCGAACGGCGGGCGAGGCCGCACAGTCGTTTCGGCACAGCGCAGCAACGGTCTATTCGCATCGATCGCCGCTGTGGCGAATCCGACACCGGGCACACGATGGCGGCGAAGGCGCGGCCATGCAACCGTCGCGCCAGGCGCTCATGGAACGTGTTGCACGAAGGAAGCCGGAGATGACTCTCTACGCATTTGCAGTACCCGTCCTACCTGGCAAGGCCGAGAAGAACCGCAAGCTCTCAGAGGAGCTCAGCAGGCGCCCGGAGGCGAAGTCCATCCACGAGAAGGCTGGCATCGACCGTGCGCGCGTGTTCCAGCAGAACACCCCGCAGGGCGATTTTGCCATCGTCGTCTGGGAGACCGACAACGGTGGACGGGCCATGAAGTCGCTCATGTCCGCGAACGATGATTTCAGCAAGCGGTTCCGTTCCGAGCTGACTGACATCCACGGCCCGGACGTGACGGATACCAGCGCGATGTCGACGCCCGAGCTCGTGGCCCAGTGGTCTGACTCCGACTACGACCCCAAGGGAAACGACTACGCATTCATCGTGCCGATCGGACGGGGCAAGGTCGACGCATTCCGGTCGATGATCGAGGATATGTATCACGGCAGCCAGCGCGCTGGGTTCGAGGAGACCCGCCGGCTGCTGGGCGTCACCCGACAGACGATGTTCCTGCTCGAGACGCCAATGGGCGCATTCGCGCTGCCGGTGCTCGAAGGTCCGGGCGCCTCGCGCGTCTTCGGCGAGCAGCTCAAGCGTGACGACCACACGTTCTTCGCATGGTGGCGCGATCAGCTCAGGAACGTCACGGGACGGATTCCGACGAACCCGCCGAAGGTCGAGAAGATCCTCGATCTCATGGTCAAGGAGCCTGCGGTGACGAGGCGCTGACCCGGGCCGCTGTGCGGCGGGCACGGTCTCCTAGTGCGCGAACGCCTCGTCGAGCGGCTTGGCGGGGTAGACGTGCGTCATGTAGGCCTTGCCCTCCGCGTGGCGGTGCCAGAGGCCGCCCCACGCGGGCGGCGTGTCGGAGCCTGCGCCGCGCTGCGTGATCTGTGCCGCCTTGACGTTGCCGTCGTTGTCGATGACGAGCCACTCGAACTTGGTCGTACCGTCGCTGAGCGCTGCGATGGCTGCCTCGTTGCCGGGTGGCAGCGCGATGTGGTCGCCACCCTTGGGATCAATCCGGTCAGATGACCGAGATCGTGACGGTGGCCTGGGGCGCGCTGGCGCCGCGGGCATCCTTGGCCGTGTAGGTGAACCGATCGGTGCCGCGGAAGGAGCGGTTGGGTGTGTACGTCACCGTCCCTGTCGCGCTGTTGAACGCGGACAGGGTTCCATACCGTGGCTGGTTCACGAGCGAGTAGGTGAGCACGTCGCCGTTGGCGTCCGTGCAGCGCAGCTGCAGCGACAGGGCAGCGTTGCGCATCATCCACTTGCCGAAGGTCGTGCAGGCCGGCGCGGCGTTGGTGACGGGTGGCGGCGTGGTGGTGACCGGTGGCGGCGTCGTGACGGGCGGCGGCGTCGTTGTCACTGGTGGCGGCGTGGGCGTCGGCGCGGATGTGGCGACGGCTGCTGCTGCGTCGATGCGGCCGAAGCCGAACGTCGTGTCGTATCCCGCCGCGCCGAGATCCTTGGCGGTCGAGGTAATGCGCGACAGCACGGCGGCTCGGCTCATGCCCTGGGAGGAGAGCAGCGCGGCGAGGCCTGACACCATCGGCGTTGCCATCGACGTGCCGTTCCACGACTGGTATCCGCTGCCGGGCACGGTGCTGAGGATGCTGACGCCCGGCGCGGCAAGGTCGATGCCGCTGCCCCAGTTGGAGAAGCTCGCCTTCCTGTCGGAGGAGTCGGTGGCGGCCACCGAGGTGCAGCCGTCGTAGCGTGCCGGGTAGCTGAGGGACGACGTGCCATTGTTTCCCGCGGCGCACGTCACGATCGCGCCCTTGGCGACGGCGTAGTTGATGGCATCGAGCAGCGCGGTCGAGCCGCTCGACCCGCCGAGGCTCAGGTTGATGACCCGTGCGCCCTGGTCGGCCGCGAAGGTCACACCCTTGGCGATGTTGGAGTTGTAACCGCTCCCGTTGGCGTCGAGCACCCGCACCGCGAGGATCCGTGCCGAGGGCGCCATGCCGGCCATTCCCCGGGCGTTGTTGGTCACCGCAGCCGCGATGCCGGCGACGTGCGTTCCATGCCCGTTCTCATCGAAGGGATCCGCGTCGCCGGCGACGAAGTCGTAGCCGAGCTGCACCTTGTTCAGCAGGTCGGGGTGCCGGTAGTCCACGCCGGTATCAAGGTCGGCGATCAGTACGTTGGCGCCGAGCGCCCTGTCCCAGGCGCTCGTTGCGCCCACCTTCGCCAGTGCCCACTGTGATCCGAAGCTCGTGTCGTTGGGCGTCCACGCGATCTGCGCCGTGGAGTCGACCTCTGCGTAGCGGACTGCGCCTTGGCGGCCGAGCGCGTTGAGGATCCCCGGGGCGGCGGCGTCCGGGACACGGACCACCTGCGCGTTCACGCGGGAAATCTCCTCGCCAGTGCCTGCGCGAGCGGCCTTCATCGCTGCCGCGCGCTCCAGCCCGGTCGAGCCGGGGGTGAACCCGACGACGAGCTGCGCGGCAGATGCGTGGGCCGGGAGTGCCATGGCCGCACCGAGGACGAGGAGGGAGATCGCAAGACGTGACATGCCACAAACGTCGGCACGGATGTCAGCCCCCAAAGTATCGGTACGGGATCTGTACATCCGTGGGTAAGAGGAGGCATGCGCCGCCGCGCGCCAAGGAGGAGCCCATGACCACTGACGCACGCACCACGCTCGAGCTCGTGCTCGACGGATTCAACGCGCACGATCTCGACGAGATCATGCGCTTCTTCAGTGACGACTGCGTGTTCGAGACGCCGCGCGGAACCGAGCCGTGGGGCACGCGCCTGGTCGGCAAGGACGCCGTGCGCGCCGGGTTCGCCGGCCGTTTCGCAGGCATACCCGACGTGCACTACGGCGACGGCACCCACTTCGTCGCCGGCGATCGCGGCGCCTCGGAGTGGACGATCAGCGGCACGACGGTCGAGGGCGAACGCATCGAGGTCCGCGGATGCGACCTGTGGACCTTCGACGCGGACGGCCGCATCACCCGCAAGGATTCGTTCTGGAAGCTGCGCGAGGCATGAACGTCGACCAGTTCCTGACCCAGCTCGAGCACACGCGCATCGACGAGGTGCGGGTGATCCGCGCAGCGATCCTGGGCGCCCACGAGGACATCACGGAGCAGGTGAAATGGAACGCGCCCAGCTTCTGCTGGAACGGCGACGACCGGGTCACCTTCCGGCTCAAGCCGGGTGACCGGGTGGAGCTGATCTTCCATCGCGGTGCGAAGGTTCGCGACGACGTCGAGGCATTCACGTTCGATGACCAGACCGGGATGATCGCGTGGAAGACGCAGGATCGCGGCGTCGTCTCGTTTGTGGCCGCTGCCGACACCGAAGCGCGCCTGCCGCAGCTGCCGAGCCTCGTGCTGCGCTGGATGGAAGCTACCGCTGGCCCTGGGGCCGACTGACCCAACGTCAGCCGGGGCCTTCGAGTGACGTTCGCAGGTCCTCGAGGTCCCTGCGCAGCAGCTTGCGGAAGGTGCCGGCGAAGAGGAATCCGAGTGGGGCGAGCAGGCGTGCCGAGAGCGCATCGGGGCGGCTGGTGAAGACCATCAGCACGTCCGTCGAGCCGGCGTCCGCCTCCGTGAAGATCATGTCAGTCGTGTAGTGCGTGCCGCGTGAGTCGGATTCGACGCGGTAGCTGGCGGGGGCGTCAGTCTGGGTGACCTGCATCTGCTCGGTGACCTGCTTGCCCAGCATCGTGCGGGTCTCGCGCCACTCGTAGCCGGGTGCGAACGGGCCGTCACTGAGCGGCTCGACCCGGTCGATCCCCGAGACCCGCTCCGGTGCGTTCGGGATGTCGGCGAAGGCCGCGTAGACCTCCTCGCGGGGGCGCTGGATCGTTGTCTCGGCGGTGACCTGCATCTTCGCGCTCCTTCAGGTATCTCGGACCGTGGTTCGATCGCGCAGACGGCAGGATTGGCCCCACGGTGCTCGAAGTATGCATGGAACGGAGCTGAGGAAACGACATGCCTGAATTCCACGTGCACTGGGTGACCGTCCTGATCGGCACGGCCGCCTACTTCGTGCTGGGTGCGGTCTGGTACGGCGCGCTCTCCAAGCCGTGGCTCAAGGCGATCGGCCTCGAGAAGGAAGACGTGCAGCGCGACGGCGCGAAGTGGATCTATGGCCCACAGCTGCTGGCGACGTTCGTGCTGGTGGTGCTCTCCTCGTACGTGCTGCATGACGCGCTGCGCATCGACGATGTCGCCAGCGGCATCCTTGGCGGACTGCTCCTGGGCGTGATCGCATCGCTGGCGTCGAGCGGCGACTTCCTCTTCGAGCAGCGACGCCGCAACCTGTCGCTGTTCCTCATCAACAGCGGTTACCGTGTCGTTGCCCTGACGGTGCTCGGCATCGTCGTCGGCCTGTTCGGCTCCTGATCGTGACCGCCCGATGACCATCCAGCAGTCCTACGACCCTGCACGCGTCGCGCTCGACGCGGCCCAGCGTGAGCTCGTGGGGGAGCCGCTGCCGCCAGTCCGCATCGGCCGGCGCGTGCGCATCATCACGTGGACGGCATCGATCGTGTGGATGCTCTGCGTCGGCTCGATCGCGCTCCTCGTGGTGCTCGATGATCCGGGCTTCGTCGCATGGCTCTACGCCGCGACATGTACGTTCCTGCCCCCGGTCGTGTGGCACGCGATCATCCAGGCGCGCGTCTCGGGACGCATGCTCGGTGTCTGGGCGCAGCAGCGTGGCGTGCGCTACGCCAGGAAGGCGACGCAGGCAGAGCTTCCCGTGTGGGCCGAGGGCGATTGGCTCGTGCCCGGCGACTCGCGCAGCTACCGGAACGTCAGCAGCTGGACCGCGCGCGGTCGCGAGCTGCTGCTGACGCAGCTGTCGTGGCGCGTGCAGCCGAAGGCGAACCATGGGCCCTACCTCGTGGCTGCATGTCGGGTGGGTTCCGGATTGCGCGTGCGCATCGAGGAGCGATCGCGGACCAACCGCATCATCGGCATGGTCGGCCGCGATGACGCCCCGGCCGGCATGGCGGAGTGGAGCTCAGGCGTACCCGCATTCGACGAGCGGCTGCGTGTGCGCGCGCACGGGGGAGATGATGCGACCCATCGCGGGCTGCTCACGACCCGGACGGCAACGGCGCTCTCAGCGACCGACGGCATCGAAGCGGACCTCACCCGCGGCCTGCTCGTCGTGCGCCGCGCCTGGCGCTCGCAGCTGGACCCAGCCGTCGTCGACGAGCTGGTCACGGTCCTGCTGCTGCTCGCCGAGGATCTCGACGCCGACCGGTAGGCGTCCCTTCCGGATGCTGTAGTTCGCAGCCCAAGCTGCCGCTGCTCGACACACCCGAGTGAGCCTGCTGAGCCGCGTGTTCCCCGACCGCGCGAGCAGGCAGAAGCGTTCCCGATGACCCAATCGAGGAGCGCACCATGTCGACGCTGAACGTCCGAGCCATCTTCCCCATCCTGCTCATCGGAGCGCTCGTGCTGCTCTCGGCCGTGGGCAATGCCCAAGCCGGGACGGTCACCCGCGCCGGCAGCACGCTCGTCTACATCGCCAAGGCCGGCGATGCGGAAGACCTGAGGATCCGCCAGCCGAACGCCACGACGCTCACCTTCGATGACGCGAGCCTCGTGCTGACGTCGACGGCCGCCGGCTGCATCGCACTCAATGGCGACGTGTCCTGTGACGGCACCACCTGGACGGGGTTGAGCATCACGCTCGGCGACGGCGACGATCGTGCCTCGGGCAACGTCGCGCCGGCCTTCATCGTGACGGTGCCGATGGCAGTGAACGGTGGCACGGGCAACGAGACGGTCAACGGTGGCACGGCGGCTGACAACATCAACCTCGGCCCCGGCGACGCCTTCGTGAGCGGCAACGCGGGCAATGACACGATCTCCGTACAGGGGTCGACGATCGCCGATGGTGGCGCTGGCAACGACCTGATCGATGGTCGCTTCGCGGGCGCGACCGACTCCGTCTCGATCGCCGGCCAGGCAGGCGATGACACGCTGCTCGGCGGTGGCAGGCGCACCGGGCTCTCGGGAGGTGACGGCGCCGACACGCTGACCGCTGGCAACGGCGACGACGTGCTCCACGGCGGGTCGGGTGCGGACACGCTCAACGGCAAGCTCGGCGACGATGAGCTCACCGGCGGCTCCACGGAGCTCGGCGACACCTTCACGAGCGACGGTCCCGACATCATCAACGGCGGCCCCGGCAACGACACCGTCAGCTACGAGGGGCGCACCACGGCCGTGACCGTCGACCTCGCTACTGCGGGTGGCGATGGCCAAGCCAACGAGGACGACGCGATCGCGCTCGACGTGGAGAACGCCCGCGGCGGCGAAGCGGGAGACAGCCTGCTCGGCAGCGCGACCTCCAACGAGCTGTTCGGCGGCCGCGGCGCTGACACGATCAACGGTCGCGGAGGCTTCGACTCGCTGTCCGGCGAGGCCGATGCCGACGTCATCACCGCCGACACCGATCGCGTCGCCGACCTCGTGGACTGCGGCATCGACGCCACGACCAACCTTCCGCCGCTCCCCAACGGCAGTGACACTGACATCGCCAACGTCGACCATCTCGACCTCGTCGCGCTTCGCGGCGACTGTGAGGTCGTCAACCGCCTGCCCGAGCCGGCGCTCCCGCCCGGGCAGACCCAGGTCGGCAATCCCCGCGCGGAGGTCCTGCGCGGCACGGCACGCGCCGACCGACTGCTCGGCGCCGGAGGCAACGACATGCTGATCGGTCTCGGCGGCCCCGACCAGCTGCGCGGCGGCGCGGGGAATGATCGCCTCTTCGGCGGGCCCGGCAACGATGACCTCGATGGCAACTCCGGCAACGACCTGCTCAACGGCGGGATCGGCAATGACACGCTCGACGGTGGCCTCGGGAATGACCTGCTGCTGGGCGGACTCGGCGGCGACAACCTGTACGGCGGCGCGGGCCGCGACCGGCTCGACGGAGGCGCCGGCAAGGACTACCTGATGGCACGCGACGGAGCGCGCGACGTCGTGATCTGCACGAAGGTGCGCCTGGCCAATCGCTTCCAGCGCCTGCAGCGCGACGTGGTGATCGCCGACCGTCGCGACGTGATCGTCAATCGCGCCTGGTGCGGACGCGTCGACCTGTGAGCGCCAGTCGGATCGGCCCCGACGTCGCGCGCGGATCAGTGACTGCTGTGCCGCGCTGACGGATCTCGACGTCGCCGGCTTCGTGCAGGTCGGCAGCGACGTCGCGGGCGAGCTGCATGTGGGGTCGCCAGTCGGGGGAGGCTGCGATCCGGGCGGCATCGGAGGGGCAGATCGTGGACGTGTCGGCACGTGCACGCAGCAGCGCGTGGATGGCCGCGTCGATGCGGACGCGGTAGTCGTCTGGTGTGCGCTCCTCCCACCACGTCGGTCCGCGCTCGCCGAGGGCGACCCTCGCATCCTGGACGCGCGCGCGGGCGGTGGCGATCGCTGCATCGTCGTCGAGCCGCTTGCCCGCTGCGACTGCGCGCCGCGCCGCCATGAGCTCCTTCACGAGCTCGACGCGGAGTGGCTCGGGGATGGCCGGGTCGCTCCGTCGCCAGCGCCGGCCGTCGATCTCGATGTGGGTCGTCTCGTCCACGGGTGGGGTATGGACATACTCGGGCGCATGAGCCCTCCATCGCCTGCAATTCGCCAGCATGTTGTGGCTGCGCAAGGTCCGCCGTCAACGGCCGATAGCACGTACATGCGCGGTCCTTCGGCCTTCGACCACATTCACGACGAGCATGATCCTGCTTGGCATGGTCACGCGCTCGTCGAGCCCACGCCGCGCTGGCGCAGCGCGCTGCGGTGGCCGATCCTCATGCTCCTCGTCGCGGGGATCGTCGTCGCTGCACTCGTCGCCGTGCCGCGGGACAAGGACACGGCGGAGCCGACGGTCGCGTCCGCAGCTTCGGATGCTGCAGGTGGTGCCGTCCTTCCCGTCGTGCAACCCGCGGCGCCTGCTCGAGTGGCGGCGTCCGATCGGAGCCTGCCCGTCGTCGAGGGCGGAGCGCCGCAGCCGACCGGCGACGTCATGCTGTCGACGGCGTCGGCGCCCAGCGAGACGAAGCGCGACATCTGGGCTGGTGCGCCCTGGTCCTACACATCAGCCGCATCGCCGACCGGCAGCGCCAGCTCCATGGTGACGGGTGACACGCTCGGGCTCGCGCCGGGCCTGCA
>JAOPYV010000203.1 GCA_025964435.1 Thermoleophilia bacterium | reverse complement strand
GACGCCGGCTGCTACCTCGGGCAGGAGCCGGTCGCGCGCCTACACTTCCGCGGACACCCGAATCGCACGCTCCGACGCCTCGGTGCGAGCGAGCCGATCGTCGTGGGCACGGATGGCGTGTCCGATGTCGACGACTCGCCCGAAGCTCCCTTCGAGCTGCGCCGCGTCGATGCTGCCGCTGGTCGCCCATCCGGTCGCCTGACCACCTGGGCGTCCCGCCCGGACGGCACGATCGCGGCCCTCGCCGTACTGCGCAGGGAGGTCCAGCAGGACGAGCTCCTGCAGCTCCCCGGCGCGTCGACCACGCTCCGCGTGCTCGACGCGTCGCCCGCTTCGGAGTAGCCGCACCCGGCCACGCGGCGCTGCGAACCCCTGCATTGGTCGAACCGATGGTTGACGGCATCCGGCCACCACGGGAGGATGAAGCCCCGAGGCCGACGCCTTGCCTGCCCATGCCGTATCGCGCAGGGGCGAGCGTCGCGTATGCTCCGGGCGCTGTACCCGGGTCGGCACCGCCGATTCCCCGTGTACACGCGCAATTTCGACGATGAAGGAGCCATCGTGGCCGAACAGGCACACGGACCCATTCCCGGCCGCGAGTACCTCGCGCCGACCGACTCGGGCATGTCGCGCGGACAGTTCCTGACCGCAGCCTCCATCGGTGTAGGCGGAATCATGGGCGCACTCATCGCCGCGCCGGTGGCCGGCATGGCCCTCGGACCCGTCTTCGGCGGCGAGAAGTTCGAGCCCGTCGTGCTCGGCAAGCTCGACGAGTTCAAGGACGGCGAGTTCGTGAAGGTGGTCCTCCACCCGCACGGCGACAAGCCCGACGCCTACGTGCGCAAGAAGGTTGCCTTCGTGCGTCGGAACAAGGACGCCAAGGACGACAGCCTCGCCCTCGATGGCCAGGAGGAGTTCAGCGTCGTCTCGAACGTCTGCATGCACCTCGGCTGCCCCGTCCAGGCGTCGAACACGGGCTTCGTGTGCCCGTGCCACGGCGGCTCCTACAACAAGGACGGCGCCCGCCAGGCCGGCCCGCCGGTCCGCCCGCTCGACCGCTACAAGTGGGAAAAGCGCGGCGACGAGCTGTGGGCGACCGACATCTACGCGCTCAAGAACGATGGCGGGAAGGCGACGCACCGCGATCCGGGCCAGCACACCAGCGGGCTCGAGAGCTGGTTCTACCCGCTCCAGCCCTGACACGAAGACCCTTTCCACCAGACTGAAACGACCTGAAAGGCGACCACCACCATGGCGCTGAAGGATGAAGTGAAATACCAGGGAGCGCAGGCGCTCGACGCGCTGGACCAGCGCGGCGGCCTCGTCGACTTCCACAAGTGGTTCCTGTTCCGCAACGTGCCGCGTGGTCTCAGCTGGCTGCACACGCTCGGCTTCTGCCTGCTCATCGTCTTCGTGAACCAGGCGCTCACCGGTGCCATCCTCGCGATGCACTACCAGCCCGGCCCCGACACGGCGTACGAATCGATCCAGCGCATCACGATGGAGTTCGACTTCGGCTGGCTCGTCCGCGGCATGCACAAGTGGGGCGCCAGCCTCATGATCGTGCTGATGTTCCTGCACATGTCGGCCTCGTTCATGATGGGCGCGTACAAGTACCCGCGTGAGCTCACGTGGATCAGCGGCGTGCTCATCCTCGCCGCGATGTTCGCCATGGGCCTGACCGGCTACCTGCTCGTCTGGGACCAGCGCGCCTTCTGGGCCTCGGTCGTCGCGATCAACCTGAACGGCACCGCGCCCTTCCTCGGACCGTACATCTCCGAGTTCCTGCGTGGTGGCAGCGAGTACACGGCGGACATCATCCCCCGCTTCTACTCGCTCCACATGCTGCTCATCCCCGGCGCACTTGCCGGCCTGATCGGCCTCCACATGTACCTCGTCACGCGGCTCGGCGTCACGCCGGCACCGTGGAAGCACGATGATCCCGCGAATGATCCGGAGGCATGGTCATGACCGATCAGCGCCCGCCCATCGACAATGGCGAGTTCCAGCCGCGCATGAGCGACCAGAAGCGCGCCTTCCTCGAGTACAAGAAGCGCGTCGGCGAGAGCGGCAAGCCGTTCATGCCGTACGGCGTGTGGCATGACCTGATCGCCGCTGTCGGTGTCATGGCCATCATCATCGCGCTGTCGACCGTCTGGTTCGCCCAGGCGAACTGCGACTCGCTGTGGAACGTCAGCTGTGACCGCGTCTCGACGCCGCTCGAGCAGGAGCACTACACGCCAGACGAGCCCGGCGTGGTCCTGCGCGACGACGACGGTGAAGCACGCGAGGACGTCGCCCATCCGAAGCTCGGCCTGCTCTACGAGGAGAAGGCCGACCCGGCGACGACGAGCTACCACCCCCGCCCGGAGTGGTACTTCTACTTCCTGTTCTACCTGCTCATCCTGTTCAGCAACCCGCAGCTCATGGTGTTCGGCACGATCATCGTGCCGACGCTGTGGCTCGTGATGCTGCTCGCGTGGCCGTTCATCGATCGGCGACCCGAGCGGCGGCCGAGCCGGCGCCCCGTGGCGATGGCGGCGATGGTCCTCACCGCGATCACGCTGCTGAGCTTCTCCTACCTCGGCTCCCAGTCGGGCAAGGAAGCAACGGGCGGTCCGGAAGGGCTGACCGAGGAGCAGGTCGCGATGCCGGGCTACAACGTCCTCTTCGAGGAGGGCATCTTCGAGACCTGTGGCTCTTGCCACGTGCTCGGCGGCCTCGGCAACGGCTCCGTCGGACCTGACCTCACCGAGGTCGGCCCGCGCTACGACGACGTGGACGAGATGCTCGACGTCATGCTGAACGGCCTCGGCGGCGGCGCGATGCCGCCCAAGGGTGGTACCGGCATGTCCGACGAGCAGGCCGCACAGGTCGCAGCGTTCCTCAAGACGCTGGGTGACCCGGGCGCAGCGGCGGACCTCGCCGACTACGGCCAGGCCGATGTCGAGCGCGTCGCCGGTGGCACCGAAGGCGGCACCGAGAACCCGAGCTCCGAGGGCGAAGCAACGTCCGAGGATGCACAGGGCGACACGAACGACGCGAGCGGCGAGGCCGACCCGGCCGCGCCCAACCAGGACGCCACCAACGGCTGACACCCGTACGTGCGCGAGACATTCCCCGAGGGTCGGCCCAGCGCCGGCCCTCGGTCGTTACGGGCGAGTGCGATAGCCTCGCCACATGGATGTCTTCGTCGGAATCACCGGTGCCAGCGGCGCACCGTACGCGCGTCGCCTCGTGCAGGCGCTCGTCGCGGGCGGCCACACCGTCGGCGCTGCGTTCTCGAGCGCCGCGCCGCAGGTCACGGGCCAGGAGCTGTACGGCGACCTGCGGATGCCGCGCGACGAGGTGATCGAGCGCTGGCTCGCCGACACCGGCTTGCCGGCCGACCGCCTCTTCGAGGCCCACGACTTCGGCTCGCCGTACGCGAGCGGCAGCGCGCGCTGGGACGCTGCCGTCATCTGTCCCTGCTCGATGGACACGCTCGCCACGCTCGCCAGCGGAGCAGGCTCGAACCTCCTCCACCGCGCCGCGTCGGTGGCGCTCAAGGAGGACCGGAAGCTGATCCTCGTGCCGCGCGAGACGCCGCTCTCGACGATCCACCTCGAGAACCTGCTGCGCATCCGCCGCGCTGGCGCACACGTGCTGCCGGCCATGCCCGCCTTCTACCAGCTGCCGGAATCGATCGAGGACATGATCGACTTCGTCGTCGCCAAGGTGCTCAACCTGCTCGGGCTCGAGCAGTCACTGCTCGGCGAGTGGGACGCCGGCATCACGCCGTCCTGACTTCCCCACGCACGATAGGATCGCCGCATGCCCAAGGCCGATGACGTCCGCACCATGTTCGACCGCATTGCCGGTCGCTACGACCTGATGAACCGCGTGATGACGCTGGGCATCGACAAGCGCTGGCGCGCAGCTGCGATTCGCGCCGCCAAGGTCGATCCGTCGACACGCGCACTCGACGTGTGCTGCGGCACCGGCGACATCTCCTTCCTGCTGGCCGAGGCCGGTGCCGAGCACGTGACGGGCGCGGACTTCTCCGAGAACATGCTCGTCGAGGCGCGCAAGCGCCAGAAGAGCCACCGCGATCCCGCGGCCGCGAAGCGCATCGACTTCGTCCAGGGCGACGCGATGGCGCTGCCGTTCGAGGATGACTCCTTCGACGTGGTGACGGTGAGCTTCGGCGTGCGCAACGTCGAGGTGCTCGCGACGGCGTTCGAGGAGTTCGCACGCGTTGCACGGCCCGGCGCACGCATCGTCTGCCTCGAGATCACGCGTCCGAAGTCGAAGGCAGCCAACGCCTTCTACGACGTCTGGTTCGATCGCGTCGTGCCCGTCCTGGGCGGCATCGTGTCGCGCGACAAGGCGGCGTACACGTACCTGCCCGAGTCGACGAAGACCTTCCCCCGTCCGCCGCAGCTCGCGGAGATCCTGCGCGACGCCGGCATCGGCGAGGTCACGTGGCGCCGCTTCGGTGGCGGCATCGTCGCCCTGCACCGCGGTGTCCTGCCCGTCCCCACGAAGCCCGCCGGCGCACCTGCCGACGACGTGGTCGCGGCCGGAACATGACGAACCAGGCCGACGCCGCACCCGCGCCGCGCGTCGGTGGCGCCGATCCCGCCAGCTTCGTTGCGGGCGTCGAGACGCACATGCTCGAGCTCCTGTCGGAGCGCGCGGGGGCGATCGCCGAAGCTGCGGCGCGCCAGGTGTCGGCCGGCGGCAAGCGGCTGCGCCCGCTGCTCGTGCTCGCGGCACGACCGCGGACCCTTGCCGCTGGTGTCACCGACGCAGCCTTCGAAGCCGCCGCCGTCCACGCAGGCGCGGCGGTGGAGCTGCTCCACACCGCCAGCCTCGTCCACGATGACCTGCTCGATGGCGCCCAGCTCCGTCGCGGCGTGCCGACGATCGATGCCGAGCTCGGCCGCGACGCAGCCGTCGCCGCTGGGGACCTGCTCTTCAGCGTCGCCTTCGCCACGCTCGTCGACGCGCGCCGCCACCTCGACGAGCAGCTCGTGCAGTCGGCGACCCGGGTGCTTGCTCGCACCTCCCGCGCGCTGGCGATCGGCGAGGCGCTCCAGGCGCGCCAGCTGCGCGACGTCGCCATGACCGAAGCCGCCTATCTCGAGCGCTGTGCCGGCAAGACCGGCGTGCTGTTCGCAGCGTCGCTCCAGCTCGGTGCGACCTTCGGCGGGGCCTCGCCGGACGATGTCGCAGCGCTCGGACGCTTCGGCGCGGCCGTCGGTACCGCCTTCCAGATCACCGATGACGTGCTCGACTGCGGCGAGCCCGGGACCGAGGCGCTGCTGGGCAAGGCGCCGGGTGCGGATGTCCGCGACGGGACGATCACGCTGCCGATGCTGCATGCGCTCCGCCTCGACCCCGAGCTGGCTGGCGCACTCGCCGAGCGCGTCGCCGAACGCCACGTCGATGACCTGCTCCAGCGGATCCGCCGCACGGGCGCGCTCGATTCGGCTCGACAGCGTGCTTTCGAGCTGCACGACGAGGCGCTCGCACTGCTGGATCCGCTCGCCGATCGATTCGATGTCGAGCCGCTGCACGAGATCGCGGACCGCTCCGTCGACCGGTTGACCTGACAGCACGCGCGGACCGGTAGAATCGACGGCATGTCGTCTCCCACCGTTACGGACCAGGCAGCCACCATCCGGCGCCTCGTCCAGGACAAGGCCCTCATCCCCCTCATCGAGCCCGTGCTCGCCGGCGAACGTCTGTCGTTCGACGACGGCCTGACGCTCATCGAGAGCACCGACCTGCTGACGGTCGGCAAGCTCGCCGACCTGGCGCGCAAGCGGCGCCACGGGGACGACGTCTTCTTCAACCACAACCGGCACATCAACCACACGAACATCTGCCGGATCAAGTGCCGCTTCTGCGCCTTCAGCCGCACGCAGGAGACGCACGATGGCGCCTACGCCTTCAGCCACGACGAGATGGTCGAGCAGGCGCTGGAAGCCGCACAGCTGGGCGTGACGGAGATCCACGTCGTCGGCGGCGAGCACCCCGACATCACGTATGAGTGGTACATCGAGCTCGTACGCCGCATGCACGAGGCAGTGCCGCAGATCCACCTGAAGATGTGGACCGCCTCGGAGATCCGCCACCTCGGGCGCCTCGGGGGCGGCCTGAGCGACACGCAGGTGCTGCAGGACCTCGTCGCCGCCGGCCTGGGCTCGATGCCCGGTGGCGGCGCGGAGGTCTTCTCCCAGCGCGTGCGCGACCTCGTCTGCCGCGGCAAGGACACGGCCGAGGAGTGGCTCGAGGTCCATCGCCGTGCGCACGAGGTCGGCATCAAGACCAACTGCACGATGCTCTACGGCCACGTCGAGACGCTCGAGGAGCGCGTCGACCACCTCGTCCGGCTGCGCGAGCTCCAGGACGAGAGCCTCGCCAAGCGTGCCCACCACGAGGCGACCGGTGAGCTGCCGGCCATCAACACGACCGGCGAGACTGGCGCCTTCCAGTGCTTCATCCCGCTGGCCTTCCATCCCGAGAACACCGTCTTCGCGCGACGCGGCTGGGCCTTCACGGCCGGCAGCGACGACCTGCGCATGGTCGCCGTCTCGCGCCTCATGCTCGACAACATCCCGAACGTGAAGGCGTACTGGATCATGATCTCGCCGGAGCTCGCCCAGGTGGCACTCCACTTCGGCGCGAACGACGTCGACGGCACCGTGATGGTCGAGCGCATCGTCCACATGGCCGGCGCCAAGACGCAGCAGGAGACGCAGGCCGACACGCTCGTCACCCTGATCCGCGGCGCCGGGCGCACGCCCGTCGAGCGCGACACCGTCTACAACGAGCTTCGCCGTTGGGACAAGCAGGCACCGACCGGAGCAGCAGCACGATGAGCCCCCTTGACCTGATCGAACACTCGGCCGCGAACTCGGGCTCCGACGCCGACCGCGAGCTCGTCGCACGCGAGCTGCGGATCGGCCGCATCGACTTCCTCAACATGTACCCGATGCACTGGGCGCTCGGCATCGAGCCCACCGCCAGCGGTGTGCCGACGGACGTCAACGCCGCGATCGTCGCGGGCGAGATCGACGTCGCCTGCATGTCGAGCATCGAGTACGCCCGCCATGCCGACGAGCTCGTGCTGCTGCCGTCGATGTGCGTCAGCGCCGAAGGCGCGGTCGGCTCGATCTTCGCCATCGCCAACACGCAGTTCGAGGACATCACCGACGTCTGGGTGACGCCGCAGTCCGCCACGAGCGTCGTGCTGCTGCAGCTGCTCTTCCGCCTCCGCGGCATCCAGCCGAAGGTGCACGTGCTCGACGCGCCGCCGGCCGAGATCCTCGCTGCCGGCGACCGCCGCGCCGTGCTCCTGATCGGCGACGACGCGCTCCGCGCCCGCGGCTCCGCAGCCCTCGCCAAGCATGTTTTCGTCGACCTCGGCGAGCGCTGGCTTGCCGAGACCGGCCTGCCGATGGTCTATGCCGTCTGGGCCGTGCGCCGGGATGCCGCCGAGCGCGCGCCCGAGGCTGCCGCAGCCCTCGACCGCCTGCTCGTCGCGAGCGTCCGCCGCTTCGCTGCCGAGGACGACGCGATCGACCAGGCCGCGGTCCGGTTCGAGATCGACCGACACTCCGCCGGCACCTACTTCGACCGGCTCCACTACGACTTCGGCATCAACGAGCGCAAGGGCCTGATCCGGTTCCTGCGACTCGCCAGCGAGCAGGGCCAGCTCGAGACCGTCCCGCAGCCCTCCTTCGTCGAGCAGACACGCGACGAGGACGACACGCTGCCGATCACGACGGCCGGCTCCGCGGACCCCGAGGTCGTGCGCAGCTCCTACCTGACGACGGTCGGCTCGTCGCGCGCGCTCGATGAGACGCCCGAGGATGACGCCCACATCGAGCGCGTGCTCGAGCTCGAGGCGCTCGGCCGCGAACGCGACATCGATGACGTGCTCAACCGCGCGCTCGACGGCGTGCGCATCGACGAGATCGACGCCGCTGCGCTGCTGCAGAGCGATCGCCTCGTCGACATCGGCCAGGTCGCCCACGCGCTGCGCATGGAGCGCGCGCCCTCCGACGCGGTCACCTTCATCGTCGACCGCAACATCAACTACACCAACTACTGCCTGACCGACTGCGGCTTCTGCGCCTTCTACCGCAGGCCGGGCGACGTGCAGGGTGGCGGCTACCTGCACGACGCCGACACGATCCTCGAGAAGATCCAGGAGACGGTCGACCTCGGCGGCACTGCCGCGCTGATGCAGGGCGGGCACAACCCGGAGCTTGACATCGAGTGGTACGTCGAGCTGTTCCAGACCGTCAAGCGCACGCATCCGACCTTCCACCTCCATGCGCTCAGCCCGCCGGAGATCCAGCACATCTCGCGTCGCTCGAAGCTCTCCGTCCCCGAGGTGCTCGGCATCCTGCGCGACGCGGGCCTCGACTCGCTGCCCGGTGGCGGCGGTGAGGTGCTCGTCGATCGCGTCCGCCGCGTCATGGCGCCCAAGAAGACGAAGACCGACGACTGGCTCGGCATCATGCGCACCGCGCAGCGGATGGGGCTCTCCACGACCGCGACGATGATGTACGGCCACGTCGAGTTGCTCGGCGAGCGCGTGCTGCACATGCAGGGCGTGCGCGACGTGCAGGACGAGACGCAGGGCTTCCGCTCCTTCACCAGCTGGACCTTCCAGCCCGGTGGCACGCCGCTCGCGAAGGTGATCGAGGCAGGCATCGCGCCGTACGCCAAGCACCTGCCGCCCGCGCCGACCCCGTTCACCTACCTGCTGACGCAGGCGGTCAGTCGCATCTACATCGACAACATCGCCAACGTCCAGTCGAGCTGGGTCACGCAGGGCATGAAGGTCGGCCAGGCCGCCCTCATGTTCGGTGCGAACGACATGGGCTCGATCATGATCGAGGAGAACGTCGTCTCGAGCGCGGGCACCACCTACCGCGCGTCGACCGAGGACTTCGTCCACGCCATCACGGCGGCCGGCTTCCAGCCGATCCAGCGCGACACGCTCTACCGGACGGTCAAGGAGTACTGACCTCCGTCAGTGGCGGACGAGCTCGCCGAACAGGCGATCGAGCGTCGCTCCGGCATCTGCCGTCAGCCCGGTGTGCTGCGGTGACGGCTGGAGGATCGTGCTCGCCGGCGCGACGAGCCAGTGGAACCGTTCGCTCTGGCTCAGCCGCGCGATCGGACCTGCCGTGGCATCGCCCGCGACGATGCGCTCGATGCCGGCGAGGCGTGCGCGAATCGGTGCAGGGTCACAGCCCGGGGACATGCGCTCGAGCAGCGTCTCGTCGAAGTCGATGCGGACGCCCAGGAAGTCGAGCGGCCGGCTGAACAGCACGAGCCCGACGTTGAAGCACTCCCCGCGCTCGACGCGCGGCACGATGCGCAGCATCGCGTACTGGAAGGGCTCGGTGCGCTGGACGATGTCACTCATGCGCCGGCCTCCAGCGCGACCCGAGCTGCCTCGGCCACCGGCACCCACTGCTCGCGCGCGTCGAGGCGGAGCAGCAGCCACGTGACGTAGGCACCGCGCACTTCCGCAGCCTCTCGCCCGAGCGCGTCCTGCTCGAACCAGCTGTCGGGCACGCTCGCGAGGATGTGCTCCAGCAGCGCCCGGTCGATCCGTGGCGCGTTGCGCGCGTCGGCGTCGACGATGCTGCCCGCCGCCGGCAGCAGCACGTGCTGGGCAATCATCTCGAAGGGCTGCCGTGCAGCCGCCTCGGGCTCGTACCAGTTGGCATGTACGTACAACGTCGCGCCATGGTCGATGAGCCACAGGTCGCCATGCCACATCAGCAGGTTCGGGTTCTGCGGTCCGCGATCGATGTTGGTGACGAAGGAATCGAGCCAGACGATGTCCGCTGCCAGCTCGGGATCCGGCAACGGATCGGACGCCGGGTCGTAGGTCAGCGAGCCGGGCAGGTAGTCGAGCCCGACGTTGGATCCCTCACTGCCGAGCACGAGCTGGCGGATCTCGTAGTCGGGCTCCGCCCGGCCGAGCGCCGGATCCAGCAGCACCTCGACGAGCTCGGGCACGCGCAGGCCGAGGTGACGGGCGATCTCACCGGCGACGTACTCCGCCACGAGCGCCCGCGGTCCATGCCCCGCGCCGCGGAACTTCACGACGTAGAGCCCGTCGTCGTCCGCCTCGACGATGCCCGGCAGCGACCCGCCTTCGCGCAGCGGCGTCACGTACCTCATCGCAGTCACGGATCGCACCATGGTCGCACGCTATCGGATCAGTCGGAGCCGAGCTGCTCGAGGTCGTGCCGCACGTCCTCCACGTCGAGCTGGCCGCTCGCATACGTCGCCCTCCACCCCCCGGTGGGGTCATGGAGGAACGCGCTCCCGCTCTCCCCCGTCCTGAGCACGAGCCGCGCCTGCGCGCTGGTCTCCGGGGTCTCGGCCACGTGGACCTCGACCTGTGGACCGAGTCGCCATTCCGCACGCCACGCAGCTGCCTCACCCTCCCAGCCGACCACGACCACCCGCGCATTCGCCGGCAGGTCCCCTGTCGTCAGGCGCGCGAGGAAGCCCCCGAAGAGGTCGCCGGAACGGCACTCCAGACAGGTCGCGACGAGCATGGCCGGCCCCCCCGCCACGTCTTTCCGTGACGGCGCAGGTGGCACGAGCTGCAGGTCGGAAAGGTCCGGCCACACCTGGTCCTGCGGGGGCAGCGAGCCGCGAAGGCCAGCATTGACGACGTTCGTCTCGTCATCGCCGCGCAGGAGGATGAACGCGCCAACCGCGAGCAAGAGCACGGCGAGTTCCGCAAGAACCAGCAGCTTCACCGTGCGGCGTGAGATTGCCCGTCGCTTGGTCGGGGACGCTTCTCGTGATCGCTCGGAGTCGTCAAGCGCCATCGAGCGGCCCGATCCAGGAGGTCTGTGTGCGTGCGATAACCAACATTCGGCACCATCGTATCCGGTGGGGACTGCTCGCTGGACGCGGTGCCGGGGTCGGCATCATCAGTGGTGTCGTCATGCTCCTGGTCGCGATGGTCACGCTCCCGCTCGTGAGCGACGACGGCGACGCGTGGACCTTCCTCAAGATCGCCGGCTCGGCGCTGCTCGGCGGCGACGCCGCGACCCCGCTGACGGGCTTCGAGCTCGGACCGGTCCTTGCTGGCATGATCGTCCACTTCCTGCTGGCAGCGCTCGTTGGCGCGACGTATGCCCTGCTCATCGGTATGTTCGACCTGGAAGGGTGGACCCCCGTCGCCCTCTTCGGGTTGCTCTATGGCGCGATGGTCTTCGTGTGGTCGGCCGTCATCATCGGCGCCGGCTTCGGCCCGGCCGCGGCGGACTCGATCCCGCCGATCTCGATGTTCTTCGGCAACATGGCCTTCGGCATGACCGCGGGCATCCTGCTCGCGACCTGGGCCGACGACGGGGACCTCGACCAGGAGGAGATCCGCGTCAAGGTGTTCGAGCAACGCGCGGAGGACGACGCGGAATCAGGACTGCCTCGCAGCAAGGACCACCCCACCGACCTGCGGCTCTGAACGGGGCTCAGTAGAGCGGCTGCGTACCGGCGGCGCGATGCTCGGCGAGGAATCCCCGCCAGAGACGGCGAGCTTCGGCGTGGCGGTCGGGTGCCAACAGCGCGTCGACGTAGGCGGCGACCTCCGGCCGCATGGCGCTGCGGCTGCCGACGTAGAGCCACTGCCGCTCGCGCCACGGGAGCACGAGCACCCAGACACCGGTCTTCTCACAGGACTCGAGGTGGTTCGCACCGCCGTCGTTCGTGGCAAGCAGGCTCACGTCCGTCGACCCGAGGCAGAGCGACCACGAGACGCGCCCGTAGAAGCTGCGATCCAGCCGCACGCCTCGGTCCGACCGGACCGCGGCGAGCGCAGCCGTGGCCCCCGTCAGCTGCTCACGCAGCTGCTCTGCACCCCCGAGCGTGACGTAGTCGCGTCCGCCCTGTGAGCCGCCATCGGGCGCGCGCACCACGAGGTACTCGTCGTTCATGGTGGTCGTGGACCCAGGCGTGGGCACCGCGGCGGGGCTGTCGCGCACCGTCGTCACCGGAGCATCGGCGGA
>JAOPYV010000164.1 GCA_025964435.1 Thermoleophilia bacterium | reverse complement strand
TCGAGACCGCCAGGCGGGGGCCATCGATCGGCAGATGCTGCAGTGGCAGGAGGAGCAGGCCGAGGGCGATGGCGAGGAGGAACGGCAGCGCGCGGCGCGCCACGCCCTTGTCGAGCACTCCTGCCTGTTCGGCCTCGCTGATCAGCACGTGGGTCCCCCGGTTTGCGGCCCCACCCCTGGGTCCGCGAACGGATTGCTCCTTCGGCGTTACCTATCGGCCAGTGGCAGTGTGTACGTGAACGTCGATCCCTGTCCCGGCTCGCTCGTCACCCAGATGCGCCCGCCCTGTGCCTCGACCATCGTCTTGACGATGTACAGGCCCAGTCCCGTGCCGGCAACGGTCAAGCGCGTGGGGCCGACGCGGGAGAAGCGTCGGAACAGGCGCGGCATGTCCTCGGTCGAGATGCCGACGCCCTCGTCACGGACCGCGATCGCGACGGCGCCTTCCTCGGGGAGGGTGCGCAGCTGGACGTGGATGCAGGGAGCACCGGCCGAGAACTTCATCGCGTTGCTGACCAGGTTCGTGAGGATCTGCCAGTTGCGTTCGGCGTCGCCGAGTGCCGCTGGAAGCTCGGGCGGCGACTCGATGACGAGCTTGATCTCGGGATGCGCGATCTCCATGTCGCGCACGATGCGCTGGACCACCGTGCGTGGATCGAAGGGCGCGGCGTCGTAGCGGAACTCGCCCGACTCCATCTGTGCGACCTGCAGCACGTCCTCGACGAACTCCGACAGGCTGTGGGTGTTGTGGGAGATCAGCTGCAACAGCTCCAGCTTGCGCTCGTCCGGCATGTCGTCCCAGCGGGTGCGGATCATGTCGGCGAAGCCCGAGATGACGCTCATCGGCGTGCGGAGGTCGTGTGCCACCATCGCGACGAACTCGGACTTGAGCTGGTCGACCTGGCGCAGGCGCTCGTTCGCGTCGCGCTCACGCTCGAGCGTTCGTGCTCGCCCCTCGCCCAGCGACGCGAACGCGCTCAGGGAGTCGAGCAGCTGTCGCTCGTCGACGCCGAAGAAGGGAGCGGACGGGCCGCACGCCACGACGATCCGATCGACCGCCATGAGCCTGGATGCGCCGCGACCGTTGCCCTCGCCACCGCGCGCCGCCGCGGCCACGCGAAGGCCGGCGTCCTCGTCGAGCCCCAGGCGTGCGCAGGGGAGTCCATCCTGATCGAGCATGATCGCGCCGATGCCGCCGGTGAGCCGGAGCGCTGCCTGCAGCGTTCGCTCGCGCACGTCGTCGACGGTCTCGCCTTCCAGCAGCGACCGGAGCCCGCCCTCCATGGCCTGGAGCTCGCGGGCGCGCCAGGAGGCGCGCAGGGCGCGCGGCGGTGCGAGGGCGAACCAGAACAGCAGCGCCGACGCGGCGCCACCGAGCTGGACGACCACGCCGATGATGAGCTGCGTGCCGCTGGCGTTGCCCGTGAAGCTCGAGAGGAGGATCGCCCCTGCCAGGGCGAGAGTCGCCCCGGCGAACAGGCGCATGCGCCGACTCGCCACGCCGAGGGTCTGGCGCGCCTCCCGCAGGAAGAACCAGGCGGATGCGATCGACAGGATCGTCCAATGCGCGAGGAACGTGATGGCGAAGATCGCGAACGAGCGGCCCCACGCCGCACCCTCGGGTGGTGGCGTGAGCGTGCAGCTCCAGACGACGACGACCACGGTCAGGATCGTCGACACGACGTCGACCCACGAGTTCCCCCGCGCGAAGGAGCGCGTGAAGCGGTAGAGGAAGAAGGGGATGAGCGCGAGCGTCGCGATCGAGATACGCGAGAACCAGACGCTGGTCTCCGGGCCGGGGTCGACGATGAGCCCGAGTGCGACGGTGCCGCCCAGTGCGAAGAACATGCCGGCGAACCAGCCTGCGACGCCGTCGCGCGTGCGGATCAGCGAGGTGAGCCCGACCAACGCCAGCGTGAGGAAGACGATGCCGTCGAAGACGGCAGCGACGACTTCCACGAGCGTGCTGATCTGATAGCTGGAATCCATGGTTCCCGACTTGTCGAGTGGTCGTTCCGTGTGGACACGCAGTTCCACAGCCGCACGTATCAAGAGCATCCCCTCGCACGGATAGAGGAAAACGGTCTTTGCGCAGCTATGTCCGATCTGTGAATGGATAGCAGGATTCACCTTTCGATCCTGTTCGAACTGCGTGCAGCAGCGGCTAGCATGCGGGCATGTCACGACCTCGGATCACTCGTCGCGTCCTGCCCAGCGCCCTGATGCTGGCCCTGCTTGTGCTCACGGCTGGAAGTTCGGTCGCCCACGCGGTCGTCCGGCCGAGCGCCGCAACGACGACCTACTACTCCGTCTACGGCGCGACCGTTCCCGGCATCCGAGCGAGCCTCGATGCGAAGGGTCCCGGTGGGCACGACGCGCGAGCCAACGGGTATGTCGCGTGGCGCTACTCCTTCGTCCGGTCCAGCCGCGGCTGCTCGATCGGATCCGTCTCGGTGACCGTGCGCCAGCGCTACACCATGCCGAAGTGGTCGATGCCGACCGATGCGGCCGCAGACGTGCGCGCCGCATGGGACGCCTACCTCGTGCGGCTCTGGGTCCACGAGAAGGGCCATGGCTTCCTGACCCGCCAGGCGGCGGCGAAGGTGAACTTCGTGCTGATGCGTGTCGGCACACGCTCGACCTGCAGCGCCCTGGATGCCGCCGCGTCGAGCGTCGCCAAGTCGCAGATGCGGCTCGACGGTCTCCGACAGGCGGCGTACGACGCGCGCACCAGCCACGGCGCAACGCAGGGCGCCACCTTCGGCTAGCCGCGCGAGCAGGTGTTCCGCGCCGCGCGGATCTCTGCGCGGCTTCCCTGGAGCTGCTCGGAGCGATCCAGGTAGGGAAGTGCTTCGGCGCAGCGCCCGAGTCCGACGAGGCTCGCGCCCACGTTGTAGTTGGCGAACGCCTCGTACGGCTTGACCCCACCGAGCCGGGCCAGGGATGCCGTGCCTTCGGCGAGCGCTTCGGAGTAGCGGCGCTGTTGCAGCAGCCGGAATGAGCGCAGGTGCTGCGCTATCGCCGCGCTGGTGGACGTGGGGGTCGGCGCACGGGGGGCCGCTTGCGGCGCGTCCTGCGGCCCTGCGTCGGCGGCAGCCGCGGGCGTGGTCGTCGCGGGAGGCGTCGTCGCAGGTGCCGTCGTGGCAGGTGTCGTTGCCGCTGGCGCAGTGGTCGCTGGCGTGGTCGTCGCCGGTGTCGCGTCCTCGACCTTGGCCTGCTCGGTGGGAGGTTCGCGGTCGCCCGTGGTGAGCGCCAGCGTGATGCCGCCGACTCCAGCGATGGCGAGCACCGCCGCGAGGGGCAGGAGCGCGTGCGATCGCCGCTGTCGACGGCGCGTTGGTTGCGGCCGCGGGCGCATCGGCTGTGGCCGCGTCGGCTCGGCAGGTGCCGCGATTGGCGCCGACTGGGCCAGCGCAGCCTGCAGCTCCTCGACGAAGGCGCCGCAGGTCAGGTAGCGCTCGTCAGGCTGCTTCGCCAGCGCGCGCAGGAACACGGCATCGACGGCCGGCGGCAGGCCGGGTCGTTGCAGCGACGGCGTGGGTGGCGGTTCCGAGACGTGCGCAGCAAGCTCGGCAAGCGGGCTCTCGCGCGGGAAGGGCCGCACCCCGACGAGCATCTCGTAGGCGATCGACGCCAACGCATACTGGTCACTGGCTGCCTCGACGCCGTCGCCGGTCGCCTGCTCCGGCGACATGTAGGACGCCGTTCCGATGAGCGTTCCGGTCTGCGTCAGTGCGCCCGCGACACCCTGCTGGACCTGGGCGATGCCGAAGTCGCCGATGTACGCATCACCCTCCTCGTCGAGCAGGATGTTGCTCGGCTTCACGTCGCGGTGCACGATGTTCGCGAGGTGCGCGGCGTCGAGTCCGCTCGCCGCCTGCGCGAGCCAGCGCACCGCAGCACGATCGCTCCAGTCGGCAGCGGTGCGGTCGACGGGCAGCGTGCCGCCGCCCAGCCACTGCATCGTCATGTAGGGCACGCCGCCGGCGGTCTCGCCGACGTCGAAGACGGTGACGATGCGCGGATGCGACGAGAGGCGCGCGATTGCCTGCGCCTCGCGTTGGAAGCGCAGCCGCAGGGTCTCCGGCGGCTCGTTGCCCGCACTGTCGCGCAGGAGCTTCACGGCGACCGGACGATTGAGCAGCGTGTCCGTGGCGCGCCACACCTCGCCCATGCCGCCCCGCGCGACTAGCTCGGCGTCGGCGTATCGCTCGGGAAGCCTGTCGGTCGTGGTCGTCTCCATACATGGCTTGTTGCGCGCTCGGCGGAGAATATGCCTCGTCCCGAGGTGCGGCCCTCGAAAGTGGAGGAGCCGTCCGGGTAGGATGGACGACGTTGCCGGATTAGCTCAGTTGGTAGAGCGCCACTCTTGTAAAGTGGATGTCAGCGGTTCGAGTCCGCTATCCGGCCCTGCTCCTGACGCGCGATGCGCGATCCCGATGGACCGCGCCGCATCCATGAAACTGTGATTTCCGTTCGATCGCGCGGTGTGCGCAGGCTTCGGCGAAGATCGACAGGCTCCTCGTAGGTACCTCGTTTTCTGTCCTACCTGTGCGGCATGACACTCCTACCCGTCACAACGACGACTTTGCAGGAGGACACCATGGCCGGGACATATACCGGGAATCGAGCAGGGCTGGAAGGCTCTACCAGTCCATCGCTCACGGACAAGGCAGGGACCGCGCTCGAAGGCGCTGCTGGCACCATCAAGGAAACCGGCGGCGAGCTCCGGCACGGCACGGCGGATCGAATCGGCAGCGTCGCACACAAGGTCGCTGACAAGGCTGACACCCGGCGCTCCGAGATGGCCGACACGGCGCGCGCGATCCAGGAGAAGGCGCAGGAGTTCGCGCGCAACATCGCCGAGGAGCAGCCGCAGGTCGGCAAGGCGATCGAGCAGGTCTCCAACTCGGCCGGCAACGTCGTCTCCTACGTCGAGCGCACCCCGGTCGAGGAGATGACGAAGGACCTCTCCGCACAGGTGCGGCGTCATCCGTTGCTCTTCGCCGCAGGGCTGTTCGGTGCAGGGTTCGCGTTGTCGCGTGCGCTCAAGCCGGTCGACCCGAGTGCGGTCCGCGCCAGCTCGATGGACCGAGGGGTGTACTGATGGCCTGGACCGCAGAACGCCGTGGCGTGCCGATCGGCGGGCGCACGGTCCGCGAGCGGTACGCCCCGGGCTCCGTCGAGGACGAGCGCTCGATCGGCCAGATCGTCAGTGACCTCGCATCCCACACGCAGGAGCTGATGCGCGGCGAGTTCGCGCTGGCGAAGCAGGAGGCGACGACCAGCGCCAAGCAGCTCGGTGGTGCGGCGGCGATCGGCGCAGCCGCCTGGCCGTTCGCGTTGGCGACGGTGATCCTGCTCGGCTTCGCAGCTGCCGCAGGGCTCGACGAAGCGCTGCCCGCATGGGCCAGCTACCTCATCGTGGCCGCCGTGTTCGGGGCCATCGCAGCTGCGTTCGCACTCGTTGCGCGCAACCGCATCCAGCACGCCCAGATCGCTCCGAGTGGAGCCATCAACCAGACGAAGGAGGACCTGACGTGGATCAAGGAACACAAGGCCTGATCAAGCGGCACAACGAACGCACGCGGGACCTCATCGTCCGTGACATCGATGCGCTCGAGAACAAGCTCAACGTACGACGGCAGGTGAGCAACATCGCCGAGGACGCCGTCGGCAAGGTGAAAGGAACGCTCGGAATGAACCAGGGACAGCCAGGCGAGGGATGGGGCGGATTCGTCCGCCACAACATCGCGCCACTCATCGCGATGGGTCTCGGCGGCACGGTGCTTGCCAGGAACCTCAAGGCACGCGGGGACGACGCGGCACCACCACGATCGATCTCGACGTACGATCCCACCCGCAGCTCCGTATCGTCGGGAGACGGCATGCGGCACGAATCCGGCGACTCGATGATGGGGTCAGCCCAGTCGAAGGTCAGCCATGCCGGCTCGGCCGTCACGGGTCAGGTCTCGCACGCCAAGGAGGCGATCGTCGACCACATCCCGAGTCGCACCCAGGCCAAGGTAGCGGTGCGCGAGCACAGCCACCTGCTCGGGCTCGGTGCGTTGGCGATCGGCGCCGTCGCGGGAAGCTTCATCCCGCGGTCGCAGGCGGAGCAGGAGAAGCTGGCTCCCGTCCAGGAGCAGGTCAAGGAGAAGGCTTCGCAGCTCGTCTCCGACACCGTCGACAAGGCACAGGAGACGGTCGAGCGCGCAACGGAGGCAATCAGCGCCGGGGCCGAGAAGGCGAAGGAGGAGTTCGCAGGCGAGCAGTCCGACGACGCCTCCGGCATGCCGGACCTGACCACTCCGAATCGCATCACGGGGAACCGGACGCCCGCAGCAAGCAGCATCGACCGCGAGGTCTGATCCGCGCTGCTGCATGGGCGACCGGTCAACGGCGTCATCTCGCATCACGCGAGGTGGCGCCGTCGTCGTGGGTGGGCCAAGGCGGCCGCTCGTGTGCCCCTTCCGCGCCGCCTGGCACGTGGCCGCTGCGAATCGACGCCACGGTCGGGGATAGTTGGACGATGCAGCCCGTCGCCTCCCCTTCAGCCGCCACGCCCGCCACGCCCGCCAAGCCCGCCACGACCGCGCCAGCCACGTCGGCGAAGAGCCCGGACTGGGTCAAGGACGCGATCTTCTACCAGGTGTTTCCGGAGCGATTCCGCAACGGCGACACCTCCAACGACCCGGCTGGCACCGTCCCGTGGGGCTCACCGCCCAAGAACGACAAGTTCTTCATGGGCGGCGACCTCAACGGCGTGACGGAGAAGCTCGGCCACCTCACGAAGCTCGGGGTGAACGCGCTGTACCTGAACCCGATCTTCACGGCGCCGTCGAACCACAAGTACGACACGACCGACTTCACGCAGGTGGATCCTGCGTTCGGCGGCAACGCCGCCTTCGACAAGCTCGTCGACACCGCCCACGCGAGCGGCGTGAAGCTGATCCTCGACGGCGTGCTGAACCACACCTCCAACGAGCACGTCTGGTTCAAGGACGTGCAGGAGAAGGGGCGCGAGAGCAAGTACTGGGACTACTACAACGTCCACCGCCACCCGATCTCGACCTTCACGGACGAGAAGGGCGTGCTGCGCAGCAACGACTACGAGGGCTGGGGCAAGGCGGAGTGGGGCGGCCCCTACGCCACGCTCCCGGTGCTCAAGAACCTCCACCCGGACGTCATGGACGGGCTCGTCACCGGCAAGGATTCGATCGTCCGGAAGTGGATGCGCGACGGCAAGATCGACGGCTGGCGCATGGACGTCGCCGACGAGGTCGAGCCCGAGGTCTGGCGCGAGGCGCGCAAGGTGATCAAGGCGGAGAACCCCGAGGGCTACATGCTCGGGGAGAACTGGCACGACGCGAGCGGCATGCTCCAGGGCGACCAGTTCGACGGCGTCATGGACTACAAGCACTTCCAGCTCCCGGCAGTGGACTTCTTCGCCAAGAAGTCGATCCCGGTCGATGACTTCGTCAACCGCCTGAAGAGCCCGTACGCGACCGAGAACAAGCTCGCGATGCTCAACATCCTCGAGAGCCACGACACGCCGCGCTTCATCACGCAGGCGGGTGGCGACTGGTATCGCGCCCGGCCCGCGGCGATCTTCCAGATGACCTACCAGGGCGCGCCGAGCATCTACTACGGCGCTGAGATCGGCATGGAGGGCGGCGCGGATCCCGATTCGCGACGCGCCTTCGACTGGAACGTCGCCGACTCGCTCGAGCCGCGGGCGACGCTGACCGGCCTGCAGCGCAAGGACGGCGGCCAGGCGGACCGCGCCGGCGACATGTTCGGCCTGTACCAGAAGCTGATCGAGACGCGAAAGGGCTCCGACGCGCTGCGACGCGGCGAGTTCGAGGTGCTGAAGTCCCACAACGAGGACAACACGCTCTCCTTCCGACGCTTCGTCGAGGGTGACGCGCGCGATGCGGTCGTCGCGCTCAACAACAATGTCGTGAGCCGGCACGTGGACGTGCCGGTCGGCTCCTTCGCCGCCGATGGTTCCGCCTTCATCGACGCGCTGAGCGGTGCCCGCCACGTGGTGCAGGGCGGCAAGCTCGACCTCGGCCAGATGGACGGCAACTGGGGCGCGGTGCTGCTCCGCGAGACGGCCTGATCTAGCCACCGGCGAAGTGGGTATGGGATGGGTTCGTCCCGTCGACCCACGAAAGCATCGCCACGAACATGGCCACCACGAAGTCCGCACCGCTCTCCGAAGCCACACGCACGGGAAGCAGGCGTCGCGTCGCACTCGAGGCAGCACGCCCCGAGGCCGATGCCGGCAGGTTCGCCACGAAGGCGACGCTCGCTGATCCGATCCCGGTTGAGATCGACGCGTTCGCCGATGGCCATGACCTCGTCGCCGTCGTCGTCGCCTGGTCCGACGATGCGGGCGCCACCTGGCAGGAAGCACCGCTCGCGGCAGCGGGCAACGACCGATTCATCGGCGCGGTCCCCGCCGCCGCGCTCGGCATCGTGCAGCTGACCTTCCATGCATGGATCGACGCATGGAGCACCTGGCGCCGCGACCTCGTCGCCCGCGTCGAGGTCGACCAGGACGTCACCGTCGACCTCCAGGTCGGCGCGGCGCTCGTGCGCGCTGCTGCGATCCGCGCGACGGCGCGTGGCGATGTCGCCGCGCTCACGGCGGCGCTGACGTCGCTGGAGGCCGGTGGCGAGGCCGCCGTTGCCGCCGCGCTCGCGCCGGGGCTCGACGCGCTGCTGCAACGGTATCCCGACCGGACCTTCCAGACCTCCTACGACCGCATGCTCAACGTCGTCGTCGAGCGCGAGCGCGCACGCTGCAGCGCCTGGTACGAGCGCTTCCCGCGCTCGACCGCGCCGTGCCCGGGCGAGCACGGCACGTTCGCCGACCTGCAGCTGGAGCTGCCGCGGATCGCGGCCATGGGCTTCGACGTGCTGTACCTGCCGCCGATCCATCCGATCGGGCGCGAGCACCGCAAGGGCCGCAACAACGCCGTCGTCGCCGGCCCCGACGACGCCGGCAGCCCGTGGGCGATCGGCTCCGCCGAGGGCGGGCACACCGCGATCCACCCCGAGCTCGGCACGCTCGACGACTTCCGCGCGCTGCGCGTCGCCAGCG
Source organism: Thermoleophilia bacterium (assembly GCA_025964435.1). Lineage (GTDB taxonomy): Bacteria > Actinomycetota > Thermoleophilia > Gaiellales > SKUG01 > JAGQUL01. The sequence goes on along the minus strand of JAOPYV010000164.1, from coordinate 39,052 downwards.
AGGCAGCGGGCCTCGAGCTGGCGCTCGACCTCGCGTACCAGTGCGCGCCCGACCACCCGTGGGTGACCGAGCATCCCAGCTGGTTCCGGCATCGCCCCGACGGCACGATCCAGTACGCCGAGAACCCGCCCAAGAAGTACCAGGACATCTACCCGATCGACTTCGAGTCCGAGGACTGGGAGGAGCTCTGGCACGGCCTCAAGGGCGTCGTCGACTTCTGGGTCGAGCAGGGCGTGCGGATCTTCCGCGTCGACAACCCGCACACGAAGGCGTTCCCGTTCTGGGAGTGGATGATTGCCGCCGTACGCGTGGAGCACCCGAACGTCATCTTCCTGGCCGAGGCCTTCACGCGGCCGAAGGTGATGGCGCGGCTCGCGAAGCTCGGCTTCTCGCAGTCGTACACGTACTTCACGTGGCGCCAGCACAAGGTGGAGCTCGAGGAGTACCTGCGGGAGCTGACGACGCCGCCGTCGGTCGACGTGATGCGCCCGAACTTCTGGCCGAACACGCCGGACATCCTCACCGAGCAGCTGCAGGAGGGGTCGCGCGGCACCTATGTCAGCCGGCTCGTGCTCGCGGCCACCGCGTCGGCGAACTACGGCATCTACGGCCCGGCCTTCGAGCTCATGGAGTCGACCCCCGCGCGACCGGGGAGCGAGGAGTACCTCGACTCGGAGAAGTACGAGGTGCGGTACCGCGACCTGGATGCGCAGCGGTCGCTGGATGCGCTGATCGCCGTCGTCAACCGCGCGCGACGCGAGCACCCGGCGCTCCAGCGCGACGACACGCTGCACGTGCACGCGATCGACAACGAGCACCTCATCGCGTACAGCAAGCGCAGCCTCGACGGCACGGACGTCATCCTCGTCGTCGTCAACCTCCATGACACCTGGCGCCAGGCAGGTACCCTGCAGCTGGACCTCACGGCGCTCGGCATCGATTCCCACGACGCTGCGTACGAGGTCCACGACCTGATCGGCGGCGCCACCTACACCTGGACCGGCTCGTCGGCCTACGTCGAGCTCGACCCCGCAGTGCTGCCGGCACACGTGCTGCACGTACGACACCCCACGACACCTCGACAGGAGCACCCAACTCGATGACCACGGCAACGCAGGCACGCTGGTACCAGGACGCGGTCATCTACCAGCTGCACGTCAAGGTCTATCGCGACTCGAACGGCGATGGGATCGGGGATTTCCGCGGCCTCGTCAGCAAGCTCGACTACCTCCAGGACCTCGGCATCACCGCGATCTGGCTGCTGCCGTTCTATCCGTCGCCGCTGCGCGACGACGGCTACGACACGGCTGACTACCTGCGCGTGCACCCGTCCTACGGTGACATGAACGGCTTCAAGGCGTTCGTCAAGGAAGCCAAGTCGCGCGGCCTGCGCATCATCACGGAGCTGGTGCTCAACCACACGTCGGACCAGCACGCCTGGTTCCAGCGCGCGCGCCGAGCCGCTCCCGGCAGCAAGCATCGCGACTGGTACGTGTGGAGTGACACGGTCGAGAAGTACACCGACACGCGCATCATCTTCAAGGATTTCGAGACCTCGAACTGGGCGTGGGACCCCGTCGCCGGTGCCTACTACTGGCATCGCTTCTACTCCCACCAGCCCGACCTCAACTGGGAGAATCCCGACGTCGTCAAGGAGTTGTACAAGACCGTCGACTACTGGCTCGAGATGGGCGTCGACGGCCTGCGGCTCGATGCGGTCCCCTACCTCTTCGAGGAGGAGGGGACCAACTGCGAGAACCTGCCGCGCACCCACCAGGCGCTCAAGGACCTGCGGGCGCACGTGGATGCCAAGCACGACGACAAGATGCTGCTCGCCGAGGCGAACATGTGGCCGGACGAGGTGGTCGACTACTTCGGCGACGGCGACGAGTGCCACATGGCGTTCCACTTCCCGCTCATGCCGCGCATGTTCATGGCCACGCGCATGGAGGATCGCTTCCCGATCATCGACGTGCTCGAGGAGACTCCGGACATCCCCGAGGGCGCGCAGTGGGCGATCTTCCTGCGCAACCACGACGAGCTGACGCTCGAGATGGTGACCGACGAGGAGCGCGACTACATGTGGCGCATGTACGCGGAGGACGAGCGTGCGCGCATCAACCTCGGAATCCGCCGTCGGCTCGCGCCGCTGCTGGGCAACAACCGCCGGCTCATCGAGCTGATGAACAGCCTGCTCTTCTCGCTGCCCGGCACGCCCGTCATCTACTACGGCGACGAGATCGGGATGGGTGACAACATCTACCTCGGCGACCGCGATGGCGTGCGCACGCCGATGCAGTGGAGCGCCGACCGCAACGCGGGCTTCTCGGACGCGAACTCGCAGAAGCTCTATTTGCCCGTGGTGACCGACCCCGAGTACCACGCCGCCTCCGTCAACGTCGAGGCGCAGCTGGCCAACCCCGAGTCGCTGCTGTGGTGGACCAAGCGCATGATCGCGCTGCGGACGCGGCATCCCGCACTCGGCCATGGCGCGCTGGAGTGGGTGCCGAGCGAGAACCGCAAGGTGCTGACCTACATGCGCGTGACGGAGGAGGAGCGCATCCTCTGCGTCGTCAACCTCTCGCGCTATGCGCAGTACGTGGAGCTGGACCTGTCGGCGTTCGTCGGCTGTCGCCCCGTCGCGATGCTGGGCCAGGTCGAGTTCCCCGTGATCGGCGAGCTGCCGTACATGCTGACGCTCGGCCCGCATGACGTGTTCTGGTTCGTGCTCGAGCCCGCGAGCGTCGACGACACGCACCCGTCGCGCGTGAGCGAGGTGCCGACCCTGCGCGTGCAGGCCGACTGGTCCGAGCTGCTGCTGACGCCGGGTGGTCGCCGCCAGGTCGAGGCACTGCTGCCGGAGTACCTGCTGGAGCGCCGCTGGTTCCGCTCCAAGGCGCGCAAGATCCGCGGCACCTCGATCATCGAGGCGGTGCCCGTCGGGGGCACGGCGAAGCGGCCGATCGGCTACATGGCGCTCGTCGCCGTGGAGTACGTCGAGGGCGAGCCCGAGACGTACGTGCTGCCGCTCGTCGCCGAGCCGGTCGACTCGCGCGTGGACTTCCCCTCGCCGATCCCGGTGACGACGATCGCGCGCGTGACGACTGCCAGCGGTGACGACCAGTTCGCCGTCTTCGACGGTCTGGTCGACGACGACTTCAATGCCGCGCTGCTCGATTCGATCCTGCGTCGGCGCAAGCTGTCCGGCAGCGCTGGACGCATCGAGCCGGTCACCACCGCAAGCCTGCGTGCGCTGCGCGACGTCGGCGACTCGGAGGCTCCCAACGCGCTCAGCGTCGAGCAGAGCAACTCCACGATCGCCTACGGCAACCGCTACCTGCTCAAGGTCTTCCGCCTGCTCGAGGATGGCACGAATCCCGATGTCGAGCTCGGCCGCTACCTGAGCGAGGACGGCGTGTTCCCCCACTCGCCGGCGGTCGCTGCCACGCTGGAGTACCGAAGCGGGCCGGACGCCGGCACGGAGCGCGCCCGCACCGTGGGCGTGCTGCAGGAGTACGTCGAGAACGAGGGTGACGCCTGGAGCTACACGCTCGATGCGCTGCGCCGCTTCGCCGACGAGGCGCTGGCGCGCCCGGAGATGCCGAAGCAGCCCGATGCCGACATCATGCGCCGCGTGTGGCAGGACCCGCCCCAGCTCGCCCACGACACGATCGGGGCGTACCTGGAATCGGCGCGCATGCTCGGCACGCGCACCGCGGAGCTGCATGCCGCGCTGGCAGCTGCCCCGGAGGAAGGGCCGCTCGCGCCAGAGCCGACGACGCCGATGTATCGCCGCTCCCTGTACCAGGCGATGCGGGCGACGACGCGGCGCACCTTCGTGGCGCTGCGCAAGCTCAGCTCGAGCCAGCCAGCGCTGGACGACGTGCTCGCGCTCGAGCAGCGGATCCTCGATCGCTTCGCCCGACTGCTCGACATCGGCCTCGGCGACGTGCGGATCCGCGTGCACGGCGACTACCACCTCGGCCAGGTGCTGTGGACCGGTCGCGACTTCCGGATCATCGACTTCGAGGGCGAGCCGCAGCGGCCGATCGGCGAACGTCGGATCAAGCGCAGCGCGCTCAAGGACGTGGCGGGGATGCTGCGCTCCTTCGACTACGCCGCATGGACCGTCTACCACGAGCACGCGGAGGGACAGGAATCCGGACCCCTGGCCGAGCGGCTCGGCGAGTGGATGGACTACTGGTATCGCTGGGTCAGCGCGACCTTCCTGCGCTCCTACCTGGAGACCGCCAACGAGGGCGGATTCCTGACGGAGGACCAGGGCGACCTCGGTATCATGCTCGACGCGCTGCTCATGGAGAAGGCGCTGTACGAGCTCACGTACGAGGCAAACAATCGGCCAGGGTGGGTCTGGATCCCCGCCCGCGGCCTGGAACAGCTGCTCGGGAGCGACTGACACGTGGCGAAGCATGGACGCAATGACGACACGCGGGCACTGCGTGAGCTGGCTCGCGAGCTCGGCGTGCAGACCGAATACACCGACCTTGGCGGCGAGCTCGTGCGCGCGAGTGACGCAGCGCTGCGCTCCGTCGTGGGCGCGCTCGGCGTGGAGGTCGCGACGGCAGCGGAATCCGAGGCGGCGCTGGAGGCGTGGCGGACGCGTCGCGGGCGCCTGCCGATCGACTACGTGCACGTGGTCTGGGACGGCGCGGCGACGCCCGTGCGGCTGGGTCACGGCCTCACCGGATCGGTGCGACTGACATTGCACCTCGAAGGCGGCGAGGAGCGCGAGATCGCGCTCGATCGCAGCGGGAGCGCGACGCTGCCTGCGGGGCTTCCCCACGGCTACCACGACCTCGTCCTGGAGTCGGGCTCGACACGCGCCGTCAGTCGGATCATCAGCGCGCCCCGGCATACGCACTCGACCTCCCATGACCGCACCTGGGGGCTGTTCGTGCCGCTCTACGCCGCACGCTCCGAGCGTGACTGGGGGATCGGCGACCTCGGCACGGCCGGAGACCTGCTCGACCTGGTCGATGCCGCAGGTGGCGGGCTGCTCGGATCGACGCCGCTGCTGGCGACCTTCCTGGACGAGCCCTTCGAGCCGAGCCCATATGCCCCGATCAGCCGCACCTTCTGGAACGAGGCGTACCTCGACGTCGAGGCACTGCCCGAGCTGGCTGCATCGAGCGTCGCGCGCGAGCTCGTGCGCAACACCGCCGCACTCCAGCAGCGCGAGGAGCTGCGCGCGCTCGCCCACGTCGACCATCGCGGCGTCTACGCGCTCAAGCGACCGGTCATCGACGCCTGCGCCCGGGCGCTGCTCGAGGCAGAGGGACCGCGTCGCGCAGCGTTCGATCGCTGGCGAACCGACCGGGCGCTGCTCGGGGAGTATGCGACCTTCCGCGCGACGCTCGATGGCAGCGGCGCCGCGGGTGAGCACTACCACCAGTACGCGCAGTGGGTGATGGAGGAGCAGCTCGCCGCGCTCGCCAACCGCGGCGGGGCCGGGCTCTACCTCGACCTGCCGCTCGGCGTGCATCCGGACGGCTTCGACCGCAGCCACTTCGCGGACCTCCATGCACCGGGCATCAGCATCGGTGCGCCCCCGGACCCGCTCGCCGAGGGTGGTCAGGACTGGGGATTGCCACCGCTCCATCCCGAGCGCCTGCGCGCCAGCGGCTACGACTACCAGATCGCCTCGATCCGCAACCTCTTCCAGCACGCCGATGCGGCGCGCATCGACCACGTGATGGGGCTGCATCGCCTCTTCTGGATCCCGAGCGAGCTCGGTGCGGGCGACGGCGTGTACGTCAGCTACGCCGCCGAGGAGCAGTGGGCGATCATCTGCCTCGAATCGGTGCGCGCGAACTGCGTGGTCATCGGCGAGGACCTCGGCACCGTGCCGCCGGTCGTGCGCGAGCAGATGCGCGAGCACGCCGCACGACGCACGTACGTCATGCAGTTCGAGCTCTTCCCCGGCGACGTCGATGCGCCGATCCGCCCCGCGCCGGCCGACGCGCTCGCTGCGGTGAACACGCACGACACGCCGACGTGGGCGAAGGTCTGGCAGGGCCTGGAGCCGAGTGGCCGGCAGCAGCTGATCAGCTATCTCCGCGACCGCGGCCTGCTCTCGGACGGCAACGAGTCGAGCTCGGTTCCGGCCGAGGCCGTCCACGACGCGGCACTCAAGCTGCTCGCGCAGGGCGATGCGAGCGCCGTGATCGCCAACGTCGAGGACTTCTGGGGCGAGACCGAGCCGCAGAACGTGCCGGGCACCGGCTCACACGATGCACCGAACTGGGTGCGCCGCACCGCGCGCACGGTCGAGGAGCTCGGCCGGGACCGTGAGCTCCAGACGCTGCTCCGCGAATTGACCGACCTGCGCGCCGGCAAGGTGCCGGTCATCGAATCCAGCACCGAGGAGCCTTCCGTCACGATGTCAGTCGCCGCCCCCACCACTCGCGTTCGCCACGACGTCTGCCTGCTGACCGCCGAGGACATCCACCTCTTCGCCGAAGGGACGCACAACCAGTTGCACCGCCGGCTCGGTTCCCATCCGCACGAGGTCGACGGAGTCGCCGGCACGTGGTTCGCGGTCTGGGCGCCGAACGCTGCGTCGGTGTCAGTCGTCGGCGACTTCAACGGCTGGAACCCGGAGGACGCACCGCTCGCGACGGCCGGCGTCACCGAGGGGAGCGGCATCTGGCACGGCTGGATCCCGGGCATCGGCTCGGGTGAGCACTACAAGTACCAGATCGTCTCCACGGTCGATGGCTACCAGGTGCAGAAGGCGGACCCCTTCGCGCGGCTCGCGGAGATCCCGCCCCACACCGCGTCCGTCGTCTGGGATGGCAGCTACGCATGGGAGGACGATGCGTGGATGACCGAGCGCGGCGCGCACAACTCGCTTGATGCACCGATGAGCGTGTACGAGCTGCACGTCGGCTCCTGGATGCGCGTTCCCGAGGACGGGAGCCGCTCGCTCAGCTGGCGCGAGCTGGCGCCGAAGCTCATCGAGTACATCGAGCGCACAGGATTCACGCACGTGCAGTTCATGCCCGTGATGGAGCACCCGTTCTTCGGCTCCTGGGGCTACCAGACGACCGGCTACTTCGCCCCGTCGAGCCGCTTCGGCACGCCCGATGACTTCAAGCACCTCGTTGACGAGCTGCACCGCGCCGGCGTTGGCGTGCTGCTCGACTGGGTGCCCTCCCACTTCCCGACCGATGAGCATGGGCTCGCCTTCTTCGACGGCACGCACCTGTTCGAGCATGCCGATCCCCGCCAGGGATTCCATCCCGACTGGAAGAGTGCGATCTTCAACTACTCGCGCAACGAGGTGCGCAGCTTCCTGCTCTCGAGCGCGCTCTACTGGATCGAGGAGTACCACGTCGACGGGCTGCGCGTCGACGCCGTCGCATCGATGCTCTACCTCGACTACTCGCGCAAGGACGGCGAGTGGATCCCCAACGTGCACGGCGGGCGCGAGAACCTCGAGGCGATCGACTTCCTGCGCCAGCTCAACAGCGACGCCTACGGCAAGGAGCCGGACATCGCGATGATCGCGGAGGAGTCCACTGCATGGGGCGGCGTCTCGCGCCCGACCTGGACGGGTGGCCTCGGCTTCGGCATGAAGTGGGACATGGGCTGGATGCACGATACGCTCGAGTACTTCGGACGTGACCCGATCCACCGACAGCACCACCACGACGAGCTGTCGTTCCGTCAGGTGTACGCCTACACCGAGAACTTCATGCTGCCGCTCTCGCACGACGAGGTCGTGCACGGCAAGGGGTCGCTGCTCGATCGCATGCCTGGTGACACGTGGCAGCAGTTCGCCAACCTGCGCCTGCTCTATGCCTACATGTGGACGCTGCCCGGCAAGAAGCTGCTGTTCATGGGCTGCGAGTTCGGCCACGTCGAGGAGTGGGACCACGACTCGAGCCTCGACTGGCGCCTGCTGGATCGGCCCGAGCATGCCGGCGTGCTGGCGCTCATCCACGACCTGAACCGCATCTACCGCGAGGAGCCGGCGCTCCACGAGGTCGACTTCGATCCGGCCGGATTCTCCTGGGTGGATACGAGCGACGCGACGGGAAGCGTCTACTCGTACCTGCGCCATGGCCGCACGCCCGGCGCGCCCGACGTGCTGGTCGTGCTCAACGCGACGCCCTCGGTGCACGAGAACTACCGCATCGGCGTGCCGACCGCGGGGCATTGGACAGAGCTGCTCAACTCCGACGCCGAGCAGTACTGGGGCAGTGGCAGCGGGAACTTCGGTGGGGTCGACACGACTCCCGTCCCGATCCACGGACATGAGTGGTCACTCAACCTGACGCTGCCGCCGCTCGGCTGCGTCGTGCTGCGCGCGCCCTCGACCGAGGATCGCCGCGCGTGAGCGATCGGCTCGGAGCAGTCCCCAGCGACGATGGCTCCTGCACCTTCACGGTGTGGGCGCCGCATGCGCAGCGCGTGCGCATCGTCCTGCGCGGCGTCGCCGCCGATGAAGCTGCCCGAACCATCGACATGGAAGCGGGGCCTCGCGGCTACTACCGGGCACGCGTCGATGACGTCGCCGCCGGAGCCCGGTACGCATACCTGCTCGACGGCGATCCGCTCGAGCTGCCCGACCCCGCGTCGGCGGCCCAACCGGACGGCGTGCACGGCGCGTCGGAGGTCGTCGACCACTCCGCGTTCGAGTGGACCGACGCTCAGTGGCGTGGCCGCCCCTTGGCGGAGTACGTCATCTACGAGCTGCACGTCGGCACCTTCACCGAGGCCGGGACATTCGACGCGGTAATCGATCGGCTCGACGAGCTGGCAGCCGACGGCATCACGGCCATCGAGCTGCTGCCGGTGGCGGAGTTCCCCGGCGGCCGCAACTGGGGCTACGACGGCGTCGACCTCTTCGCCGCCCAGTCGACCTACGGAGGTCCGGAGGGGCTGCGGCGCCTCGTCGATGCGGCGCATGCCCGTGGCCTGGCGATCGTGCTCGACGTCGTCTACAACCACGTCGGGCCCGAAGGAAACTACCTCGACCGATTCGGCCCCTACATGTCGGTGCTGCACGGCACACCGTGGGGCGCCGCCATGAATGTCGACGGTGCGGGCAGCGACGAGGTGCGGCGCTGCTTCATCGAGAACGCGTTGATGTGGCTCCGCGACTTCCACGTCGACGCGCTTCGCCTCGACGCCGTCCACGCCATCGTCGACATGTCAGCCACACCCTTCCTCGCCGAGCTGGCCGATGCCGTCGAGCTGCTCGCCCAGCAGACCGAGCGCGGCCGCTGGCTGATCGCCGAGAGCGACCTCAACGACGTGCGCACGATCACGCCGCGCGTCGACGGCGGCACCGGCTTGCACGCACAGTGGGCCGACGACTTCCACCATGCGCTCCACGTAGCGGTGACCGGCGAGCGCGAGGGCTACTACGCCGACTTCTCGGGCGTGGACGACCTCGCGCGATCACTTCGGGATGGCTTCGTCTACACCGGCCAGTACTCGCAGCACCGCGCGCGTCGCCACGGCGTCAGCGCAGCGGGGGTCGGGGGCGACCGCCTCGTGGTCTACGCACAGAACCACGACCAGGTCGGGAACCGACTCGTGGGGGATCGGCTCGCCACGACGCTCGGGCCGGACGACCTGCGGCTCGTCGCCGCGGTCGTGCTGTTGGCGCCCTTCGTTCCCATGCTGTTCATGGGCGAGGAGTACGGCGAACGGCGACCGTTCCCATACTTCATCAGCCATGGGGATCCGGCACTCATCGAGGCCGTCCGCGCAGGCCGCGCTCGCGAGTTCGCCCACGCTGGCGGCGACGTCGACCAGGCGATCGACCCTCAGGACCCGGCGACCTTCCGGTCTGCCGTCCTCGACTGGGACGCGCGAGGGACCGAGCGCGGCGAGCAGCTGCTCGCGTTCCATCGGGCGTTGTTGCACCTTCGTCGAGCGGCTCCGTCGATCGCCCATCTCGATCCGGCCGCGGGCATCGTGCGGCAGGTGGGATCACGCTGCCTGACGCTGGAGCGTGCGTGGGAGGGTGACCACACCTTGGTCGCCTGGAATTTCGACGAGCATGCGGCAGCACTCACCGACCTGCTCCCGGATGGGTTGTCGGAGTGGGAGCGCGTCGTGGATTCGCAGGACGTGCGGTTCGGTGGCAGCGGCATCGATGAGTCGGGGATTGGAGCACGTGCCGCGGCCGTGTTCCGCAAGACGAGTGACCACGTGACAGGAGCGAGACGATGAACATGCGACACTGGCCAGGCAAGCCCTATCCGCAGGGTGCGACGTGGGATGGCGAGGGAACCAACTTCTCGATCTTCTCCGAGCATGCGGAAGGCGTGGAGCTCTGCCTCTTCGACGAGGCGGACGACGCAGAGCCGGCGCACGTCATCGAGCTGACGGAGCGCACGAACCTCAACTGGCACACCTACCTGCCGGACGTGCGCCCGGGGCAGCTCTACGGCTACCGCGTGCACGGTGCGTGGGATCCGGAGAACGGGCATCGCTTCAACCACCACAAGCTGCTGATCGACCCCTACGCCAAGAGCGTCGCGGGGGAGATCGACTGGCGCGACGAGGTGTTCGGCTACAAGGTCGGCGAGGGTGACCTCGTCATGGATGACCGGGACAGCGCGGGCTGCATGCCCAAGTGCGTCGTGGTCGACCCTGCCTTCGAGTGGGGCGACGACCGCAAGCCCAACCACGCCTGGAATCGCACCGTCATCTACGAGGCGCACGTCAAGGGCATGACGATGCTGCATCCCGGGGTGCCCGAGGAGCTGCGCGGCACCTACAGCGGCATGGCGTACGAGCCGATCGTCGATCACCTCGTGTCCCTCGGCGTGACGGCGATCGAGCTGATGCCCGTGCACGAGTTCACGACCGATCGCTTCCTCGTCGAGAAGGGCCTCACCAACTTCTGGGGCTATAACTCGATCGCATTCCTGTCTCCTGCGGCGCGCTACGCCACGGCACGCAGCCGGCACACGCTGAACGAGTTCAAGTCGATGGTGAAGACCTTCCATCGGGCCGGCATCGAGGTCATCCTCGACGTCGTCTACAACCACACCGGCGAGGGCAACCACCTGGGTCCGACGCTGTCGCTGCGTGGGGTGGACAACAAGAGCTACTACCGCCTCGTCCAGGGCGACGAGCGCCACTACATGGACTTCACCGGCACGGGCAACAGCCTGAACATGCAGAACTCGCGCACGATGCAGCTGATGATGGATTCGCTGCGCTACTGGGCGGTCGAGATGCACGTGGACGGCTTCCGCTTCGACCTCGCGCCGGTGCTGGCGCGCGAGCTGTACGAGGTGAATCGCCTCGGCACCTTCTTCGACATCATGCAGCAGGATCCGATCCTGTCCCAGACCAAGCTGATCGCCGAGCCCTGGGACCTCGGCGAGGGCGGCTACATGGTCGGCGACTTCCCGGTCGGCTGGGCCGAGTGGAACGGCGAGTATCGCGACGCCGTCCGCAGCTTCTGGCGTGGCGACCCGGGTCGACTGCCGGAGATGGCGTCGCGGCTCTCGGGCTCGAGTGACATCTTCGCCGCCAGCGGTCGCAACACCTACGCGAGCATCAACTTCGTGGCTGCGCATGACGGGTTCACGCTCGCCGACCTCACGGCCTTCGAGCAGAAGCACAACGATGCGAACGGCGAGGACAACAAGGATGGGCACGGGCACAACCTGACCCGCAATTGGGGCGCCGAAGGGCCGACCGACAACGTTGCCGTGAACGCGATGCGCCTGCAGATGCGCAAGAACTTCATCGCGACGCTGATGTTCTCGCAGGGCGTGCGCATGCTGCTCGGCGGCGACGAGATGGGTCGGACCCAGAACGGCAACAACAACGCCTACTGCCAGGACAACGAGCTGAGCTGGGTTCACTGGGACCTCTCCGAGGATGACCAGCAGCTGCTCGACTTCACGCGTCAGGCGGTGCGCATCTTCGAGGAGCACGCGGTGCTGCGCCGCCGCGCCTTCTTCACGGGAAGCCCCGTGGCGGGCGACGGCGTCAAGGACCTGACGTGGCTGCGACCGGACGGAGCCGAGATGCACGGTGATGACTGGTCGGATCCGGAGCAGTTCTGCCTCGGCATGCTGATGGATGGCCAGGCGACCGACGAGGTCGATGAACGTGGCCGATCAGCCAAGGGTGACACGCTGCTGCTCGTGCTCAACGGCGGCGAGCGGTCGCGCCAGTTCACGATGCCCGAGATGGACAGACGGGGCGCCTGGGAGGTGTTGCTGGACACGGCACGCGAGGACCAGGAGGGGACCCTGCGACAGCTGCCGGGGCTCGTCGTCCCCGGTCATTCGCTCAGCCTGTCGCGCTTCGTCGGCGACCGTGAAGCGCAGCGCTGACCATGCCCGTGCCGTGCTCGACGTACCGCCTGCAGATGACGGCCGAGTTCGGATTCGTCGAGGCGCTCGCGACGCTGCCGTACCTGGAACGGCTCGGTGTCACCGATGTGTACTGCTCGCCGCTGCTGCGTGCGGCGCCCGGTTCCACGCATGGCTACGACGTCGCTGATCCGACGACGCTGGATCCTCGGCTGGGGACCGACGCCGAGTTCATCGCATTCAGCGACGAGCTCGAGTCACGCGGGATGGGGCTCGTGCTCGACATCGTGCCCAACCACATGGCTGCATCGACCGCGAACCCGTGGTGGCGGGACGTCCTGGAGCGCGGCGAGGAGTCTGCGTACGCGGACCACTTCGACATCGACTGGGCGGCCGGGGCGGGGCGACTGCTCCTGCCGGTGCTGGGCGCGCCGCTTGCCGAGGTGCTCGCAGCCGGTGAGCTGCACGTCGACGGCGACGAGCTGGCGTACCACGAGCACCGCTACCCGCTCCGGGCGGGCAGTGACAAGCTCGCCACCATCGCCGAGGTCGTCGACGCCCAGCACTACGAGCTCGCGGACTGGCGCGAGCAGGCACGCCGGCTCAACTACCGCCGTTTCTTCGACATCACCGGCCTCGTCGGCGTCCGCGTGGAGCTTCCGCACGTCTTCCGGGACGTGCACGCGCGCATCCTGGAACTGGTCGCCGAGGGACGCGTCACCGGACTCCGGGTCGATCACGTCGACGGGCTCCGTGATCCGCGCGGCTACCTGGAGCAGCTCGCCACGGCTGCACGCGCTGCATCGGGACGCGATGAGCCGTTCTACATCCTGGTCGAGAAGATCCTCGCCGAGGACGAGGTGCTCCCTCCGGACTGGCCGGTGGCAGGCACGACCGGCTACCACTTCCTCGATGCATGCGATGGGCTGTTCGTGGACTCCGACGGCGCCGAGCAGATCGCCGAGCGCTACGCCGCGGTGACCGCCCACGAGCAGGGGTTCGACGACATCGTCGCGAGCGCCAAGCTGCGTACGATGCGCGAGGCGTTCTGGGGTGAGCTGGGTCGGCTTGCCCGGCACATCGTCGGCGACGACGCCGTCGACCTCGGCGACGACGAGGGCGAGCTCCGTCGCGTCCGCGATGCACTGGCAGTCGTGACCGCCCAGCTGCCGATCTACCGCACCTACGTCGATGCGCGGGGACGATCGGCGGAGGACCAGCGCGTGATCGCGCACGCGCTCGCGGGGGCAGCGGCGAATCCAGGCGTCGATCCACTCGCCTTGGCACAGGTTGGCCGAGCGCTGCAGGAGGACCTGGAACTGACGTTGCGGTGGCAGCAGTTCAGCGGTCCGGTCACGGCGAAGAGCGTCGAGGACACGGCCTTCTACCGGTACTACGCCGTCCCGGCGCGCAACGAGGTCGGTGCGCATCCATCGCACCCTGCCGCGGCCGTCGGCAGCTTCCACTGGCTGCTCGGGCAGCTGGCGCAGGAGTGGCCGCACTCGATGAACGCGAGCTCGACGCACGACACGAAGCGGAGCGAGGACGTTCGCGCCCGGCTGATGGTGCTGACCGAACGCCCTGACTGGTGGGCCGACCTCGTGGAGGAGTGGCTGGAGCGGTTCGCGGCGCCGGACGCGAACGATGGATGGATGGTCGCGTCGACGCTCGTCGGCGCATGGCCGCTCGACGGTGCGCGGCTGGCGCAGTACGTTCGCAAGGCCCTGCGCGAGGAGAAGGAGCGGACGAGCTGGACCGACCCCGACGAGAGCTACGAATCCGCGGTGCTGGCGTTCGGGGAACGGCTGCGGACCAGCGGTGAGGTCGAGCAGGCGGTCGCGAAGATCGCAGCCGAGGGCGAGTGCAACTCGCTCGCGGCGACGGCGCTCAAGCTCTTCGCCCCCGGCGTGCCTGACACCTATCAGGGAACCGAGGTCGAGTCCCTGACGCTGGTGGATCCGGACAATCGCCAGCCCGTCGACTTCGCCGCGTTGGATGCGCTGTTGGACAGTGCTGACGCCCCATCCAAGCTGCGCCTGGTCAGTGCCGCCTTGCGAGCGCGGCGCGAGCATCGGGAGCTGTTCCGGGATGGCTCCTACCTGCCGGTCCGCCACACGGGCGTCGGGGTGGTCGCCTACGCGCGCCAGCTGGGTGACACGTGGGCGTTGGTCGCAGTCCCGCGACCCGGTTTCCAAGCTGGCGCGAGCGCCGTGCTCGAGTTGCCCGATGGTGCGCCGACGACGTGGCGCCACGTCGTGACCGGTGCCGACGTGGACCTTGCGGGACGCCCCGCCGCCGAGCTGCTCTCGGGTTTTCCCGTGCTCATGTTGATCGCCTCGAACAGCGTGGAAGGCCCATCTGGCGACGCGTGACGAGTATGTTCAAGAAAGTGCAAAACCTGCCGATACCTATGGTCGGGTTGGCATGCATCCAGCATGCCTGAGGGAGGAAATGCACATGGCTGAGGCACGTTCGAACGACGAATCCACCGAGCAGGAGGGCGTGGTCATCCCGTTCCCCGCATCGTCCAAGACGCCGCCTCCGCTGCCGCCGCTCCAGCACGTACACCCCACCCCTGGCGGCGGTTCCCGCTTCTCCGGCAGCATGTTCGGCTTCGCCCTGGCGGTGCGCGACCGCGACGCGGCGTAGGACGCGCGGCCATTCGGTGGCCGCTTCCGGACCTTCTTCCTGCATTCCTGCGACAGGCAGGTAGCAGGAATTCGATGTGACCCGGGATGGCCCAGCCAGCGTGGCGATAGCAGCAACAGCAGGTGTGACGGCGGCGAGCCCACTGACGTGGGCCGTCGAGCGCCTGCCGGACCCTGCGTTGCCCGAGCGCGCCGCGCCGGTCGCGACCAAGGGCGTCGGTCATGATCGGGCGCTGCTCGACGGGCTGACCTTGGATCGGCCGCTCGAGATCGTGCCGAACTTCCTGACGAACCTCGTCGAGCGCATCACCGGTGAGCGCGACGAGCGCTCGGGCAAGGCGATGACGCAGGTCCTGCTCGCTGGCCAGCAGCTGCTGCAGGCCGGTCTGCGGCACGTGGCGTCGGGCAAGGGCATCATCGCGGCGGGCTCCAACGTCCTGGGCAAGGTCCTGCCGGTGCTCAGCATCGCGTCGGGCGTCGCGCAGGTCTGGCAGGGCTGGAACGAGCTCGACTCGCACGAGGACGGGCTGTTCAGCATCATCCACTCGCGAACCGGTCGAACCGGCGTGCTCCAGGTCATCGCCGGAGCGTTGCTGTTCATCCCGGGCGTCGGCCCCGCCCTCGCAGGTGCGGCGACACGCTTCGTGTCAGCCGCCAACGAGCTCGACGCGTTCAAGGCATTGGACTGGAAGTCGACGCCGCTCGAGCAGCAGGGTGCCGAACGAGCGCGCAGGATCCACTGGTTCGACGAGACGCCGACGGTCGCGTACGACCGCACTCCGCGCGCCTGACACGATTCGGCAGCAACCACCACGGGTACTCCGTTCGGGTGTCACGCGCACCAGCGTGCAGACGATCCTGAGGAAGGTACCAATCGTGACGAAGGCAACGCCGGCGAAGAAGACCGCCACCACCAAGAAGACGACGACGGCCAAGGCCGCGGTGAAGAAGACCACCGCCACCAAGCCCGCCGCTCGCAAGGCGACGACGACGAAGGCAATCGCCAAGAAGCCCGTCGCCAAGAAGCCTGCCGCGAAGAAGCTCGTCGCCAAGAAGCCCGTCGCGAAGCAGACGACCGCTGCTCGCAGCACGGTGAAGGCGACCGCCTCCACCAACGGCAACCTGGGTGTCACCCGCGACGCACTGCTCCGGAAGCTCGTGAAGCTCTCGAGCAGCAAGACGGACGCGGTGGCCCTGGACGCCACCAAGACGCTGCTGACGTACGTGAAGTAGTCACTCCGTCAGGTACTGTCAGTCGAAGCCTCGTCCGGCACTGCGCCGGGCGGGGCTTCGCTGCGTCAGGAGACGAGACCGTGAGCTTCGAGGAAGCCGCGTGCGACGTCGGCCGGCTCGCGCCCGTCGGTGTCGACCTGTCGATTGAGTCGGCGCATCGTCTTCGCATCGAGCAGCGAGGAGACGTGGTTGACGGTCGCCTCGAACTCGGGGCCGGCCTGCTTGGCGAACGCCTTCGAGACGATCGGCGTCGCGTTGTAGGCAGGCCACGCGGCGCGGTCGTCGCGGAGCACGACGAGCTTGCCTGCGGCGATCTGCCCATCGGTCTCGAAGCCGTAGACGGCATCGACGGAGCCGTCGGTCAGAGTCTTGTACTTGAGGCTGTCAGTCAGCGTCTGCAGCTTTCCGAAGCGCATGTCGTAGACCTGCTTGAGCAGGGGCATGCCGTCCTCGCGTGATTCGAAGCCGGCGATCGTGCCGAGCTTGAGCTTCCCGGAGACCTTCGCGAGGTCACTCAACGTCGCCAGGTCGTAGCGCTTGGCCGTGGCACGCGTGACGGCGATCGCGTTGCCGTTGGAGAAGGGCGTGGGCTCGAGCACGTCCATGCCGCGCTTGGCGTAGCCGGCGTGCACGCCCGTCCAGATGGCGTCGGCGCTCGTGCCCGGCTTGACGTCACGCTTGAGCACGGAGGTCCAGCTCGTGCCCGTGTACTCGGGGTACAGGTCGATGCGACCCGCCTTGAGTGCGCTGTCGGCGACCGCCGTCGCACCGAGGCCCAGGTGTCGCTCGACGGGATAGCCGCGCGCCTCGAGCGCCTGGGCGTAGAGCTCGCCAAGCACGAACTGCTCGGTGAAGTCCTTGCTGCCGACGTGCACGGTCGGGCGCGCGCCCTGCTCGAGCATGTGGTGCTTGGCCAGGAACGCCTTCGCCACGTCGGCGGGCTCCATGCCGCCCTGGTCGACCTGCCGGTTGAGGTCACGCATGGTGTCGGCGTCGAGCAGCGACGAGACCGAGTTGACGGTGGCAGCGAAGGCGGGTCCGGCCTTCGCGGCGAACGCCTTCGAGACCATCGGAGCCGAGTGGTAGGGCGGCCAGACCGCCCGGTCGTCGCGCAGCACGACGAGCTTGGACTCGCTGATCTGGCCATCGGTCTCGAAGCCGTAGACGGCGTCGACCTTGCCGTCATCGAGCGACTTGTACTTGATGCCGTTCTCGAGCGTGCTGACGTCCTGGAACTGGAGCCCGTATGCCCGCTTGAGCAGGGGCAGCCCGTCGGCGCGCGTATCGAACCCGGGGATCGCGCCGAAGCGCAGCGTGCCCGACACCTTCGCGAGGTCGCTCAGCGTCTCCAGCTCGTACTTCGCCGCGGTGGCGCGCGTGACCGCGATCGCGTTGCCGTTGGAGAAGGGCGTCGGCGCGAGCATCGTCACGCCGCGCTTGGCATAGCCGGCGCGGACGGTGTCGGTGACCGAGCGATCCAGGAGCGCCATTGCGTCGCCTCCTCCGCCCGTGGCGGTCGGGACCTGCTTGCCGAGCACGGCCACGAGCGCCGTGCCGGTGTACTCGGGATACAGGTCGATGTCGCCGCGCTGGAGCGCGCCATCCGCGACGGCGGTCGCACCGAGCCCGAGGCGGCGCTCCACCGGGTGGCCCTGCGCCTCGAGCGCCTGTGCGTAGAGCTCGGCGACGACGACGCTCTCGGTGAAGTCCTTCGAGCCGATCGTGATCGGCGGGAGCGGCCCACCCGCACCGGCGCTCGACGTGCCGATGCCCGCGATCATGCCGTTCGCGACGTTGCCCGCGCCGACGAGCGCGGCGCTGGCCACGACAGCGGCGAGGATGACGACCTGCCAGTGCCGCTTGGTCACGCCGCTGCCGGCCTGGTAGTCGAGCGCCTGTGCGGCAGGGGTCGCGCGCTGCAGGCGGATGCCCTCGGGCAGCACGCGTCGCTCGAGCCACGTGAAGCCCAGCTCGACGGCGCCGGCCAGGAGCGCCACGAGGATCGCGGCCGCCAGCAGCAGGTCGTAGCGCATGTTGGTGAGGCCGGCCATGATCATCTCGCCGAGCCCGCCGCCACCGATCAACGCCGCGAGCGTCGCGCTGGCCACGACCTGCACGGCCGCGGTGCGGATCCCCGAGAGGATGACCGGCGCGCCCATCGGCAGCTCGGCCTGGAGGAGTCGCTGGACGGATGTCAGGCCCATGCCCGCAGCGGCATCGCGCACGTCGGCGTCGACCTCGCGGATGCCCGTGTACGTGGCCAGCAGGATCGGCGGCACGCCGAGCGCGATGAGCGCGATGACGCTCGGCGCGAAGCCGGTGCCCACGAAGGGATACACGAGCGCGAGCAGCGCCAGCGACGGGATGGTGCGCCCGAGGTTGGCGACGCTGGCGACGGCGAACGCCCACCGCTCGCGGCGCGTCAGCCACGCGCCGAGCGGCAGCCCGATCGCCAGCGAGAGCGCGAGCGCGACGATGCTCAGCAGCAGGTGCCGCTGGAGCTGCGGGAGCCACTGGTCGACCTGTCCGGTCAGTACTGCAAGGGTGTCGGCGACCATGCCCATCAGGCGGCGGCTCCGCTGCCCTGCTGCCCGACCCACGGTCGCGAGCGACGCTCCAGGCGAACGAGCCCATAGTCGGTGCCGAGCGCGAGCGCGGTGACGGCGAGCGCGCCGACGACGACCCGCTCGGTCTGGTTGCGCTGGATGCCCTGGAGGATCAGCTCGCCCAGGCCGCCCGCGTCGATGACGGCGCCCACGGTGGCGATGCCGATCACCGTCACGGCAGCCATGCGCACGCCGGCCAGGAAGACCGGCAGCGCCAGCGGCAGGTCGACCTCGACGAGGATCCGCCAGCGATCGATGCCCATGCCGACCGCGGCATCCCGAACGTCCTCAGGCACGCTGTCGAGGCCGCTGACGACGGCGCGGACGAGCATCAGCTGCGCGTAGAGCACGAGGCCGATCACGGTCGGCAGCACGCCGAGCCCGACGATCGGCACGAGGATGGCGAACAGCGCCAGGCTCGGCAGCGTGTAGAGCACGCCGGCGATGCCGGTGACGATGCCGATCCGGCTCGAGCGACCATGCACCCAGACGCCGAGCGGCAGTGCCAGCAGCAGTGCGATACCCAGCGCGATGGCGCACAGGAGCACGTGCTCGAGCGTCAGCCGGAGCACCTCCGGCCACTGGTCGGCGAGGAAGCTCATGCGGTGTGGGCCTGCGCGAGGGTCGTCGTGACGGCCGCGGCGAGCATCGCCTCGGTCGGCCGATTGAGCCAGCCGTGCAGCATGTCTGTGGTCAGCAGGGCGACGGGTCGCCCGAGCTCGTCGACGACCGGCGCGTACTGCGCGCCCGCGGCCAGCAGCTCGCCCGCTGCGGTGCGCAGCGTCGTCTCCAGCTCCACGGTGACGGTGACCGGCGCGCCACTGGCCCAGTGCACCGGCCGACCGGTCGCGTCGACGAACAGGCCGAAGCCCTGCCCGTGTGCGACGTCCAGCGGAATCAGTGGCAGCTCCCGCACGCGTGCCAATGCCAGGCGACGCAGCGGGGCATCGCCCCCGACGAACTGGCGCACGAACGCATTCGCCGGCGCCGACAGCAGCTGCTCGGGGGTCGCCAGCTGGGCGAGGACGCCGCCCTCCTGCAGCACGGCCACACGATCGCCCATGCGCATCGCCTCGTCGAGGTCATGCGTGACGATGATGATCGTCTTGCGCACGTCGCGCTGCATGCGCAGGAACTCATCCTGGATCTGCTCACGCACCAGCGGGTCGATCGCGCCGAACGGCTCATCCATGAGCATCACCGGCGGGTCGGCGGCCAGCGCACGAGCCACGCCCACGCGCTGGCGCTGGCCACCAGAGAGCTGTGCGGGATAGCGATCTCCGAAGGTCGAAGGATCAAGCCCGACCAGGTCGAGCAGCTCGCGGCTGCGCTGCTGGATCCGGTGCGAGTCCCAGCCGAGCAGCGCTGGCACGGTACCGACGTTGTCGAGGACCGTGCGATGGGGGAAGAGGCCGACCTGCTGGATGACGTAGCCGATCCCGCGGCGCAGCTCCTCGATCGGGAGCGTGCGGTTGTCGACGCCGTCGATGCGGATCGTGCCGGAGGAGGGCTCGTGCAGGCGGTTGACCATGCGCATGGCGGTGGTCTTGCCGCTGCCCGACGGGCCGACGAGGGCGACGATCTCGCCCGCCTCGATGCGCATCGTCAGGCGGTCGATGCTGGGCGCCGTGGCACCCGGATAGACCTTCGTCACCTGATCGAATTCGATGACGCCACGCGCATCGTCCATGTATCCGTCCCGCTTCCCATCGCAGCGCACGGTTCCGACCCCCCAGGGTCGGGCGTGTGCGTGCTGTCCATCCCGACTATCGGGCTGGAGGCGAGCGAACGTTGCAGGGGCGGCGGCCCCGACCGCCTACTTGGCGGGCGTCTCCGCGGCAGGCTTCTTCGCGTCGGCCGCTTCCTTGGCTGCTGCCTTGCGAGCGTCCTCGAGCGTCTTCTTCGACGTCGCGAGCTGCTCCGCCGTGGGCGGCGCCTGCGTGTAGAACTGCGGGAAGAACTGCGAGCCGGAGCGGATCGTGTCGAGCGGCAGGGGATCCGACGCGGGAACGTTCGGCGTCAGGTCCTCGGCCGTTGCGGTTCCTGCATCGGGTGCGATCTTGCGGCACTCGATCGAGACCACGTCGCCGTCGGCGTCGAAGGTCGTCGTGGCCTCGTACGGGTGGAGCCCGTTGAGGTCGGCCCAGTTGCCGGGGAGCTTCGCGCCCTTCACGCCAGTGCGCTCCTCGTCGGCCTGGCGCACTGCGTAGGTGGTCCAGTCGGAGTAGATCCCCTCGGGCGCCGCACGCACGTCGAGCGCAGGCTGCTCACCCAACGCGAAGCAGTGGTTGGCGACCTCGTACGAGGCGTCCTTCACCTGCGTGGGCGTGTCGCGCACGAGGATGTCGACGCCGCCGAAGGCGATCGTCAGCGGACCACCGATGAAGAGGATGCCGAGCACCATGCTGGCGATGAGGGCGCTGTAGCGCACGCGTCCCTGGCTGGGGCGGTTGCGTGCTGCGCGCTCGGCGGTCCAGCGGGCGAGGCCCCAGGCGACGGCAGCCAGCACGAGGATGACGAGGACCGTGCCGAAGATGCCGAGTGCGCCACGCGCACCGATCGACGCGCACGAGCCGCCGGCCGGGCATTCCGGACCCATCACGCTCTCGGCGGCGAACAGGCCGAGTGGGATGAGCAGTGCCTGCGCACCCCACGCGTTGGCATCGGTGCGACCACGTGCGACGCGACCGACGGCCGGTGCGACCGCGGCGAATCCGAAGGCTGCGTAGAGCCACAGCGAGTCGGGATAGCTGAGGATGTCCCAGCGCGCGATGAGCGCGCCGACGTAGGCGACGAGCGCCACGCCGAGGTAGGCGACGAGGTGCATGACGAGCATGCCACCGGCGCCTGCGGGCCGCACGCGGACGACTGGTCCTGCCTGCGTCGCACTGGTTCCAGATGCCTCGCGCGCACGGGTTCGCTCGGCCTTCGCCTGACGTCCACCCCCGGTGCGCAGCTCCGGCTGCTTCCTGGACTTCTTCTTGTTGCTTCGAGAACTGCGCTGGGCCATGTCGCGGAGCCTACCAACATGGGCGTCCGTCCTCGGCCCCGGCGGCGGCCTTCGTCGGCCGCGACGACGAAATTTCCCGGGCCGCAGGGCCCTCGCGGGAGACAGAACGGTGATGACCGCCCCCGCGACCCATCCGTCGGCGCTGCCCAATCCGGGCGTGCTGCTGCCTGCCTATCCCGGCGCGGAGCTCGCGCGCGGCCGGGAGGGCTGGCGCGCCTGGCTCGACGTCGCGGTGGGAGTTGCCTTCGCGGCGTCGATCGGTTTCATGTGCATGCGCGCCGGGACGCTCTTCTTCAGTGGCGTCGGCTGGATCCCCGTGATCACGTGGGAATCGGTGTGGCTCATCGCCGCGATCATGTGTGCGCCACTGATGCCGAGCGCGATCCAGCACGACATCTCGTGGCGCTCGACGCTCGAGGGGCTCAAGCTCGACTGGCCCGAGCTCTTCTACGCGACGTGGGTGCTCGGCATCTACGCCGCCCACATCGGCATGATCCGGCTCGATGCGGGGCCGATCGCACTGGCCCTGTCGGTCGGCATCGCCGAGGAGTTCATCTTCCGCGTGCTGCTGGTCGGGTGGCTCGTGGGGCGCATCTCGGCGCCGGCGGCCCTGACCGTCTCGAGCGTCGTCTTCGGCATGGCCCACCTGCACGAGTTCTCGGTGGTGGGCTTCGCGAGCATCATCCCGCAGACCGCCGGCGGCTTCATGCTCGGGGCGATCTACCTGCGCACGCGCAACCCGATCGCGCCGATCCTCGCCCATGCGTACTGGGACTTCCCGTACTTCATGGTGATGGGCATGGGCGTCCGTGGCGGCTCGACGGCGGGCGGCGGTCCGACGCTCATGGAGATCGTGCCGTGGCTCGTCTTCATCGTCTACGGGCTGTGGCTCGTGCGCCACGGGATCGTGACTGCCGGACGCGCCGATCCGGTCGGCTGCACGTGCGACTCGTGCGGGGGCGAGCGCCCGGCGCGCGTCTCCGGGTTCAGCTCGACGTGACCAGGCGGGCGCGCACCGTCTCGAGCAGGCCGCGACAGCCGTCGTCCACGAGCTCGTAGACGTGGTCATAGCCGCCCGCGTAGTACGGGTCGGGCACTTGGCCGTCGTGGTCTTCGCCCTCGGCGTGGTCGAGCAGCAGTGAGATCTCGGCACGCACGGCCTGCGCGCCACCGGCCGCATGGAGCAACTCGCCCAGCTCCGCGACGTTCGCGCGATCCATCGCGACGATGAAGTCGTACTCGTCCAGGTCGGCGGGAGTGATCAGGCGCGAGACCTGCTCACCCACGGCCACGCCACGGCGGCCGAGCTCGGCCTGCGTCTCGGGGTGGGGCGCATGGCCCAGGTGGTAGGAGTGCGTGCCGGCCGAGTCGATGCGAATGCGGTCGTCGAGCCCCTCGGCGACGACCAGCGCGCGGAAGACCGCCTCCGCCATCGGGGAGCGGCAGATATTGCCCATGCAGAGGAACAGCACCGAGACGTCGGACATGCGGGCGATCCTGCCACACGGCGGCGGCCGCACGCGGCCCCGAGCTCCCCATTCCGTCCCTTGGGGACATCAATTGGTTGGAGGATCGTTCCATGATCACTCGAATCGCAGCGTCCACGCACCTGTCTCCGTCGAGCGCGCCCGCCGCGCCACTGGGAGCACCGAGCGCACCGAGCGTGCCCGGCGGTACTGGACCGACGATCGGCCTGCGCCCGGACGTCGTGCCCGGCGAGCACATCGTCGTCTTCCAGGATGGCGTGTCCCGGACCGAGCAGGCGCAGCTGCTGCGCGGACTGGCGCCCCGCGCGATCGAGGACCTGCCGCTCGTCAACGGCGTGCTGATCACGCTCGACCCGGCGCAGTCGCCGCAGCTCGTCGGCCTGACGCCGGACGAGCTGAGCAAGGTGCGCTACTCCCAGCCCAACTTCTTCCAGGAGCTGCGCGGCGACGAGGGCAGCGTGACCGTCGACCCGGAGCTCACGAAGCAGTACCACCTCGACAACCACGGGCAGACCAGCGGAACGCCGGGCGCCGACATCAAGGCGACCGCAGCCTGGCGCCAGACGCTGGGTGCCGGCGTGATCGTTGCCGTGGCCGACACCAACATCGACATCACGCATCCCGACCTTGCCGCGAACATCTGGACGAACCCGGGCGAGATCGCCGGCAACGGCACCGACGATGACGGCAACGGCTACATCGACGACGTGCACGGCTGGAACTTCGGCACCGACACCAATCGCCCGCAGGATGGTGGCCAGTCGCACGGCACGCACGTCGCAGGCCTGATCGCCGCGACACAGGGCAACGGCGTCGGCGGATCGGGCGTGGCACCCGCCGCGCAGATCATGCCGATCGCCGTGCTGACCAGCCGAGCGACCACCGCCAATGCGATCAAGGCGTTCGGCTACGCCGTGCAGAACGGCGCGAACGTGATCTCGAACTCGTGGGGCAACAACACCTTCGAGCCGGCGCTCGCCGACGCGGTCAGGCGCACGACCGACGCCGGCGTCAGCGTCGTCGTCGCCGCCGGCAACGAGGACTGGGACACCGGCATCACCGGCTCCTACCCCGACAACTACGCGGGCTCCTTCGCGGTCGCGGCGAGCGACCACAAGGACGGCAAGGCCTCCTACTCCAACCGCGGCACGATCACGATCGATGTCGCAGCTCCCGGCGACAAGATCCACTCGACGCTGCCCGGCGGCAAGTACGGCAGCATGAGCGGCACCTCGATGGCGGCGCCCGTCGTGAGCGGCCTGCTCGCCTTGATGAAGGCGCGCTATCCCGAGCTCTCGATGCGCGAGATCGAGCAGCGCGTGTTCCGCAGCGTGCAGCGTGATGGCGCCGCGAAGGTGTGGAGCACGCTCGTCGCCAGCGGCGGTCGTGTCGACGCCGAGGCGGCACTGACACCGCTCGCCACCCCGGTCGCACCGGGCGCCGCAGGCGCAGCCGTCGTCGGCGCACCCGTGCAGCTCGCCTGGGGGAGCGACCTGGTCGATGGCCAGCGCTTCCAGGTCGAGGTCTCCAACAACGCCACCGCCACGCGCGCGCTGGCGGAGGACTTCGAGGCCGGCACCTCGGCGCGGCCGTTCCGCACCAGCGGCGACCGCAGCTGGGGCATCACCGACCGCATCGCGAAGGTCGGCGTGAAGTCCTTCAACGTCGAGGGCCTGACGAACGGCCAGCAGTCGCGGCTCGAGCTGACGGAGACGATCACCGAGCCGACCGAGCTGTCGTTCTTCTACAACGCCGGCACGGCCAGCGAGCTGTCGTTCTTCATCGACCGTGACCTGCAGGCCAAGCCCGCGACGGGCGCCGAGTGGCAGGAGTTCCGCACCATGCTCCAGCCCGGCACGCACACCTTCACGTGGCTCGCGACGGGCAAGTCGCGCCAGTCCGCGCCGATCGCGATCGACGGCCTGCGCATCGGCAGCGTCAGCGACGCGGCCTGGACGCCCATCGGCACGACCGAGCCCGGCGCGACGGGCGCGACCTGGACCCCCGACGCGGCAACCAGCGATGCCGCGGTTCGCGTTCGCGCCGACAACGGCCGCTTCGCCGGCGACTGGATCCACGGCGCGCCGTTCACGGTGGCGCCGCACGCGGGTCGCTGAGTCCGGTACGGTCGGCACCCCCGCGCAACACGCGTCCGCCCTGACCCGATGGTCCGGTGGGCATTTGCGTGGGACCGCAGCCCGTGGGAGGAGTCATCGATGCGAGCCTTTGATCGCGCATACGTCAACTTGATCCGCACCGTGGAACGCATGTTCCCGGGCCCGGAGCGGCTCGGTGTGCCCGCGACCGAGGCGATGCAGGCGGCCGCGAAGGCGAGTGACCCGGTCGTGCTCGTGCACGGCATGGGCAACACCGTGAAGACCTGGACCGAGATGGCGCGCACGCTGCGCAAGGACGGCTTCGACGTCCACATCGTGGCGCTGCCCGACAACGCCATGGGCAGCACGCTCGAGGGTGCGAAGGTGCTCGACGCCGCCATCGATGACGTGCGCCTCAAGACCGGCCGCACCAACGTGCAGCTGCTCGCCTTCAGCCTGGGTGGCGTCGTCAGCCGCGTGCACCTGGAGCTCAACGACGGCTGGCGTGGCGTCTCACGCCTCGTCACCATCGCCACGCCGCACCACGGCTCGCTGATCGCGCCGACGGCCGACAGGCTCGCGCGCGTCCCGTTCCTCAGGAAGCTGCCGCAGGCCACGCTCGACCTCGCGCCCGACTCCGCCGTCTTCCAGAAGCTCAACGCTGCCTACGACCCGGCGGATGGTGGGAAGTACCACTCGATCTACGCACCGGCCTTCGATGGCTTCGTGCTCCCGTACGACAGCGCGAAGCTGGAGGGTGCGAGCAACGTCGTGCTGAGTGGCGACCGCCAGTGGGGCAAGTTCTCCGCGCACCCCAACCACTACTCGATCGTGCACCAGAGCGATGAGGCCTACGAGGCCGCTCGTTCCGCGCTGCTGGGCGCCGAGCCCGTCACTGCGCCCGATGTCACGAAGGTCGCGAAGGTTGCCGCAGGCATCCACGACGACCTCGCACCTGCCTGAACCTGACTGGCTTCACCCATCGCCGGACGTATCGGGCGGCCCGGCCAGCCCGCCGCGCTGCGGGTCGACCCACCTCGTGAACGCCGGCACGCGGTTGGCCAGCAGCAGCACGCCGCCGATGCACGCGAGCCCGCCCGCCAGCGAGCTCTGGCGCACGCCGATCGTCTCACCGAGGGTGCCCGAGAGCATGTCGCCCACCGGTGGGCCACCGGTCACGACCATGATGTGCACCGAGCTCATCCGCCCACGCAGCTCGTCGGGCACCGTCGTGAGCAGGATCGTCTGGCGGAAGATCGCGCTCACCATGTCCGCCGCTCCCGCCAGCGCCAGGAAGACCAGCGCGAGCCAGAACCACGGCGAGATGGCGAACAGCGCGATGCACGCACCCCATGCCGCGACGGACAGCAGCACGGCCCGCCCCTCACGCCGCACGTTGCGGAACATGCCGAGGAACAGGAGGCCGATCATGGCCCCAGCCGAGGGCGCAGCGAACAGCAGGCTGAAGGTGACCGGACCGGAATCGAAGATGCGGTCGGCATAGGCGGGGAACAGCGCGCGCTGCTGGCCGAACACCATCGCGATGATGTCGGCGTAGAAGGACGCCGCGAGCACTGGGCGCGAGCCGACGAACTGCACTGCCTCGACGATCGAGGAGAGCTCGAACTTGCGCCGCGTCTCGGGTAGGAGCGCGGGCAGGCCGAGGAACAGCGTGAAGGCGATCGCGAACGATGCGACGTCGACGAGGTAGGCCGCGCCCAGCCCGACCGTGTCGATGAGCACGCCGCCGATCACGGGCCCGAAGGTGCGGCCCGACTGCGTCAGCACCTCACGCAGCTGGATCGCGCTGCGCAGCGTAGCCGCACTGACGAGCGCCGGGATGACCGCCGTGCGCGCCGGACCATCGATCGCCGCGAAGGAGGAGCCCAGGGCGCCGAGCACGTAGAGCGCCCACAGCGGCGGCGTGTCGAAGGTCGTCAGCCAGGCGAGCGTCAGGCTGACCGCCGCCATGCAGACCTGCACGACGACGAGCAGCTTGCGGCGATCCATCGCGTCGGCGATCGCACCGCCGAGCAGCGCGACGCACAGCGTCGGCACGACCATGAAGAGGCCGAGCAGTCCGACCTGGAAGGTCGATTCGTTGAGGTGGTACACCTGGTAGAACAGCGCCACGAGCGTGACCTGCGTGCCGATGCTCGAGACGAGCTGTGCCGCGAACATGCGACGGAACGGCGCCGACTCGCGGAGGGCGCTCACGTCGATCGTCGCGCGACGCAGGCGCTGGCGCAGTGTGGGGCGGTCGGAACGCACCGCTGGAGGCTACTACGGAGCGATCGCGTCGAACACGATCGGTGCCACGTACCGCCCGGGCGACTGGTCGGCGCGCGTCCGCAGGCCGAAGCGCAGCGATGCCGAGGCGCCGGTCTCCCCCGAGGTCGCCGAGGCGATGATCGTCGCCGTCGTCGGCACCGCGTTCCACCACGCGCCGTTCCCGACAGCGCAGCTTCCGTTCGGTGTCCAGGTCGGTGCCGCATTCACCGTGCCGTGCAGGCAGGCAGCGAAGTGGCTCGTGCCGACGGAGCTCCAGTCAGCCGTTGTCGGGGTGTACTGGGAGACTGTCGAGCCCCCGGCGAAGCGCGCGATGCAGGTGTCGTTGCCGTTGCCGGCGACCTCGCACGACGAGCCGACGACGAAGCTGCCATCGGGTCCCGCCGCGACCACGTTGCCGTACTCGTTGCCCGCGGCGGGCGCGAGCGACAGTCGCATCCATCCCGTGCCGCCGCCGAAGGTCGTGTCGAAGGAGCCATCGAGGAGATGGCGCGACACGCAGGTCTCGATGTTGGTCAGGGCAGCATCGAGGCACCACGCTGCGGTGGTGATCCGGCTCCCGACCACGGCTGTCGACCGACCCACCGAGAAGTTCGGCGTCACGACGTTGCGCACGATCCCGCCCGTTCCGAAGGACGCATCCGGGATGCCGGTCGATGTCAGTCGGACGTAGCAGTTGCCCCCGACCCCTGCGACGGAGCAGCTCCCCGTCGTGAGGATCGACCCGCCGCTGAGCAGGTCGACGTCGGCAGCAAGGTCCGGTTCCGTTCCCGGAACGGTGGCGATGACGATGTGTCCGTCACCCGAGAACGTCGTGTCGGGCAGCCCGTTGATCGTGAGGCGGAGCACGCAGGCATCGGTCATGGTCGTTCCGGCGGAGTCCTCGCACGAGCCGGCAAGGACCAGGCGCCCATCAGGTTGCTCGACCGCTGCGGACACGCGATTGTCGGCCGTCCCCGTCGTGAGGCGCACCGTCGTCACCCCGTTGGTGCCGTATGCCGTATCGATCGTGCCGGAGGAGGTGAAGCGCGCCGCGCAGAACGCAGCGGGCGCCGAGCCACAGGTGCCAGCCGCAACGATCGCACCGTTCCGCGAGACGACGAGCTCGTCCACCTGCTCGTCGTAGGCACCGGCGACGACGACGGGACGCATCGAGCCGGTGCCGGCGAAGGAGGTGTCGAGCGTGCCATCCACGAGGAGGCGAGCGAGGCAGAAGTCCATGTTCGTGGCGGCAGCTCCGGTGCAGGATCCGCCGACCAGGATCTTCCCGTCGGGTTGCAGCGCGACCGATGTCACCGCGTCGACGACAGCGCCCGGGACGAACGGGAACATCGCGAGTCCGCCGCTTCCGAAGGACCCATCGCGAGCGCCGCTCGGCAGGAGACGGACGACGCATGCATCGATTCCCGTGCCGCCCCCGGAGTCGCACGCGCTGGCGATCACGATCGCGCCATCGGGCTGGACGACGACTGCCTCTGCGGTGGTCATCGTCGTCGCGCCGGCGACGAAGGGCTCGGCGAGCATGCCGTCGGCGCTGAAGCCGGTGTCCAACGTCCCACGGTTCTCCTGCCACATCGCCACGCCTGCGCCGTCCTCCTGGCGCAGCCGTAGCTGGGTCGCGGAGTTGCTCGAGCCAAAGCCGACCGTGCAGTCGGAGGTGGTCACGGTCGCCACCCCGGGGAGCAGGGCGCCGAAGTCGGTGCGGCCAGCGACCCCGGATGCGCAGGCGGTCGCATCGACCGTCACTGCCGTCAGGACCTCTGCACCGACGATCGTGCCAGCGCTCGACGCGGCATCCGCAGGGGCATGTCCCAGGCCCGCGGCGAGCGCAGCCGCGAGCAGGATCGATGCCACAGGGCACATTCGACCCCACCATCGCGCGATTCGGCGCATTTGGGAGCGTCGGTCCATGGAATAGGCATCGACACGCGCGTTCCCTTCCTTGACCTGCGAAACGACCTTGCTCCGGTATTCGACATGCGGGGTGGGACCAGCATCGCGACAGGGGACACACATGCATATTCCGGCTGCAATTCGATCCAGCTCGATCCAGCTGTTCAAGGCCGAGCACCCGATGCAGAAGTTCATCACGCTGCCAGCGGCGGTCGCCGTCGGCGGCGTCGCTGCCGTCGGCACGAGCCGGGCTGCCGACTCGGATCGAGGCGCAGCTGATCGGATCGTCTCGGGCGCCGTGGGTGTCGGCAGCGTCGTCGCTGCGACGATGATCGCGACGCGTCTCGGCATCAAGGGTGCGCAGATCACCGACGACGCCATGCAGGGCCTGCGCTCGCTGCCCCGTGGCACGGCAACCGTCACCCGCGGCAATGCCACGTGGTACATCACGCCCCAGCAGGCGATCGGGGATGCGATGTCCCCGGTCGTCACCTCAGCGGGCAGCCTCGGCGCCATCGGCGGCGCCCTGGTGGGCCACGCCGGCAACCAGGAGTAGCTGCGCTACGCGGCGCCAGCGGCCTGCGCGGCGGAGACCATCACCAGCAGCAGCGTGATGGCGCCGATCGCAGCGGTGATCCGGGAGTTCGTACGGGCAGTGGGGGAGCGATCCATACCACTAACATGCGCGACGATCTGCAATCCGTCAACGCCGCATTCGCAGCCGCTACTGCTGGACGAGCTTGCGGTACTTGATCTTGGTCGGCTCGAGGGCGTCGGGGCCCTTGCGGCGCTTGAGGTCCTCGGCGTACTGCTCGAAGTTGCCCTCGAACCAGACGACCTCGCTGTCACCCTCGAAGGCGAGGATGTGCGTGGCGAGGCGGTCGAGGAACCACCGATCATGGCTGATGACCACCGCGCTGCCCGGGAACTGCTCGATGCCGTCCTCCAGCGAGCGGAGCGTGTCGACGTCGAGGTCGTTGGTCGGCTCGTCGAGCAGCAGCACGTTGCAGCCGTTCTTGATGAGCTTGGCGAGGTGCACGCGGTTGCGCTGACCACCGGAGAGGTCACCGACGCGCTGCTGCTGGTCGGAGCCCTTGAAGTTGAACTTGCCGACGTACGCACGGCTCGGGATCTCGCGCTTGCCGAACTCGATGATGTCGTGTCCGCCGGAGATCTCCTGCCACACGGTCTTCTCGGGGTCGAGCGAGTCGCGGCCCTGGTCGACGTAGCCGAGGTCGACGGTCTCACCGATCTTGACGGTGCCCGTGTCGGGCTGCTCCTGACCGACGAGCAGTCGCATGAAGGTCGACTTGCCGGCGCCGTTCGCGCCGATCACGCAGACGAAGCCACCGCGCGGCAGCGTGAAGGAGAGGTACTCGAAGAGCAGCTTGTCGCCGAACGCCTACGACACGATCTCGAACGTGACGATGTCGTCGCCGAGGCGCTTGGTCATCGGGATCTGGATGACCGAGCCACCGATCTCGGCGGTGTTCTGCTGGGCGACCAGCTCCTCGTAGTTGGCGATGCGCGCCTTGCTCTTGGCCTGGCGGGCCTTCGGGCTCTGCTTGATCCACTCGAACTCGCGCTCGAGCGTCTTTTGGCGCGTCTTGTCGGACTTCTCCTCGAGGCGCATGCGCTCGGCCTTCTGCTCGAGCCAGCCGGTGTAGTTGCCCTTCCAGGGGAAGTACTTCTGGCGATCGAGCTCGAGGATCCAGTCGGCCACGTTGTCGAGGAAGTAGCGATCATGGGTGATCGCCACGATCGTGCCCGGGTACTTGGCCAGGTACTGCTCGAGCCAGAGCACGCTCTCGGCGTCGAGGTGGTTGGTCGGCTCGTCCAGCAGCAGCATGTCGGGCGCGCTGAGCAGCAGGCGCGCCAGCGCGATGCGGCGACGCTCGCCACCAGAGAGGTTGGTCACCTCAAGGTCGCCCTCGGGCACGCGCAGGGCGTTCATCGCGACATCGATCTTGGTGTCGATGTTCCAGCCGTCGGCGTGGTCGATGATCTGCTGCAGGTCGGCCTGCTCGGTGAGCAGCGCGTCGAAGTCGGCGTCCGGGTCGGCCATCGCGTTGGAGACTTCGTTGAAGCGCTTGAGCGCATCGCGCAGCGGCGCGAGTCCGTCCTCGACGTTCTCGCGGACCGTCTTCGTCTCGTCGAGCTTGGGCTCCTGCTCGAGCATGCCCGCCGTCTTGTCCTTGGCGATCCAGGCGTCGCCGCGGATGTCCTTGTCGACGCCCGCCATGATGCGCAGCAGCGTCGACTTGCCGGAGCCGTTGTAGCCGATCACGCCGATCTTCGCGCCCGGGTAGAACGAGAGGCTCATGTCCTTGATGACCTCGTTGGTCGGCGGATAGACCTTCGTCACGTTCTGCATCACGTAGATGTATTCGTCGGCCATGGTGGCAAGGCTCCTCAAAAAACTGCGGTACGGGCAGCATCCAGTCTATCCTCCTGCGCTATGACCCGCGCCTCTACGCTCCTCGCCACCCTCGTCGCCACCCTCGTCGTCGCCCTCCTCGTCGCTGGATGCGGCTCGGAGGAGCAGCCGAAGTCGAAGCCCGCAGCGCCGGCCGCCGCCCCCGCACGGTCAGCCGAGGAAGCCGCGCCCGCCGAGCCTGCGGACCCGCTCGCGAAGCTCTCGATCGGCGTGCTGGCCGGCGAGCTGGTCATGACGAAGTTCGCGGGCGCGACCGCGACCGATGAGGAGCTGCAGGCGATCCGCGACCTGCACCTCGGTGGCGTGATCCTGTTCGGCCCGAACGTCATCGACCGCGCCCAGCTGCGCGCGCTGACCGCAAGCATGCAGGCGGCGCGCAAGCCGCTGGCCGAGCGCTACGGCCTGCCTGGAGGCGTGCTCGTGTCAGTCGACCAGGAGGGCGGCTCGATCCGCAACGTGCCCTTCGCGCCGCCGGAGCAGACGCAGCCGACACTGTCCGGCCTGCCGATCGCGCAGGTCGAATCGATCGGCCGCGACGTCGGGGCCGCGCTGGTCGGCGACGGCGTCTCGATGAACCTCGGCCCGGTCGCGGACCTCGCCGCCGCGCCCAATCGCACGATGGCAGGACGCGCCTTCGGCGAGGATGCCGCTGCGATCGCGCCCTTCGTCGCGGCCTACGCCCGCGGCATGGAAACCGGTGGGGTGGCCGCCGCCGCGAAGCACTTCCCCGGCTTCGGCGCGAGCACCGAGAACAGTGACAATGGCATCGCCTACGTCGACCGCACCGCAGTCGACCTGCGCGCGATCGACCTGCCGCCCTTCCGCGCGGCGATCGCCGCCGAGGTCGATGCGATCATGGTCTCGCACGGCATCTATCGCGGGCTCGGCTCGAAGCTGCCAGCGACGCTCGAGCCGAAGGTCGTGACCGACCTGCTGCGCACCGAGCTCGGCTTCGAGGGCGTCGCGATGACTGACTCGATGAACGCCAAGGGCTTCCGTGACGGGTGGGGGGACACGGTGCCGCGCGCCTGCCCGGTCGCCGTCGCCGCCGGCATCGACCTGCTGTTGCTGACCGGTTCGATGGAGACGGCCGCGCTCTGCCGCAAGCAGATCCTGCTCGCGGTCAAGGAAGGGCGACTGGAAGAAGAACGCGTCCGGGAGGCCGCCGGACGCGTGCTCGCACTGAAGGCGCGTGTCGCGCCCTGAACGTGGATGTCAGTCGCCCACCTAGACGTACTTGGGCGTCGGCTGGACGATCGGGTCGACGGGCGGATCCGGAACCTTGGGAGTCGGCCACGGGATCGCGTCGTGCATGCGGTCCTGGCCCCAGTTGCGCGGCGGCTTCGCGTTCGTCGCGATTCCAGCGAGGCTGGTCAGCAGGTCGGTCATGCCGACCGGGACGACCCCGGCGCTCCCGACCGGACCCGTGGGTGTCCGCAGGTCCTGGAGTTTGTCGAACCAGTTGAGTCCGGTCGTCGGGCCTGCTGCCGCCGAACCGCTCGCGGGGGTCGCCGGGGTCGCCGGGGTCGGCCACGCGGTCGGCGCGGTGGGGAAGTAGTCGGGACCGGCCGGCAGCGCCGGCGCGGCTGCGGGCTTCGACAGTGGAGTGGGGCGGCTTGCGGGGACGGGTGCAACGCTCATGTGCGTTCCTTCGCTGGGAGCTGTATCACCAGCATCTCGGCGGCGCACCCGTGCCGGGTGCTGCGGCCGTCGACGCACCGGCAGCGTCAGGCCACGGCGCTGGCCGTACCTGCTCGTCCCGCTGCATAGCGCTCGACCGCGCTTCGGCAGTACTTCACGAGCGCCGCGGCGTCGAGGTCGTCGCATGCCGAGGACGCCTCGTCATCGCTGACGTGGCCGCTGCCGACCTGCAGGCCGATAGCGCCATCGATGCAGCGCTGCTGGAGCGCGGCGCGACCGATGCCGCGCTCGCCGCAGCGGCTGACCTCCTTCGCGCCGATGTCGCGGCCATAGCCCTCGATGCAGGGGAACTGCCCTGGCACTGACGCCTTGGCACACCAGCCCGGGACATCCTCGGTCGCGACGTCGTTGGAGGTCAGGCTCAGGCCGAGGTAGCCCCAGCACGACAGCTCGCGGTCGACGTCGGCCGCGGCGCCACAGACCTTCGCGTAGTCGGCGACGGGAACCGGCTCGGGCCGCGTCCGCATCGCGAGCTCCATGTAGACGCCGTCGAGGCAGTCGGACGGCCACGCATCCGGCAGCGCGCCGCAGCGATCCAGTGCAGCGGTGCTGGAGTCGACCGAGCCGCCCGGCTGGGCGCGCAGCAGCGCATGCCCGATGCCGTGGGCGCAGCCGCCGCGTGAGGCGGTCTCGTGGCAGAGCTTGGGGAAGACGGCTGCGACGTCAGCGTCGGGCGTGTCCTCGAGATAGCCCTCCGACAGTCCGTGGGTGTAGCCGGCAGTGCACAGCTGCGTGGATCCTCCGGGGTAGGTCGGGACGCGCTCCTCGGCGGCGGCACGCGAGCCCTCGTCACGACCGAGCTGGTGCATCGCCGGGTGGCACGTGCCGGCGAGCCGGCTGTCGCCCGCGGCGAGCTTCTCGGCGCGGCGCACGTACGCGATGACCGCCGTGTCACGCTCGCGGCCCGTCGTATCCCCTGCAGACTCCTCGGCGCCGGAGCGGAACTCCTCGGAGAGGCACGCGACCTGTCGCGCGCTCCCGTCGAGGCGCCAGCAGCCTTGGAGGCCGGGCACGATCGGCACGGTCTTCTGGAACGCGTTGGTCGCCAGGAAGCCGCCGGCCACGCACGCGGCGAGCAGGAGGATGCCGAGGATGATCTGTGTCGAGGTGCGCTTCATGGTCCCGAGAGTCGTCGAGGGCCGACATGCGCAGTGCATATCGGCCCTCGATGATAGTTCCGTAGTCCCGGCTTCACCGGGAGCGGTTGGCTAGCAGCCCCAAGCGACACGGTGCGCGGCAAGCGATGCCATGACCGAGTCGTACTGTGCCTGCGTCAGCTTGCCACGCTTGAACTGCTTGGCGGCATCGGCTTCCATGATGTCGACCTGCTGGTCGCAGCGGGCGTAGATCCGCGCTGTGGCAGGACTGGCGACGAAGACGCTGGCGATTCCGCCGAGCACGAGGCCGCAACAACCGACGGCAATGATCTTTCGCATCTTTTTCATGATTCCCCACCCTTGTTTCCCGAACTTCCCCACGGTCCCTATCGGTGGAATGGGGGTCTTTCTTGAGCAATCTCGAGCATGCCTTACAACTTGCTTACACCCGTTGATGAACCGTGAACACGATAAGGCAGCTTCAGGTGTCGCGCTTTCCGCCGATGCGATCCTCCGGATGTCCCATTCCGCGCGAAGCGCGCGCGTTTGACGATGCTCCGACCGATCCTCGAACGGGCCACTCCTCTGTCACTCACTGCTTCACAACGTAGCCTCTACGCCATCGCCGCGGTACTCGCGGCCATGGGGCTGGCCGCTGCCGCATGGGCGATATCTGACGTGACCTCCGTGAATCTCGGCCTGACCCGGATCATGCTGCTCATCCTGCTCACCGGCGCGGCGATGGTCGTTGCTCGATTCCCGCTCCGCATGGGGCACGGCGAGACGTTCATCTCGCTCGACAGCATCCCGCTGGTGCTCGTCGCCGTGCTGCTCGAGCCTTCACTCGCCGTGCTCGTCGGCATCGCCTGTGTCGCCGTCGCGCTCATCGGCCAGCCGACGCTGCCGGGCGCTGCGGGCTGGTTCTGGCGGATCCAGGCGCCGCTCGCTGCGGGGCTCTCGATGGGCATCGCCGGCATGTTGGCTGAGTGGATGGGTGCCCGCGACAATGGGCTGGGCCCGGTGCTGCTGGTGCAGGCCTTCGTCGTCGCCCTCGCCCTGGAGGCGATGTTCGACGTCGTCGTGGCGATCGAGCTCGACGCGGAGGAGCCCGGGTCGGCGCGCCAGATGCTGGCCGGCTGGGCGCCGATCGCCGCGAACGTGATGCTGCCGACCTTCGTGGTCTCGGTGCTGACCCCGTACATCCACCAGCCGCTCGCCTTCGCCCTGCTGCTGCCGGTGCTCCTGCTCGGCATGTACGGCGCGCTGTGGGTGGCGAACAGCCAGCAGCTGGAGAAGCGACGCGGCCAGCGGCTCAAGGACACCTTCTCGCGCTACGTGCCGGAGGGCATCGTCGACGACAACCTCGAGACGATGCAGGCGGTCGAGCTGGGTGGCGAGCAGCGCGACGTGTCGGTGCTGTTCTGCGATATCCGCGGCTTCACGAGCTGGTCCGAGGACAAGGGCGCGACGGAGGTCATCTCCGAGCTCAACGTGCTGCTGACGGAGCTGTCGAACGCCGTGATGGGCACCGAGGGGACGCTCGACAAGTTCACCGGTGATGGCCTCATGGCGTTCTGGGGGGCACCCGTGCCGGTGGAGGACCACGCCGAGCGGGCCTGCCTGGCTGCGCTCGACATGTTGCGTCGTCTCGAGCACGTGAACCAGCGCCGCGTGCATGAGGGACAGGAGCCATTCGCGATCGGCGTCGGCGTCCACTCCGGCACGGCGGTCGTCGGCAACGTCGGCCACGAGCGACGGCTCGACTACACCGCGATCGGGGACACCGTGAACACGGCGGCGCGGCTCGAGGCATCGACGAAGGAGATCGGCGCGGTGCTGCTGGCGTCGAGCGTGACGATCAACCTGCTCAGTGACGAGCTGCGTGAGCGAGCGCTCCGCATCGGCGACGTGACGATGAAGGGCAAGGCGCGTGCCGTCGAGGTCTGGGCGCTGCAGCCGGACCAGCCCGAGATCTCCGAGCTCGAGGACCTGGACGACCTCGACGATTCGAACGTCGCCTGATGCGTGTCGTCGCCGTCCGAATAGCAATGCTGCTCCTCCTTGCACTGCTGGTCACTGCCTGCGGCGGCGAGGCGCCGGCGGAGACGAAGACCGACGCCGCCGACGCGTCCAACGCCGAGGATGGGGCCGCAGCGGACTCGACGCTCGTGCTCAAGGGTCGGCCAGTGGACGCGCAGGGGCGCTTCACCAACGAGCCTGCCGAGACGCCCTCCGCCAAGGTTGCGGCGGCGCAGGCGCTGAAGACGAGGAAGGCCGCGAAGCGCACGGTGCGCGAGATCAAGCCGCCGCCGCTGAATGCGGATGGCACGATCACGTTGGCGGACGACCCCTTCGCCGGCACCACGACGCGGGCCCAGACGCTGCCGATCGAGGACGACGCCGCCACGACCGCGGGGATCGAGCGCCTGTCGGCGTCGATGCGACGTGTCGACATCGCGCAGTGGAACCGCTGGATGACTGCGGGCCCGGGCAACATCTTCGGGCAGACCCAGGGCGCGCTGACGCGCCACGTCGTGCGCATCTACGTCGAACGCTGTGGCGGCGCGCAGACGGTTGCCACGGGGGTCGTGCTCGGGAACGAGACGGTGGTGACGGCAGCGCATGTCGTGGAGTCCCCCGAGACTCGCGTGCTCGTCGCGGCGGCGGGCGGTGC
Organism: Thermoleophilia bacterium; assembly: GCA_025964435.1. GTDB lineage: Bacteria > Actinomycetota > Thermoleophilia > Gaiellales > SKUG01 > JAGQUL01. The sequence continues at coordinate 1,564 of JAOPYV010000164.1, read as the reverse complement.
ACGCCTCGGCGCCATGGTGCGCTACCTCGACGTCGACGATGACATCGCCGTGCTCAAGGTGCCGGGGCTCGACCTTGCACCGCTGCCGATCCACGCGCCCGCCGGCGCCGCGCCGACCTGGGCGTACGCCTTCGGCGTCGCGAGCACGAGCAGCAACGGCAGCATCCAGCAGACGCCCGTGATGGTGACGATGGAGGAAGGAACGATCGACCGTGAGCAGCCGGACGGCTTCGCCGAGCGGATCTCCGACCGCAGCGTCCAGACGTTGGTGGGAGCCGTCGACACCGGCTACTCCGGCGGACCGGTCATGGCGACCAACGACGCCAACCTCGTGACCGGCTGGGGCTTCCATGGCCTCGTGCGCGCGCGAGTCCCGTTCCGCTCCAACACGGGCGGCATCGTCGTGCCGAGCCGGTTGGTGACCGCCGCGCTGACGGCGAGCGCGCGCCTCGAGCAGTGGTACGAGCATGTTCCGGGTGGCTGCCCGCAGTGGCATCGCTCACGCTGACTGGTACGCTCGTAGCACGCCATGCCGACCGCGCCACTCGACATCCTCATCGTCTCGCAGATGTACCCGGGCCCCCGTGACCCGGACCTCGGGATCTTCGTCCAGGGCCAGGAACAGGCGCTGCGCGTACGCGGGCACCGTGTCCGCGTCGTGGCGGTGACGCGACGCGGCGGGGGCGTCCGCAAGCACCTCGGCTTCGCGCTCCGTGTGGTGCTGTCGATCCTGCTGCGCCGACCGCAGGTCGTCTACGCGCACTTCCTTGCGCCCGCGGGCGCGCTCGCGGCACTTGCGTGCCTGCTGCTGCCGCGCACCGGCCTGGTCGTCGTGGCGCACGGGCGTGACGTGCGCAACATCGCCTCGCGCGGGCTCGTGCATCGGCTGATGCGGCTCGTCGTGCGCCGCGCCGATCGCGTGATCGCCGTCTCGCGCTTCCTCGCCGACGACCTCGTCGCGCGGCTGCCGCAGCTCGCCGACCGGGTCGAAGTGCTCGATGCCGGGGTGGACGTCGAGACCAAGTTCACGCCGGGGCTGCACGCCGATGCGCGCCGACGGCTCGGCGATCGCTGGCCCGGGGACGTTCCCGGCCCTGCGTTCCTGTTCGTCGGCACGCTCGACGTGCGCAAGAACGTCGTCGCGTTGGCCGAGGCCTTCGGTCGGCTCGGCTCGGGTTCCCTGACCGTCGTCGGTGATGGTCCGCTGCGAGAGCTGCTGCAGGGCGCCGAGGGCGTGCGGCTGGTCGGGCGCGCGCAGCACGACGACGTCGTGACGTGGATGCGCGCCTGCGACGTGCTCTGCCTGCCGAGCCTGGTCGAGCCATTCGGTCAGGTCCTGGTGGAGGCGATGGGCTGCGAGCGATCGGTCGTCGCGACCAACGTCGGTGGTCCGCCGGAGTTCGTGCGCCCCGGTGCCGGCATCCTCGTCGATCCGCTCGACGTGGACGACAACGAGCGCGGGCTCCGCGAGGCGGCGGCACTGACAGTGCCTAACCTGATGGCGCGGGCCACGGCGCTACAGCACGACGTCCGGCGGCGCGCCGCGCGCGTCGAGGTGATCCTC
>JAOPYV010000146.1 GCA_025964435.1 Thermoleophilia bacterium | reverse complement strand
AGGACGACGCAGAAGGTGGTGCCGAATGACCGCCGCAGGGATGTCACAGCCGAATCGACCGAACGCCGCGGCGCTCCCCGGAGCATCACGCCAGGGCGCACTCGTCCGACCCGTTGCCGAGACGGTCACCGCGCAGAGCGAGAGCCCGTCGCAGCTGGCGGTCCGCCGCTTCCGCGAGAACCGCGTGGCGATGGTGGCGCTCGTCGCGTTCGTGCTCATCTGCTCGATGTCAGTCGCGACGCCGATGGTCGAGAAGTGGGCCGGTCGCACGGCCACCGAGCAGAACCTCGACGGCACGATCAAGCTCGACGGCAAGCAGGTCGAGGTCGTGGACCTCAAGGGCATGCCGGCCGTGGGCCCGGGCATCCGCTCGGAGTACGCGATGGGCGCCGACGGCCTCGGTCGTGACGTCTTCGTGCGTGCCGTCGCCGGTGGCTCCGTGTCGCTGCGCGTCGGGCTCGGCGCGACCGCGATCTGCATCCTGCTCGGCACGCTCATGGGCCTGGTCGGCGGCTACTTCGGTGGGCGCATCGACAAGGTGCTGACCTACATCGTCGACGTGATGATCGCCTTCCCGTTCATGCTGTTCGCCATCGCGCTCAGCGCGGCGATCGCGACGAGCGGCAAGATCGGACCGATCAGCGCGAGTTCGATCCTGGTACCGATGTGCATGCTCGGCGTGCTCAGCTCCTTCGGCTTCTCCCGGATCATGCGCTCCAACGCCAAGGAGCTCGGCTCGATGGAGTACGTCGAGGCGGCACGCGCGCTCGGCGCCGACGATCGCCGGATCATGTTCGTGCACCTCTTGCCGCACCTGGTGCCGACGATCATCACCTACTCGGGCATCCTGCTCGCCGGCATGATCCTCGGCGAGGCGGGCCTCTCCTTCCTGGGCGTCGGCGTGACGCCGCCGACCCCGAGCTGGGGCAACCTGATCGCCGACGGCCGCGCCTTCTACTCGACGGCCTGGTGGATCGCCGGCGCCGGCGGCCTGTTCGTGATGGCCACGGTGCTCTGCGCCAACCTGATCGGCGAGGGACTCGAAGAAGCGTTCGACCAGAAGGGTGGCCGCTGATATGGGTGGTTTCGTCATCGTCCGAGCACTCGACGGCATCGTCAAGCTGCTGCTCGTCTCCATGATCCTGTTCTGGGTGCTGGTGGTGCTGCCGCCGGGCAATCCCGCGCAGCGCTTCGCCGGCAAGACCCCCACCGAGGAGTCGATCGCCGCCGTCGAGAAGCAGTACTGCTTCGACAAGGGCATGGTCGGTGCCTACGGCTGCTTCCTCAAGATGACCGTGAAGGGCGACTTCAAGTCGCCGTCGCAGGGCAACACGAACATCATCCCGGCGGCGCTGCAGGCCGTGCCGGTGACGTTCGGCCTCGCCATCCTCGCCGCCATCATGTGGCTGGCCGCAGGTGTCACGGCGGGCGCGATCGGTGCCAAGCGCGCAGGATCGCGGCTGGACCGTGTGCTCATGATCGGCTCGCTGGTCGGCATCTCCTTCCCGACCGCATGGCTCAGCCTGCTCCTGCTCAAGTGGTTCACGGCGGACGTCGCGCTGTTCCCGCCGGGCGGCTACCTCGGACCCGCGGAAGGTGGCCTGTTCGCCTGGGGCCACCACATGATCCTGCCGGCGGCCACGCTCGCCATCGTCAACGCGGGCATCTACACGCGGATGACGCGCACGACCGTGCGCCAGAAGCTGCGCGAGGAGTACGTACGCACGGCCGAGGCCAAGGGCCTGCCGCCGCGCCGCGTGTTCGGCATGCACGTGATGCGCACCGCGATGATCCCGATCGTCGTGATGTTCGGCATGGACTTCGCCGGCCTGCTCGGCGGCGCGATCTTCACCGAATCGATCTTCGGCCTGCCCGGCCTGGGCGGCTTCGTGATGACCGCGATGCAGACGACGGACTTCTCGATGCTCTTCGTCGGTGGCCTGATCGCGGCGACCTTCGTCATCGTGGCGAACACCGTCGTCGACCTCGTGCAGGCGATGCTGGATCCGAAGCTGCGCGCAGCCTGATCCGGCACGCGCCGGGCACGCACTCGGCGCCCGCGCGGCACTCGTTCGGCCGCTCGGCGCCCGCCAGCGACGATCATGGGCGCTGAGCGACGACATATCGGCGCAGACCGCCCATGATCACATCCCGAGCGCACGCAGTCCCGGAACCACGGGTCTCCCCGCCAGCGCGATCATGGGTGCTCAGGGGCCACATATGGGCTCAAACGACCCATGATCGACATCCCGTGCGCGCGGCGCCGCGCGTTCGACACCCTCGGCGCGCCGGGCACCTGTCGGCGCAGCGCGTAGGCCTCACGCCCGTGTCAGGCGCCGAGGCCTCCGCACGTGTCAGGCACCGAGGACCACGCCCATGTCAGGCGCCGAAGGACTGCGCCCAGTAGCTGCGGCCGTTCGCGGCTGCGGCGTAGGAGACGCCGAGCTTGGTGAAGTCGGCATCCATGATGTTGCGACGGTGACCGGGGCTGGCCATCCACTCGGCGACGACCTGCTCGGGCGTGGTCTGGCCGGTGGCGACGTTCTCGCCCCAGGCCTTGTCGAAGCCGGCCGAGCGGATGCGCTGGCCGGGGTCCGAGTCGCCGAGCCCCTCGTGCGCCATCACGCCGACGGCAACCTGCTGCTCGTTGTGGGCCTCGGCTGCGGAGTCGAGCATGCCGGAGTAGGCGAGCGGCTTGAGGCCCTCCTTCGCACGCTCCTTGTTGACCAGCTCGGTGACGCGACCCTCGAAGGCGCCGTCCTCGGCGGACTGGCCATTGTGGCGCGTGTACTTCGCGACCACCTGGGCCTGGAGCTGCTCGACGATCGAGCGCATGCGCGCGTTGAGCAGCGCGGAGAGACGGTCGACGTCGGCCTGGCTCATGTTCGCGGGCGCGGCCGCCGTGAAGGTCGTGGGAATCGCGACGTTGCCGCCACCGGTGGTGGTCGAGGTTGCGCCCGCGAGCACGGACTGGGCATCGAGCCCGCCGCTGCCGCCGACGGACAGCATCATCTGGAAATTGTTCACGCTACCGACCATTGCGCCGTCCCGTCCCCGCCTTCGGGTGGAACCGTCCGTGGACCACCGCTCCCTCCAGTGGACGCCAGATGGGCCGCGCCGCACAGGGGGACCCGTCGCGGGTCAGCCGGCGTGGCGCCCCGTCATGCGCTCGACGACGAGCGCCGCGAGCTGGTCCCAGCCCCATTCGGCGGCGACGTTGGCCCGGGCGGCGAGGGCCTGACGATGCGCCTCCTCCGCGGTCAGCGACAGGCGGGCGTTGAGCGCTGCGGCGAGTGCAGGAACGGCATCGGACGGCTCCCCCTCGAGCGGGAAGCGCACGGGCGTGACGCCGCCACGCTCGATCACGGCGGCGGCGTCGGCGAGGCCCGAGTGGTCCGAGACGATCGGCACGCAACCGCAGGTCGCGGCCTCGGCGGCGACCATGCCGAACGCCTCGGCGAGGATGCTCGGCACGACGCTCGTGCTCGCGAGCGGCCAGAGCTCGGCGAGGATCTCGTGGTCGACGAGACCGAGCCAGGCGACGCGCTCGGCGACGCGCACCTCGGCACAGGTGGCGAGCCACGTCGCGAGCTCGCCGAGCTGGCGCAGCTCATCGAGCCATGCCGCGAGGTGCAGCAGCGCGGAGCCGCCCTCGCCGGAGAGGCGACCCATGTCGGCGGCGAGCGCGTCGAGCGCGGCTTCATTGCCGGACTGCATCGCGACGAGCAGCGCCTCGAGCCCGTCGCGCAGTGGGCCGAAGCCGGCAATCACGATGCGCGCGGTCGGGTGCGCGGCAAGCACCTGCGGCAACGCGGCGAGCAGCAGGTGCACGCCCTTCTGCGGAATCAGCTTGCCGACGAACACGATCGACGGCTCGTCGGCGACGAGGTCGAGGCGCTCCAGCTCCGCCACGGCGGATGCCTCGACGTGCCGCTCCTGGTAGGTGCCCTGCAGCGCGATCAGCCCATCGACGAGGTCGGCGGCGGGGCCGGCGACGAGCTCGACGATGCGGGCGGAGGTGTCGAGCGTGCGGCCGGCTGCCTGCTGTGCGCCGCGCGCGAGCAGCGATGCGACGAGCGCGGCATGGCCAGCGGCGCGACCGCCCTCGGGCAGGGGCTGGAAATCGGTGAGGTCGACGCCCGGCGGAATCGTGACGACACGTCCTTCGAGGCACGACGCGCCGAGCAGCTCGGCGGTGCGGCGCTCGATGTGGCCCGAGCCGACGAGCACGGCTGCGGCGCCCGTGAGCGCGTGCGCGGCGGCGGGCGCCAGCGAGGGGTCCTCGACGAGCGCGTACTCCAACTCGCTGCCGTGCACCTTCACCGCGTAGGGCACGCCGCGCGCCTCGAGCACGGGCTGCAGAGCTGCGGGCAGCGGCGTCGCGTGGTTGATGAGCACGCCATCGGGCGCGAAGTTGTCGAGCACCCAGGTGATGGCGGCAGCCTGGTCGCGGGCGTAGCGGGCGCGCTGCTCCGGTGTCGCGTCGACGAGGCGCACGACCTCGAAGCCCGCGTAGCGATCCATCACGTAGACCGGCAGCAGCCCATGGACGTCGGGCACGACCATCGTGCAGCGACCGTGGCCGGGCTCGGGCTCGCGGATCGCGCGGCGCTCGGCCGTGACGGAGCCGGTCTCCTCGTCGTGGACGAGGCGCACCACGTCGTGGATCTCGGCAAACTGGTCGGGGTGCGATTCCTGGCATGCCAGCACGACATCGTGACCGGCCCGCACCCACGCGCGGATCAGGTGGCGCGAGTAGATGTTCGAGCCGGTCGCTCCGAGGAGGTAGCCGTGCCAGATGGCGAGGGTCGTGCCGGGATTCGTAGTCACGACTGGTAGGTTCTCACACCCGATGACTGCCGAAACCGACCACGAGCTCGTGCGCCGCGCCAAGGCTGGCGACGAGCGCGCCTTCACCGCGCTCGTGGAGCGTCACCAGGACCGCGTCTACTCCGTCGCGCGGGGCGTCGTGCGCTCCCCTGAGGATGCTGCCGACGTCGCGCAGGAGACGTTCATCGCCGTGCTGCGCCATCTCGCGACCTTCCAGGAATCCGCTGCCTTCACGACGTGGCTCCACCGCATCACGCTGCGCAAGGCGTACGACCACCTGCGTCGCCGCGTGCCCGAGCCGGTCGATCCGGCGAGCGTCGCGGTCGAGCACCTCGCGGGTCGTGACGCGGATCCGCAGTCGACTGGCCTCGGCCAGCGCGCGCTGCTCGACGCGATCGCGGCGCTGGATCCACCCTTCCGCGATGCCATCCTGCTGGTCGATGTCGCCGGGCTCGGCGTGCAGGAAGCGGCCGATGCACTGGGCATCGCGGGTGGTACGGTGAAGAGCCGGGTATTCCGGGGCCGAGCGGCACTTGCACGGACGCTGGGAACCCAGGGCTACGGCCGGACGTCCGAAGAGTAACCACGATGACCGACCACCGACGACATCCCGATGACGCCGAGCTCTTCGACCTGGTCGAGGGGCACCTCGACGAGTCGCACACCGCGGCCCTGCGGCGACACCTCGACCGCTGCGCTGCGTGCTCGGCGTTCGTGACCTCGGCGCGCGCGGCCACGGCCGTGGCCGCCGCTGGCGCCGCCGTCGAGGCGATGCCAGCGGCGGCCGCCGAGCGGATGCACCTGCGCCTCAGCGATGCTTGGCGAACCCAGGCCGCAGCAGCGGCGCCGACGGGCACGGCGTCCGTCGCGGACGCGACTCCGGCGATGTCGACCGATGACGTGGCGATGGGCGACGTGATGACGCTGCCGCTCGAGCCGCCGGCGCGCCGCCCCGCCCGCGCCAAGCGACGCTTCTCCCGTTGGGCCGTGCCCGCGGTTGCCTTCGCCACGCTCGCCGCGCTGGCGGGCACGAGCGTCTTCGTCATCGACGATGGCGCCGCGCCCACCAACCGCCCGGGAGCCGAGCAGGATTCCACGACGAGCTCACGCTCGGAGGCCGAGGATTCGACGTCCAGCTCGGACAGTGAAGCTGAGCTCGAGGTTGAGATCGAGTCCGGCGAGCGCGAGGGTGTGGAAGACGCGACGTCCGGCACGGACTCCGCGACCTCCGGCACTCCAGGAACCCCGGGCGAGCCCGGCGACGCCGGCACGGCTGGCGATTCGAACACCGCAGGCACGCCGGGCACCCCGGGCACCCCGGGCACGCCGGGCACATCAGGTACGACCAGCCCCAACGCCGTCACGGCGGAGCCGGGCCTCCCCCAGGTCGAGGCAGCAGCTCCCGGCAGCGACGGGTCGGAGACGTCGAAGAGCGCCCCGAGCGACCCAGCCACGCCGACATCGCCATCAGCCCCGACCGCACCCGCGGCGCCATCCGTGCAGGAGACCATCTGCGTCGCGCTCGACGACGAGGCGCAGCTCGTCCTTCCCGACGACCGCTCGCCCACGCAGATGTTCACGCTGCCCATGGGCACGATCATCCTCTGCGGCTGAGGCGCGCCGCGCGCCGCTCGCCGCGCGCCGGCGGATCGCGCGCCGCATTCGACCCGGAATTAGCTGCGGCCCACTCCGGGACGGGAGCGGGCCGCTGCTTGTGTGGCGCGGGCAGCTGGGTTGGACGTGGGCCTCGGGACGAGAGGCGGGACGATCCAGCTGCAATGCGAGGTTATGGACGAGACAGGCGGCGGATGCTCGGGACGGAGCGGGACGTAGAGCCGAAAGTCTGTGAGTGGGAAGCACCTCGCTGCCTCCCTCTGTCATCAAGGTACGATGGCTCCCGCGCCAGCGGACTAGGTGAATTACCTACGTTAGGCGCACACCTAGGTAAGTGCACCAAAATCCCTGCTCAGAGCGCTTTTTCATCCGGCGATCGAGCCGCCCCGCTCCGCGCCGCGCCGCGCCGCGCCACGCACCCGCGACTCGCTCCAAGGCACCCGCATTCCCAGATCCACGGCACGTGTCGCACATGAGGTCGCACTACGAGACATGAGGTGCGACACGTCCCGCGGTGCCGCCCGGCCCCCGCGAGGGACGTGAGGAACCTGAGGACCCAATATGCACCCTCATGTTCCTCACGTCCCGCGCCGCCAGGTCCGAGGCACGCGCGGTCGTCACAGGCACGGCACGCGCGGTCTCAGGTGCACGGCACGCGCGGTCTCAGGTGCACGGCACGTCGGCCTCCGGTGCACGGCACGTCGGTCTCAGTTGCGCGCGCTGGCGGCGACGCGGCGGCGCAGGAGGTCGGCGTCGACGCGGTACTTGAAGACCTTGCGGCCGTCGAGCACGCCGGCGGGGAGCTGCTCGCGCCAGGTCGCCTCCAGCTCGGCGATGCCGTCGACGTGGATCCACTCGACGGTGAGGCCGAGCTCGGGAGCCAGGACATCGAGCTCCGCGCGCGCCTCGTCACAGAGGCAGCAGCCGTGCGCGGTATATACGAGGAGTCGGGCGCCCATGCATCGCATCGTATCGACGGAATCGCTGGCTCGTCGAATCTGCATCATGTTTTGGTCGTTTCTCCAAGGGGTATCACATCACTACCATGGAAATGACTGAACGAGCATGGCACGTCATCCGAGAAGCTCGCCGCGAGGCGAAGCGCTTGGGCGACGAGCACGTAGGCACCGACCACATCCTCCTCGCGATGCTTCGCGACGCGGACGGGGCGGGCGCTGACGTGCTGGCAGATTTCGACGTCGACTACGGCGGTGTCTTCGCGCGGCTGGCTGGGGAGCCCACTGCAGCGATAGCCACACGCACCTCGTAGGAAATTCGTCGAGGGGGAGGCTGCGCGGGGTGGACGGTTCCGGGAGGGCCGTCCCCCCACGCGCCACTAATTTGGGTGACGGCCACTGCCGGTCTGAGCCGCACTCGCGGCAGCGCGGCTACTTGGCGGCAGGTGCGACGGTGATCGATTCGATCGGTCCGACGCGCCACTCGCCCACCGGATCGGCCGCGGGCACGTAGCGCACGCGCAGCTGCCAGGTACCGGCACCGAGGCGCTTGCCGTTCGGGCCGATGCCCGTGAGACCGAAGCTGTAGACGCCGGGCAGTGCCTGGTCGAGCCCGCCGATGAGACCGTGGTCCTTACCGGAGGCGTCGAAGAGCCGGACCTCGAGGCGCTGGACCGCGCCGAGCCCAAGTGAGCCACCGGTGGATGCGCCGCCGATGCCGACATCGAGCGTGCTGGCGAAGGCACCGGGACCGGAGACGGGCTTGAGCACCGCGGCCGAGAGCTTGGTGCTGATCGGCACCTCGGAGGTCGCGGCGTCGCGCACCGTGACCGTCCACGGGATGCGGATATCGTGGTCGGGCAGGACGAGCCAGCCGCCGACGTGGCCAGCAGCGGTCCCCTTCGGGATGTCGATCGTGAGCTCGCCGCCGTCGAGCGACGGGATGACCTTCGCGCCGGAGCCACCATCGTCGAGCAGGATCTTCGGGGTGGCGGCCGCGCGGTCGACGCCCAGTTGCTGGAGCGCAAGCGCACGTCGCGCGCCGGAGCCCGGGGCGATGGTGCCGAAGTCGATGCGGCCGGAAGCGCTCAGCCACGTCACGGCCGCGGCACGATCGGCGTCGAGGACGCCGGCACCCTGCACGCTGACCGGCGGGCGCTCGCCGACGCTGCCGAGCGGAATGGCAGTGCCGAGCACGGCGACGCGGATCGTGGCGGGATCCCAGGTGGGGTGCGTCGCACGCAGCGACGCGACCTCGCCGGCAACCCAGGCTGCGGCGATCGACGTACCGTTGGCGGTGCGCCATACGCGTGCGGCGTCCGTGGAATCGATCGCGGCGACCGACATCCCGACGCCCGGACCGAGCAGGTCGGGACGACCGATGCCGTCGAGACGTGGTCCACCGGAGCCGAAGCCGGCGACGCGACCGAACGCGGGGTTGGCCTCGGTGGTCGCGGTCAGCTGGATCGAGACCTTGGTCTTGCCGTCGAGTGCCTCGCCCAGGTCGCGTGCCTGCGCTGCGGTCACGCCGATGGCGGGAATGTCTGCGCCGGGCACGTCGATCGTGCCGGCTGCGGCGCTCGCGCCACGCGCGCCGATGATGACCGCGATCGCGCCGGCATCTGCAGCCGCGCGGACCTGCTCGCCGACGGTGACGCCATCTCGCGCTGCGAGCACGACGACGGAGCCGACGACGCGACTTCGGAGCTCTGCGTCGAGGTAGTCGACGACTTCGGCGCCCGCGCCCTCGATCGCGACGACACGCAGCTCGCCACTCGGCAGCTTCGTCGATGCAGCAGTCAGGAGCGGGGCTCCGTCGATCGTCTCGTCGATGCCACCACCGCGGACGTGCAGGTCGGCAGCGGAGGCCGTTCCGCGCAGGTCGACCGCGCCGACCGCAAGCGCCTCGCGCGCGGCAGCGAAGGTACCGACCGTGCCGACCGAATCGCCGCTGGCGCCATCGTTGCCGGCCGCAGCCACGACGACCGTGCCGAGTGCCGAGGCCGCGCGCACGGCGCGCTCCTCGGCGGAATCCGTGAAGCCGGCGTACGGCGTGGTCGACGCGATGAGCGCGACGTCGAGCGCATCGGCGGTGTCGCCGTCGCCGTTCGGATCCACCACGTGCTCGAGGCCGGCGAGGACATCGTCGCTGTCGCCGAGTACCGATTCGACGCCATCACGTGACGGGCGCGAGGCGAGCACGCGCACCGGGACGACCTGGACCTTCGCGTCTGCACCAGCTGCGCGCAGCACGGTGCCAGCGACGGCCGTTCCGTGCTCCTCGCCGAGGATCGGCGCATCGTGCTTGGCACCGTCGGCGAGCGTGGCATCGAAGCCAGCCGTGACATGCCCGGCCACTGCCGGGTGTGTTGCAAGGATTCCCGTGTCGAGCACGCCGACGGTGATGCCGCCGGCTGCCAGGGGCGATGCGGCAGCGGTCGTGGCTGCAGCAGCATCGGCTGCCTGCTCGGCGCTCGCGCCGAGCGCGGTCGGCCACACGGTTCGCACCGGGGCGACGCTGGCCACGCCGGCGACGCTGCGCAGCAGCTGCGCGCCGTCGCCGTGCACGATGATCGAGACGCCGTTCACGACACGGACGTAGCGGTGTTCGATCTGGAACTGCACGCCGGCGCTCGCCAAGGCGTCGATGCGCTTCTGCTGGAGCACGACTGCCCGCTTGAGCCATGCGGATCGCTGCGCCGGGGTGAGCCGCTCGACACCGGCGGCCTCCCACTCCCCGAGGCTCGGGTCGGCGAAGGTCACGACGACATGCCGAGGATTCGCGACCGCGACCGGTCGCTGCTCGGCGAAGAAGGTGTTCCAGCTGCGGCTCGCCTCGCGCTCCTTGGTGGAGCCGGCGGCCTGGACGAGCGGTGTCGCAGCGGTCGCCAGGGCGATGCTGGCGACGCATGCCGCCGTCGCCAGGCGCACGCCTCGACCACGCACTCGTGTGCGTGCCTGCGGGGCGGTCGTGCGGGAGTATGGGAGCCGAGGGCTCATCATCGGTCAGTTCGGCACCAGTTCACGGTCCCTGAAGAGGGGACTTGTCGCATACGCGTCGAGCGAGCGGGCAATCGACCCAGTTCGGTCGGGATACCAAGCTGATGCAACACCGATCATAGCCGCGTTGTCGCCGCACCAGCGCAGGGGTGTCGCGACAGAGCGCATGCCGGATTCCCGACAGGTTGCTTCCACCGCCGCGCGAAGCTTCGCGTTGGCTGCCACGCCGCCGACCAAGGCCAGCGTCTCGCGCGCCTGCGGGTGTCCCGAGCCGGCGCCACGCTGGGCGACGAGCTTGCGAACGGCGCCGGCCAGCGTCGCGACGATCGCCGTCTCGAATGCGGCGGCCAGGTCGGCGTCGCTCGGCTCGGCCCCTGCCTTGCGGCGTCCGCGCTCGCGCAGCGCGACAGCGAGTGCCGTCTTGATGCCGGAGAAGGAGGTGTCGAGCGTGTCGTGGTGGATCATGGCGGGCGTGAAGGTGACGGCGCCGGGGGTGCCACCGGTGGCCAAGGCCGCCAGCTCCGGCCCACCGGGCATCGGCAGCCCGAGCAGGCGCGCACCCTTGTCGAATGCCTCGCCGGCGGCATCGTCGCGGGTGGATCCCAGCAGCGTGATGCGCATCCGTTCATCGACATCCAGCAGCATCGTGTGCCCACCACTTGCCAACAGGCACAGGTAGGGCGGCTCCAGCTCGACGTCCGGCGCGAGCATCGCACTCGCCACGTGCCCGAACAGGTGGTCGACGGCGATCAACGGCAGGCCGGTAGCCCAGGCCCGCGCCTTGGCGCCCGCAACGCCGACGAGCAGCGCACCGACGAGGCCGGGACCCTGCGTCACGGCGATCGCGTCGAGGTCGCGCAGGCCGCCCACGCCGGCGTCGTCCAGCGCCTGGCGGACCACGACGTCCAGCAGCTCCAGGTGGCGGCGTGAGGCGATCTCCGGCACGACGCCCCCGAAGCGGTCGTGCAGCTCCGCCTGGGAGGCGATCACGTCGCTGAGCACGCTGCGCCCGCGCACGACCGCAGCGGCGGTCTCATCGCAGGAGCTCTCGATGGCGAGCACGAGGCGATCGCTCATGCCGGCACCACGGGATTGTCGGCGGAGCGCCACATCACGAAGGCATCTTCCCCGGTCTCGGCGTAGTAGCCCGGGCGCATCCCGGCGGTGAGGAATCCGTGCGCCTCGTACAGGGCGATGGCAGCCGTGTTGCTGGGGCGCACCTCGAGCGTCCAGCCGTCGCCCCCACCCAGCTGGCTCGAGCACTCGATCAGCTGCTCGAGCAGGCGCGCGCCGATCCCGCGGCGCTGGGCCGAGGGGTCGACGAGGATGTTCATGATGTGCCAGCTGTCGCCGATCCGGCTCGCCAGGCCGGCGCCGAGCAGTCGCCCGCCCACGGCGTCGTCGCGTGCTGCGAGGTGCACGGCGTTGTTCGCCGGACGCACGAGCTCCTCCTCGTACATGCCGCGGCTCCAGGGAGCGGGGAAGCAGCGCTCCTCCAGGCGCATCAGCGCGTCAAGGTCGTCGAGCACGAGCGGATCGATCCGCAGCTGCAGCCGTGCTGGCTCGGCATCGGGTGCGCGCACGTAGTCGGGCACGACGTGCAGCGGATCCCCTGCGCCGTCCTCGGCAGCAGCGACGACGGCGAGCGCCGTGCGCGCGAGGGCGCGTGGGTCCATGCCATCGGTGGCGACGACGATGCCACTCAGGTCATCCAGGTCCGCGACGGCAATGGCGCGGGCCGGCCCGAGCGCCACGACGATTCCATCAGCTCCTGCGCGGAATGGCTGGACGAAGTACTCGCCGCGTCGCGCGTCGATCGCGCCCCAGACGACCTCGTCCGGATGCTCCGTGGCGACGTCGGCGGCGATCGCCTGCAGCGAGTTGATCGCGTGCAGCGGGATGTCCAGCGCCTCGGCGATGCCGCGCGCGGTGGTGACGCCGATGCGAACCCCGGTGAAGCCACCTGGTCCGACGCCGACCCCAAGCGCAGTCAGCTCGGGGCGCCCAGCGGCATCGAGCAGCTCATCGACCAGCTCGAGCAGCGCCTGCGCGCGCCCGCTGCTCGTGGAGCCCGTCACGGCGCCGGAGGCGTCGACGAGGGCCGCGACGACGAGACTCGTCGACGTATCGATGCAGAGCAGTGGCATGAAGACATTCTACGGGAGTGTGCCTAGTAGCTCGCTGCAGAACCGCCGCTCGGCGGATCCGGCTGCGCGGCTGTTGCACCATTGACGGCATCGTGCACCGCGACACCCGCCGCCCCACCACCGAACCAGCCGATCGCGCCACCGATGATGCCGCCGATGAGCGCACCCGCCGCCGCGCCTGCGCCGGCGAACCAGACGCCGATGCCCGCACCGATCGCGGCTCCCGCCGCTGCCCCCGACAGCGCACCGGTGAGCTTGGACGCGTTGCGCGTCCAGCCCTTGTCGGCCTTGACGTCCTGGACGACCGCGGTGATCGTCTCGCCCGCGTCGCCGCCGACCGCGCCCAGGCCCGCCCCGATGATCGCGCCGGCGACGTTGCCGACGCCCGGCACGAAGGAGCCGATCAGGAAGCCGGCTGACATGCCGGCCATGCTGCCCGCAGCCGCACCCGTCTTCTTCTGGGATTCAGTGCCGAAGCCGCCCTCGGCATCCATCGTCTGCTTGATGTCGACGACGTTCATGAGCGCGATGCCGGCCATCGCGATCGGCCCGCCCCACTTGCCGAGGAATCCGAGGAAGCCCTTGCCCGTGGCTGCTGCCGCGCCGCCGACCGGCATGCCGATGGCTGCCTTGAGCACGTTGCCGACCGTGACCGGAGCGGCAGGCGCCAGCGCCGAGACGCCAGCGGCGCCGACCTTCTGGGCGAGCCAGCCGCCACCCTTCCAGCTCGTCATGAACTTCGAGGCCGCCTCGCCGGAGGTTGCCAGCGAGCCGGCACCCTTCGCCAGCTGGGCCGCGTTGGGCAGCTCGGCCTGGATCGTCGCCAAAGCCGCCTTGGCGGCGCCCGAGTTCATGCTCGACAGCACGTTGATCGCCTGACCGGCCTGCAGCGCCGTGCCCGTGCGTGCCATCTCCAGCATGCCCTTGGCGATCAGGCTCCGCGAGAGGCCGAGCGAGACCGCGACTGCACCGCCGGTCACGGCGGTGACGCCAGCGCCGGTGAGCAGCGCCGCACGCTCGGTGCCGCGATCGATCTCGTCGAACTCCTGAAGCTCGGCGCGACCGATGTCGGATGAGTACGTGTCGTACACCTGCTGCAGGCCAGCGGCATCGAGCCCGAGGCCGCTGATGTACGTGCGGTAGGACTCGACGGTGGCATCCAGCACGTTGTGGCTGCGCAGCAGGCGCGTGAACTTCTCGTCCCACACGTCGTTCCACGCGGGGTTGGCGGCCGGGGTCGTCGCGACGAACCAGCCCTCGTCACGTGCGCGATCCATGAGCGCGCGCTGCCCCTCGTCGGTCGCGAAGTTGCCGAGGAACTGCTGGACCTCCACGTCCACCGCGGCTGCGTCGGACGGTCGACCGGCGGCGGCCAGCTGGGCACGGACGGCCTCGCGCACCTCCGGTGCCTCGAGCTCCTGCTGGATCCACGCGATCGCCGCAGGGAAGTGTGCCTGCTCCTCGGGAGTGAGCGGCGAGGCCGACGCGGTCGGGGTCGCTGCCACCGGCGTCGTGACTGGCGCGGGAATGGGCGTGTACGTGTCGCGGCCTCCCAGGATCTCCTGCTCGCGCGATGCATCCCACGTGGTCGGCGCGCTGGCGCCGGTGGTCTGCAGCTCGGGCGTGGAGCTGGCGGATTCGTGTGGTGCTCCGACCCCGGGTGGAAGCCCGGAGCTCGCCCCCACTGGCATGTTCGTGATCGCGGTCATGCTAGTACTTGGCCTCGCTGCCACCGGCCGGCGCGGACTTCTCCTTCGAGAGGTTGTCCACGCCCGCGTTCGCATCGTGGATCGCGCCACCCACCGCACTTCCGGCGAACCAGCCGATCACGCCGCCGACGGCGGCCCCGATCACGGTGCCCACGACGGGGACCACGCTGCCCGCGAGCGCGCCGACCGCCGCACCGGCGAGTGCACCGCCGACTGCGCCACCGGCCAGCTTGGAGGTGTTGCGCGTCCAGCCCTTGCCGTCGACCGCGTCCTGGACGGTGCCGACCACGGTCTCGCCGACATCGGCACCAGCCGTGGCCATCGCCGCGCTGAGCGCGATGTTGCCGACACCCGGCAGCACGGAGCCGAGCGCGAAGCCGACGGCACCACCGATGGTGCCGCCCACGGCCGAGCCGGTCATCTTCTGGCTCTCCTTGCCGTAGCCACCCTCGGCCTCGCTCATCTTGACGATGTCGTGGATCTGCCACGCGGCGAAGGCAGCTGCGAAGAGGCCGCCACCGATCTTCGGGGCCATGCCCTTGAGCATGCCGCCGCCAGCCTTGACGGCGGTTGCGCCGCCGCCCGTGACTGCGGCACCGGAGCCGGCCTTGGCTGCTCCCTTGAGCAGGTCGTCGGTCGAGTTCTGGAACTGGCCGAGCATCGCCCCACCGGCGCGCTTGGCAACGTTGCCCGCGGTGATCGCCTGCGGCGCGGCGACCATCTGCGACGGCTTGATCACCCACCGCTTGATGATGTTGCCGTGCTCCCAGGACTTGAGGTACTGGAAGGACGCGGTGCGAGCCTTCGCGATGTCGTCCACCGAGGTGGCTGCCTTGATCGCCGGGTTCATCTTGCTGATGTCAGCCAGCGCCGACTTCGCCGTCTTCGTGCCCAGCTGGTCGAGCATCGTCATCGCCGTCTTGACCTGGGTCGTCGTGCCGTTGGCAGCCATCGACTGCAGGCCCTTCACGACCATGCCGTTGCGGGCGCGCATCGCCACGAGCAGCGAGCCGACTGACAGCACCGCGATGCCACCGGTCAGCGCCGTCTTCATCGTGTCACCCGTGCGGACGCCGGACTCGATCGCGCCGAGCTCCTCCTTGAGCTGTGCCTTGCCCTCGCTGGAGCTGTAGAAGGCGTGGAGTGCGGTGAGCTCCTCCTCGCTGGCGCCGTAGGACTTGACGATCTGTGCCAGTGCCTCGCCCGTGCCCGGGTGCATGCCCTGTGCGTCGGCCAGCTGCTCGAACTTGACGCGCCACTCGTTGTTCCAGCCGGGCGCGGCGGCGGGATCGAACCAACCCTCGGCGGTGGCGCGATCCATCAGCTCGCGGGCACCGGCGGGCGTCTCGTAGCTCATCGCGATCTGCTGGATGGCGGCGTCGATGTCGGCTTCCGCCGTCGGCATGCCGGCTGCCGCGAGCTCGGTCTTGACCGCCTCGCGCACCTCCGGGGTGGCGAGCTGCTGGTTGGCGACCTGCAGGGCAGCCAGGAAGTTGCCCTGCTCCGCGGGCGTCAGCGTGGTCAGCTGCGCGAGCTCGGTCACCGGCTGGTTGGCGACGTCGGTGGATGCCGGGGCAGCGACACCTTCGCCGGGAGCTCCGACCGGGCCGCCGCCGGCGACCGGATCGATCGCCTTGGCCCGAGCCTGGAGCTCGGCCTGGCCTGCGGGTGACTGGAAGTGCGCGACCGTCTGCTCGTAGAGGGCGATGGCTGCGCTCGGCGCGAGCTTGGCTGCACTGATCTGGGCGAGGTCGGCCTCGCTGAACACGCCGAGCTTGGCGAAGTCCTCGACGGTCGGGCCGGTGGTTGCAGCGGTGCGTGCTGCGGGCGTGGCCGCGGCCGTGGGCGCCGGGGTGCCGGAGGCCGAGGCGAACAGCTCGGTGAGCTGGCTCGGTGAGAGGTTCGCCGCGCTGATCTTGGCGAGGTCCGCCTCCGTGAAGATACCGAGCGCTTCGAAGTCGGCAAGGGTCGGCGCCACGGTCGTCGCGCCGCCACCGTTCGTGGTGGCTGCTGCGGAGCGGTCGGGAACGGTTCGGTAGTCAGGGGTCGAGTAGTAGTCGGCGTCGGCATCGAAGTACGCGCCGGTGCCGCCACCGGTCTCCTCCACGCCACCGCCACCGGTGACCGCGTCGGCGGCCTCGTGCGGTGCGATCCCGGTCGGCGCGGGCGCAACGCCCGGCTGGCCAAGTGGAATCACGGAGTTCGAATTGATGCTCGTCATGGCTGTCTCCCCCAAAGCACCACGAGCCAGGTTCGGCGGACTCGTCGGCTCGACCATCGTCAGCCGAAACGGGGATTCCGTACTAGGAAGAACTACCTAGGTTAGGGAGCTGGAGCGCCAGGAGCGCAGGAAAGCACGTGCCGATGCGGGATCGGGGGCCTGGAGACGCGCGATTCGGGCTGATTCCGAGACCGCGCGCAGCTCGAGCTGCCACGTTCGACGGCCTGTCAGCCACGCTCGGACCGGCTCGGGCCACTCCACGACGGCAATGCCGGAGTCGAAGTACGGCTCGACGTCGCCCCACGCCGCTTCATCGAGCGTGCCGCGGGTGCGGTAGCAGTCGAGGTGGGCGAGCGTCGTGCCATCGGCCAGCCCGTAGGCGTGGGCGACGGTGTAGGTCGGGCTACGCACGGGCTCGGTCGCACCGAGCGCGCGGGCGAGCGCCGCCGTGAAGGTGGTCTTGCCCGCGCCGATCTCCCCGACCAGCTCGAGCACGTCCTGCTGCTGCAGCAGCGGCGCGAGGGCGCGCGCGAGGCGCTCCGTCATCGTGAGGTCTGCCAGGGCGAGCATGATCATTCGACGTCGAAGCTCAGCTGGGGCTCGTCAGATGCGTGCGGCGTGGCGCCCGTCGACGGCGCTGGCGCCGGCATGGCGGCGGGCGTCGGGAGCTCGGCTGCGGGCACGGTAGGCGTCCGGGCCTCGCGCGCGCGCTCGCGCGTGGACCGTTCGGAGCGTGCCCCGGCCAGGAGCAGACCGAGCGCGCGTGCATCCACGCGCAGGGCATCTGCGAGCCGGTCCACATGCAGTGCGGCGCCGGGGTGGTAGAGCGGCCAGACCACGATGTCGCGATCCTGGACGGCGACGTGCTGCAGCTCGCCGTGCACCTCGGCGATGCTCTCCTGACGACCGGTGACCAGCCGCAGGGCGAGGGATCCGAGCGTCACCACCACGCGTGGCTGCACCAGGGCGATCTCCCGGAAGAGCCAGCCTTCGCAGGCTTCGACCTCGTCCGGGAAGGGGGCGCGACCGGTCGGCGGGCGACACTTGACGACGCTGGTGAGGAAGATGTCCTCGCGCGTGATGCCGGCGAGCTCGAGCACCTCGGCGAACAGCTCACCGGGCGCGGCCTCGAGCAGGCGGCCCTCGCGGTCATCGTGGTAGCCCGGAGCCTCGGCGACGACGAGCACGTCGGCATCGACGGGACCGGAGCCGGTCACGACCATGGTGCGCTCTCGACAGAGGCGACACAGGCGGCAGACGCTGGCATGGTCTTCGACCTGGGCGACCGAGGTCAGGTCACCGGCACGAACGGGGGCGGGCATGTGGTGATCCTACCGTTGGACGGGGTGCGTCGCACGCGAGGACTAGTGTTCGAGGGGTGACGGATCTCGAATTGGGCCCCCTGCGCTTCGGAGTGGTCGGCGCTGGCCGATTGGGCCTCGTGCTGGGGCGAGCACTCCAGGACGCCGGTTTCGACGTCGAGCACGTCAGCAGCCGCGGGGCGGACGGCCGCGACCGCGCCACGCACGTGCTCGGGGTGCCCGCCTACGACGACGTGACGCTCGTCACCGAGCAGGTCGACTGCGTGCTCATCTGCGTGGCCGACGACGCGCTCGCCGATGTCGTCACGCAGCTGGCGACGCGCCGCGCCGATGCATCCCCGCTGCGCGTGCGCTACGTCTCCACCAGCGCCCGTGGCGGCCTGGCCGCGCTCGAGCCGCTCGCCGCCGCTGGCCACGCCACCTGCGTCCTGCATCCCGTGGCGAGCGTCGCCGACCACAGCGCGAACCCTGCCCTGCTCGCCGGTGCAGGTGCGGCGATCGGCGCCAGCGACGACGCGACCACGACCTTCGCCCATGCGCTCGCACATGCGGTGGGCCTCGTCCCCTTCGACCTCGCCGATTCGGCGTGGCCGATCCACGCGGCGGCCTGCCAGCTCGCGTCGACGACCGTCGTCGCCGCGCTCAGCACGGCGATCGGAATCGCGGTCGACGGCGCCGACATCCACGAGGCGATGGCGCGCAATGCCTACGCCCGTCTTGCCGCCAGCGCCGTCGAGCGCGTCGCACGCGATGGCGGCACGGCCGCGCTCGCCGGCCCGGTCATCCGTGGCGATGCCAACACGATCGCCGAGCTGGATCGCGTGCTGCACAACGTCGCGCCGCACCATGCCGACCTCTTCACCGCGAGCATCGGCTCCGCAGCGCATACGGCCTTCCTCGGCGGCCGCATCGACATGGACACGCTCCGGTCGATCGAGGCCGCCATCACCACGCCGCCCCACGAGGAGCAGTAGATGCGGGTCATCGTCACCGCCGAGGAAGTCCGCCACCAGGTCGCCGTCGCCCACGGTCGCGGCGATCGTGTCGGGCTCGTGCCCACGCGCGGCGAACTGCATGAGGGGCACACGTCGCTCTTCAAGACCGCCCACGCGCAGTGCGACCTCGTGATCTGCACGATCGTGCGCCCCGACAGCACGCCCGCCTTCCACGAATCATCCGACGAGCAGGTCGCACGCGATGGCGGCGCCCACCTGCTCTGGCGCCCGATGCCCGGCCCGCTCGTCCAGGGTGCGCGCATCCAGGTCACGCCGCGCGGCCAGCCCGAGCTGACCGGCCTCGCCACCGCAGCCGCGCAGCAGCTCGGCATCATTCGCCCGGACGTCGTCTACGCCGGCGAGGACCACTACGACCACGCCCGGCTGCTCCGCGACGTCGCGCGTGACCTCCTGCTCGATGTCGAGGTTCGCGTCGTCCCGACACCGCGTGATCCAGACGGCCTGCCGGTCGGCTCGGCCACGCGCACCCTCTCCCCTGCGCGTCGTGCGGCGGCAGCCGCCGTGCCGCGGGCGCTCGATGCCGTCGTCGACTCGGTGGCAGCCGGCGAGCGCTCGCTGTTCCGGCTTCGCGCCCGGGCCGAGGCGCACCTCGCCGATGCGGGCGCTGCGCTCGACGTCGATGACGTGAGCACCGTCGACCCTGATTCCTTCCAGCCGATCGACGTGTTCGATCGCCCCGTCCTGCTCGTCGTCCGCGCACACGTGGGCGACGTCGAGCTGGTCGATTCACGACTCCTCACGGCGCCCTGACATCCCCCTGACAGTCGCAAGGTTCGCTCCCGAGATGGTGTCGAAGGAGATGCTGGGGGGCGAACGTCTCCCGACATCCATCCATAATCCAGGAGTCGGAATCATGCACCGCGTCACATCATCGGCTGCGGCGCCGCGAGACGGGGAACGAGGTCAGACCATGGCGGAGTACGCCATGGTTCTGGCGGTGATTACCTTGGCAGTCCTCTTGACCATCATTGCCCTCGGCGACGCCGCGGGTGGAACGGTCAACGAGGTTGCCGACGCGCTTTCCTGACAGGACGCTCGCGTCCGCCCCAATGACGGCCGTCGTTGCTCCCGATTCATCCGGCAGCAGCGGCGGCCGTTTTCCTTGGCGCCGCCTTCTTGCGCGCCTTGCCCTGGGCGATGACGACGGTCTTCGCGCCCTTCGGGTCGGGCGTGACCATGTTGGCGAGGTAGCGGCCCGTGTGCGATGCCTTGATCGCGGCGACCTGCTCCGGCGTGCCGACCGCGAGGACCTCGCCGCCGCCACGCCCCCCCTCGGGGCCCATGTCGACGATGTAGTCGGCGCACTTGATGACGTCGAGGTTGTGTTCGATCACGAGCACGGTATTGCCCTTGTCGCGCAGCCCGACGACGACCTCGAGCAGCTTCTCGATGTCGGCGAAGTGCAGACCCGTGGTCGGCTCGTCGAGGATGTAGAGCGTGCGACCCGTCTGCACCTTCGCCAGCTCGGTGGCCAGCTTCACGCGCTGCGCCTCGCCGCCGGAGAGCGTCGTCGCCGGCTGGCCGAGCCGGACATAGCCGAGGCCGACGTCGTTGAGCGTCTGGAGGCGGCGCTTGAGCGTCGGGATCTTCGCGAAGAAGTCGTTCGCCTCCTCGATGCTCATCTGCAGCACGTCGGCGATCGACTTGCCGTTGTAGCGCACCTCGAGCGTCTCGGAGTTGTAGCGCTTGCCGTCGCAGACCTCGCACGGCACGTAGACGTCGGGCAGGAAGTGCATCTCGATCTTGATCGTGCCGTCGCCCTTGCACGTCTCGCAGCGGCCACCCTTCACGTTGAAGGAGAAGCGCCCCGCCTTGTAGCCGCGCATGCGTGCTTCGGGCACCTTGGCGTAGAGGGTGCGGATGTGGTCGAACAGGCCCGTGTAGGACGCCGGGTTCGAGCGCGGCGTGCGCCCGATCGGGCCCTGGTTGACCTCGATCACCTTGTCGAAGTTGTCGAGCCCGTCGATCGACTTGTGCGGACCCGGGCGCATCCGCGCACGGTTGAGCTTCGTCGCCATCGCCTTGAAGATGATCTCGTTGACGAGCGTCGACTTGCCGCTGCCGGAGACGCCGGTCACACACGTGAATCGACCGACCGGGATCGACACGTCGATGCCCTGCAGGTTGTTCGCCGTGGCGCCGCGAACCGTCATCCAGCCACGATCCTCGTCGTTGCGCTCGGGCCGCTCGATCTTGCGCTTGCCACTCAGGAACTGGCCGGTGATGGACTTCGGGTTGCGCTCGACCTGCTTGGCGGTGCCGTGTGCGACGACCTGGCCGCCGTGCTCGCCCGCGCCGGGGCCGATGTCGACGAGGTAGTCGGCCTCGCGCATCGTCTCCTCGTCATGCTCGACGACGAGGACCGTGTTGCCGAGGTCGCGGAGCTTCGTCAGCGTTCCCAGCAGCTTCGCGTTGTCGCGCTGGTGCAGGCCGATCGATGGCTCGTCGAGGATGTAGAGCACGCCGACCAGGCTCGAGCCGATCTGCGTCGCGAGCCGGATGCGCTGGGCCTCGCCGCCGGAGAGCGTACGGGCCGCGCGGTCGAGCCCGAGGTAGCCGACGCCGACGTCCTCGAGGAACTGCAGGCGGTCCTTGATCTCGCGCACGATGCGGCGCGCGATCATCATCTCGGTGTCACTCAGCTCGAGGTCCTCGAGCCAGGCGACGGCGGTCGCCACGTCGAAGGACGAGACGGTCGCGATGTTGGTCGTGCCGATGGTGACGGCGAGCGATTCGGGGCGCAGTCGCTTGCCCTCGCAGGCATCACACGCGGTGTCGACCATGAAGCGCTCGATGCCGTCGCGCACCATCTCGCTCTCGGTGTCGGCGTAGCGCCGCGCGAAGTGGTTGACGAAACCCTCGAACTTCATCCGGTAGGTCCGCGTGCGACCGCGCTTGCTGCGATAGGTCATCGGCACGCGCTCACCCTCGGGCGTGCCCCACAGGAACATGTCCTGCTGCCAGCCCTCGAGCTGCTTGAAGGGCGCCGCGGTATCGATGTCCCAGTGCTCGCAGACCGCCTGGATCAGGTTCTGGTAGTAGCCACCGCTGACCGTGCCGGGCGCGAGCGCGCCATCGTTGATCGAGATGTTCTCGTCGGCGACGATCAGGGTCGGGTCGACCTCACGCGTGTAGCCGAGCCCGGTGCAGTGCGCACACGCGCCGTGCGGGTTGTTGAAGGAGAAGATGCGCGGCTCGAGCTCGGGGATCGAGCCGTGGCCCTTCGGGCAGGCGAAGCGCTCGGAGAACATCTCCTCCTTCGACTCAGCTTCCCCCTCGCGCGGGACCGTCGCGATGACGACCTGGCCGTCGGCGAGCCGCAGCGCGGTCTCGACGGAGTCGGCGAGCCGGCGTCGCACGCCCTGCTTGATCGAGACACGGTCGACGACGACGTCGATGTCGTGCTTGAACTTCTTGTCGAGCGTGATCTCGTCCTCGTCGAGGCTGCGCACCTCGCCGTTGACCCGCACGCGTGAGAAGCCGTCGCGGCGCACCTCGTCGAACAGCTTGGAGAACTCGCCCTTGCGCATGCGCACGAGCGGCGCGAGTACGAGCACACGGGTGCCGTCTTCGTACAGCTCGATCGCATCGAGGATCTGCTCGATCGACTGCGCGCCGATCTCCTCGCCACAGGTCGGGCAGTGCGGGTGACCGACGCGGGCGTACAGCAGTCGCAGGTAGTCGTAGACCTCGGTGACGGTGCCGACGGTCGAGCGCGGGTTCTTGCTCGTGGTCTTCTGGTCGATCGAGATCGCCGGCGACAGGCCTTCGATCGTGTCGACGTCGGGCTTCTCCATCTGCCCCAGGAACTGGCGCGCATAGGCCGACAGCGACTCGACGTAGCGGCGCTGTCCCTCCGCGTAGATCGTGTCGAACGCAAGGCTCGACTTCCCGGAGCCCGAGAGACCCGTGATGCACACCAGCTTGTTGCGAGGCAGCGTGAGCGACACGTCCTTCAGGTTGTGTTCGCGCGCGCCTCGAATCACGATCTCGTCAGCCATGGATGAATCCTAGCGGCGCTGGCAAGGATGTGCGAACGTACGTTCGACCTGTCGCGCGGCCTGCCCCTCCCAACACCCCCGCGGCGCCAGCACTCGGGACTCCCCAGAGCGGGACGCCTGGGCGCGGGCTGCCCCAGAGCGGGACGCCTGGGCGCCGACCCCCGCCCAGCCCCGACGTGTCGCACCTCATGTCTCCTATTGGATGCTCATGTGCGACACGTGCCGCCAGAGACGCGCGTGTGCGCGCGGCACGGGGTGGGCGCGGCACGGGGTGGGCGCGGCACGTGAGGAACATGAAGGCGCATATTGGGTCTTCAGGTTCCTCACGTGC
>JAOPYV010000145.1 GCA_025964435.1 Thermoleophilia bacterium | reverse complement strand
CCGAACATCTCGATGGGTGACATGTCACAGAAGGTGCAGGTCAGCGCCTTCCCCGACCGCTACGCCGAGCACGAGGCCGAGGCAGCCAAGATCCTCGCCGCCTTCAACGCCTGACACGCAGCTCGCTGCTACTAGACGTTGCCTGACACCACCTCGAACTCGGTGAGCTCGAGCACGTGGTTGACGGTGGCGACGAGGTCGACCGGATTGAACGGCTTGCTGATGAAGTCCAGCACGCCGGCCCGGTCGGCGCGATCGAGGTTCTCCTGGCTCGCGCTGCCGGTCATCATCACGACGGGCAGGCCCTGGGTCCGCGGGTTGGCGCCGAGCTCCTCGAGCACCTGCCAGCCATCCTTGTGCGGCATGCCCAGGTCGAGCAGCAGCACGTCGGGCGTGCGCGCGAGCGCCTCGTCGACGGCAGCGTCGCCATGTGCGGCCTCCACGACCTCGAAGCCTTCGGCCTCGAGCGCTGCACGACAGAGCATGCGCAGGCTCGCGTCATCGTCGGCCACCAGCACGCGCACGGCGCCAAGATGCGGCGCGTGCCCGACCTCCTCCATGCGCTCGCCGCCACCCTTGCCCTTGTGCTTGTAGAGCCCGCCGTCGGCGTGGAAGAGCAGCTTCTCGACGGTGTCGCCGTCGTTGGGGTAGCAGGCGGCGCCGAAGGAGATGCCGAACTCGCGGGGCAATCCGAACTGGCGGCGCGCCGGGACGAGGTGGATGCGCAGGCGTCGGATCAGGTCCTTCGCCGTCGACATGCCCGCCTCGACCAGCGCCACGGCGAACTCGTCGCCACCGAGCCGGCCGACGATGTCGTGCTCACGGGTATGGGTGGTCAGCAGCGTGGCGAGGCGCTTGAGCACCGCGTCGCCGGCGAGGTGACCGAGCGTGTCGTTGACCTGCTTGAAGGCATCGAGGTCGATCGTCACGACGGTGAGCTCGCGACCGAAGCGGCGCGCACGCGCCAGCTCGCGGCCGAGCTTGTCGTGGAACGCCTGGCGGTTGTACAGGTCGGTCAGCGCGTCGCGTTCGGCGCGCCGCACGAGCGCGTCGGTCAGCTCGGCGAAGAACTGGTCGGCCGCCTCGACGATGACCGAGTCGAGCAGCAGGTTGACGACGCGCTCGCCCTCGAAGGTCGGGCGCTCCGCGGCGCCGGCATCGGCGAAGTGCTCCCACAGCACGCGGCGCAGGGCGACGAACTCGGCGAGCATGTCGCGCTGGTCGTAGCCGGCGTTGGCGCGGGCACGGGCGTGCTCGATCGCGGCGGCGCGCAGGCCCTCGTCGCCAGCGGCAGCGGCGAGGCTGAGGCCGTTCGGCGCGTCGATCGGGCGCAGCGTCGGATCCTCGTCGGCGATACGGTCGAGGTGGTGCGCCAGCGCTGCGAGGAAGGAGGGGATCTCACCGAAGCGCGTCAGCTGCTCGCCGGCGCGGGGCGCGGACGCCGGTGCGCTCTCGGCGGCGACGACGCTCCATCGCTCGGACAGCTCCCACGCATCGGTACGGATGCGCGTCGCGATCGAGCGCAGCTCATCGTGCTCGGTGCGTGACGGTATGACGTCGTCGTCGTGTGCCATTCCAGCTTTCCTGCCCGGTTCAACTGACGGGTAGTCGCTTCCACGAAGAATCATGCCCCGTCGGCAGCCCCATCAAACCGGAAGAACTGCAAAAAGCCCTGTGGTCAGATCGGCGAGCCGAAGCGCTTGCAGGCGGCCTCGAGCCGGAGCATGCGGTCGATCGCGGGGTCGCCGCTCGCCTGGTAGGCGCCGGTGACGTAGGCGGCGCCGATGGAGCGCTGCGGTCCGGTAGCTGCGAGCGGAGCTGCCGCGGGAATCTGGGTGGGAGCACCGTAGTGTCCGCCGGGGAGGGCGGACGGCACGCCTGGCTGCTGGCCATGCGGGACCTGGCCCTGGAGGGCCTGGTGGGCTGTGGTCGTCACGGGGGGCGTGACCGACGCGTGGGGGGCGTTGGCGTACATTGCCCATTCAACGTACGACAGATCCCCGGTTCTGGGAAGAGGCCGTTTTCGACCGGCGCAGGAGGGAACACTCCCGGCGTGCCCGAGCACACCGACAACCAGCCAGCCGACGAAGGCCCGATACGGGTCCTCATCGTCGACGACGATCGCGACATGCGCGAGGTCGTCGCCGAGAGCCTCGCCCAGGACTCGCGCATCGAGGTCGTCGCCCGTGCCTACGACGGAGCCGAGGCCGTGCGGCTCGCACAGATCCTCACGCCCGACGTCGTGATCATGGACGTGAACATGCCGCGTCTGGACGGCTGCGCCGCGACCGAGCGCATCCTCGACCTGCATCCGGAGATCCGGATCGTCGCGCTGACCGGCACCGTCGATTCCGACACGGTGACACGGATGATCCTCGCTGGCGCGATCGGCTACGCGGTCAAGGGATCCGATCCGCGCAAGCTCGCCGAGATCGTCGTCGGCGCATCGACCCGCGATTACTTCGTCGACCCGGCCGCCCTCGACGAGCTGTTCGCTTCCGTCGTGCGCCTGGCGCGCGAGGAGCGCCGCCGTCGTGAGGAGGCGGAGCAGCTCGCGATCGAGCTTGCCGCCGCCTACAAGGAGACGATCACCGCCCTCGTCAGCGCATTGCGCTACCGGGACTTCGACACGGAGGAGCACGGCGATCGCGTCGCCGAGCGCGTCGTGGCCGTCGCGAAGCGACTCGGCATCGAGGGCCAGCAGCTGCAGGACATCGAGTACGGCGCGGTCTTCCATGACATCGGCAAGATCGCCGTGCCGGACTCCATCCTCCACAACACCGATGACCTGACCGAGGCGGAGTGGGACGTCATCCGCCAGCACACGGTGATCGGCGAGCAGATCATCCAGGGCGTCGGCTTCCTCAAGAAGGTTGCGCAGATCGTGCGGCACTCGCACGAGCACTGGGACGGCTCCGGCTACCCCGACAACCTCGCCGGTGAGGCGATCCCGATCGAGAGTCGCATCGTCTTCGCGTGCGATGCATTCGACGCGATGACCAGCTCGCGCAGCTACCAGTCGGCGATGACCGCCGAGCGTGCGATGGCCCGCCTGCGCGAGCTGAGCGGCGTGCACTTCGACCCGGCAGTCGTCGACGCCTTGATCGCGGTGCTGCAGGAAGAGCCTGCGGAAGTATCATCCGTGCATGGATGACGCCCGCGAGCCCGTACGCACCCTGCTGCCGCAGGACCACGACACGAAGTCCCTCTACTTCCTGCTCAACTCGCTCGTCGTGCCGCGACCGATCGCGTGGGTCTCGTCGCTGACGGCTGACGGGACGACCAACCTCGCGCCGCACTCCTACTTCACCGTCGCGGCGTCGGCGCCGCCGATGGTCTCCTTCACCTCGATCGGTGACAAGGACACGCTGCGCAACGTGCGCGCCACCGGCGAGTTCGTCGTCAACCTCGTCGACCACACGCTGATCGACCACATGAACGTGTCGTCGGCCGCCGCGCCGCCGGATGTCTCCGAGTTCGAGCTCGCCGGGGTGACCCCGGACGCGTCACGCTTCGTCGCGCCGCCGCGGGTGGTCGAGGCCCCTGTCGCGCTCGAGTGTCGCGTCGTGCAGATCGTCGAGGTCGGCAACGGCCGGATGGTGGTCGGCGAGGTGCTCGCCTTCCACGTCGCCGAGCGGCTCTGGAACGAGAAGGATCGCGTCGATCCGGGCCTGCTCGACGCCGTCGCGCGCATGGGCGGCTCGACCTACGCGACGACGCGCGATCGCTTCGACCTGCGTCGTCCGACCTACGACGAGCTCGTCGGCACCGAGTAGTCACCCCCTCCGCTGCTGCCGCCGCTCCCAACCGCACGCGCCAGCGCAGCGAGCGCCGCACACTCCTGACACGTGTCACCGTCGCGCAGCACGTGTTCGACGCCGTTGGCGATCGCCTCGTCGCGTCGCGCCGCCAGCCGCCGCCCCTCGGCGCGCCAGGCAAGCAGCGCTTCGCGGATGCCGCGCAGCTGGCCGCGCAGGTCGCACGCCGGACAGCGTGGCGGCGCGCCACCACATTCGCAGTGCTCGTGGAGGTGGTCAGCCATCGCGAGCAGCAGGCGCTCGGCGTCGCCTGGGTCATTCGAG
This sequence comes from Thermoleophilia bacterium, assembly GCA_025964435.1. Classification (GTDB taxonomy): domain Bacteria; phylum Actinomycetota; class Thermoleophilia; order Gaiellales; family SKUG01; genus JAGQUL01. Next base: position 31,358 of record JAOPYV010000145.1, on the reverse strand, counting down.
CTGCCGGGAGTGCGTGCCATGGCGACAGCATCCCGGGGGAGGTGTGACACGAGGCGCGCGCTTCGTCACGACTTCGTGCCAAGCCCGTGTCAGGGCATGCGGTCCTCGAGGTTGTGGAAGAGCTCGCCCGGCGGCATCCCGATCTCCCACGCGACCTTCAGGTACTTGGTGATGCCGGTGTCCGTCTCGCCGCGCTCCATGCGAGCGACCTGCGTGGTGTACATCCCCGCCTTGCGTGCGACGGCTTCCTGCGTCAGCTCGCGCTCCACGCGCCCGAGCTTGAGGTTCTTGCCGATGCGGCGAAGGATCATCTGGTCGCGGTGCTCCATCGGGTAAGCCTGTCGCGCACAGACGCGTTGCACCACGGCATATCTGTTTAGCTCCAACACACCGCTGAGTATTTTGGCTACAGCCGCGCCGTCAGGTACGGCGCCGTGCGGCTGGCATCGCTCGCGGCCACCTCGGGCGGAGTGCCGGTCGCAACGATCCGCCCACCACCGTCGCCGCCGCCCGGGCCCAGGTCGATCACCCAGTCCGCGCCCGCGACGACGTCCATGTCGTGCTCGACGACGACGACCGTGTTGCCGGCGTCGACGAGCCGGTGCAGCTGGCCCATGAGCAGCTCGACGTCCGCGGGGTGCAGGCCGGAGGTCGGCTCGTCGAGCAGGTAGAGCGTGTGGCCGCGCCGGGCGCGCTGCAGCTCGGAGGCGAGCTTGATGCGCTGCGCCTCGCCGCCGGAGAGCTCCGTCGCCGGCTGGCCGAGCCGCAGGTAGCCGAGCCCGACCTCCTGCAGCGTGCGCAGGCTGCGTGCGGCAGGTGCGATCTCCGCGAGCGCCACGAGCGCATCGTCGACGGTCAGGCCCAGCACGTCGGCGATGGTGAGCCCGTTCCAGCGCACGTCGAGCGTCGCGGCGTCGTAGCGCGCGCCGTGACATGTCGGGCAGGGCGCGTAGCTGCCGGGGATGAAGAGCAGCTCGATCGCGACGAAGCCCTCGCCCTGGCAGGTCGCGCAGCGCCCCTCGGTGACGTTGAAGGAGAAGCGCCCGACGCCGTAGCCGCGCTCGCGGGCGCCGTCCGTCGCGGCGAACGCCTTCCGCACTGAATCGAAGAGCCCGGTGTACGTCGCGAGGTTGGAGCGCGGCGTGCGGCCGATCGGTCGCTGGTCGACGCGCACGAGCCGGTCGATCGCATCGACGCCGGTCGCCGTGACGCCCGCTGCGGCATCCTCGACCGGTGCGTGTTCCTCGCCCTCGTCGTCCTCCTCGACCGGCGTCGTCGAGCTGACACCGAGCTGGCGCGCCGCGACATCGGCGAGCACCTGGCCGACCAGCGTCGACTTGCCCGAGCCGGAGACGCCGGTCACGGCAGTGAAGGTGCCGAGCGGGAAGGCGGCGGTGACATCGTGCAGGTTGTGGCGACTGACATCGGCGAGCTCGATCCAGCCGCTCGGCTCGCGCAGGCTGCGGGAAGCGTCCCTATTGCCCGGGGAGAGTTCCTTGGGGAACAGGAAGCGCCGCGTCGCCGAGCGCTCGACGTTCCGCAGGCCCTCGACCGGCCCGCCATAGAGCACCTCGCCGCCGTGCTCGCCCGCGTGGGGACCGACGTCGACGATCCAGTCAGCCGCGCGCACGAGGTCCATGTCGTGCTCGACGACGAAGACGGTGTTGCCCGCGTCGCGCAGCTGGCGCAGCACGTCGAGCAGCGGCTCCGAGTCGGCGGGGTGCAGGCCTGCCGAAGGCTCGTCCAGCACGTAGACGACGCCGAACAGGCCGGAGCGCAGCTGGGTTGCCAGCCGCAGGCGCTGCAGCTCGCCCGCCGAGAGCGTCGGCGTCGTGCGGTCGGTGCTCAGGTAGCCGAGGCCGAGGTCGACGAGGGCCTCGATCCGGCGCAGCAGGTCGGCGGCGATCAGCTCCGCAACCTCCGACGGCTGCTCCAGCGACACCAGCACGGCGGCCTGCTCGCGCAGCGTGAGTGCGCCGAACTCGGCGATCGTACGCCCGGTGAAGGTGACATGCAGCGCCTCGGGGCGAAGCCGCGTGCCGTGACAGTCCGGGCAGGGCACGGTCTCGACGAACTGGAGCGCGCGGCGTCGCTGCGCCGCGCTCTGCGACATCGTCAGCGCCTTGCGGATGTAGCGCTCGGCGCTCATGAACTTACCCTGGTATGGGCGGTGCGACTGTCCCGCAGTGCGCTGCGGGTGCACGGTGACGACGGGCTCCTCCTCGGTGAAGAGGATCCAGTCGCGCGTCTCCTGCGGCAGCTGCTGCCACGGAACCTCGACGTCGTGGCCGAGGATGGTGAGGATGTCGCGCTGGTTCTTGAACTGCCACGCGCCGGGCCAGGCCGAGACTGCGCGCTCGGCGATCGTGAGCGTCGGGTCGTGGACGAGCGACTGCTCGGTGACCGAGTGCTCGCGACCCGTGCCGTGGCAGCGCGGGCACGCGCCGTCGGCGGTGTTCGGCGAGAAGGCGTCGGAGTCGAGCCGCGCCATGCCGGGTGGATAGTCGCCGGCGCGCGAGTAGAGCATGCGCAGCAGGTTGGAGAGCGTCGTCACGGTGCCGACGGTGGAGCGGGCGCTCGGCGTGCCACCACGCTGCTGGAGCGCCACGGCCGGCGGCAGCCCATCGATCGAATCGACCTTCGGCGCACCGACCTGCTGCAGCAGGCGCCGTGCGTACGGCGCGACCGACTCGAAGTAGCGGCGCTGCGCCTCGGCGTAGATCGTGCCGAACGCGAGCGACGACTTGCCCGACCCCGAGACGCCGGTGAAGGCGACGAGCGCATCGCGCGGGATGTCGGCGTCGACGCTGCGCAGGTTGTGCACGCGCGCACCACGCACGTGGACCGAACCGGCGTCATCGCGGGAGCCGCGCGCGTGCTCCGATCCGGCGGCATGGCGTGAACCGGCGTCGCGGCTTGAACCGGCGGCATTGCGGGGCGTGGACATTGCCCAGACCTACCCGGGGGCCGGAGCGCCGACACGCTGCCGTCCATCGCGCCGAATCGGCCAGGTCGCGGATGATGGGTGCTCAGGGACCATATGTGGTCCCCAACGACCCATCATCGGCCAGGTCGCGGATGATGGGTGGCCAGCGACAACATGTCGTCGCGTACGGCCCATCATCACCCCGGGCCGCGGGCCACCGTCCACATGTCGAGCGCGGGATCCAGGCGAGGAGCGCGGGATCCAGGCGACGAGCACAGGATCCACAAGATGTGCACAGGGTGCAGGAGAGGTGCAGATCGCGCAACAAACCACGTCGCAACGCCGAACCGCGGCGCGCGCTGACGCCGCGATCGTTCGAGTCGCGATAGATTGGGGAGCGACCCATCAGTTTCCCCAGGAGGCACCGCATGAGCGACGTCGCGAACGATCCGTTTCCCGTCGAAGGCACCCACCACATCGAGATGTGGGTGTCGAACGCCAAGCAGGCGGCCTTCTTCTACCAGCACGCGTACGGCTTCGTGCCCGTCGCCTACGCCGGCCTCGAGACCGGCCTGCGCGATCGTGCGTCGCACGTGCTGCAGCAGGGCAACATCCGCCTCGTGCTGACGAGCCCGCTCCAGCCCGGCCATGAGATCGGCACGCACATCGCCACGCACGGCGACGGCGTGCGCGACCTCGCCATCCTCGTGCCGGACGCTCGCGCGGCCTACGCCCACGCGATCGAGAAGGGCGCCGTCGGCTACCGCGAGCCCGAGGTCCTGAGCGACGAGCACGGTTCGGTCACGATCGCCGCGATCCGCACCTACGGCGACACGATCCACTCGCTCGTCGAGCGCGGCAACTACGCCGGCGCCTTCCTGCCGGGCTACCGCCCGCTCGAGCTGCCGGCCGACACCGACTTCGCGGGCGTTGGCCTGCGCGACGTCGACCACTGCGTCGGCAACACCGCGGACATGAACCCCTGGGTCAAGTTCTACGGCGACGTGATGGGCTTCACCGAGCTCAACCAGTTCACCGACGAGGACATCAACACCGAGTACTCGGCGCTCATGTCGAAGGTCGTCAGCTCCGGCGACGGCAAGGTGAAGTTCCCGATCAACGAGCCCGCCGAGGCCGCGCGCAAGAGCCAGATCGAGGAGTACCTCGACTACTACGGTGGCCCGGGCGTGCAGCACATCGCCCTCGAGACCGACGACATCATCGGCACCGTGCAGGCGCTGCGCGACCGTGGCGTCCCGTTCCTCGGCCGACCCGGCACGTACTACGAGGATGCGGTCAAGCGCATCGGACCGATCGACGAGAACTGGGAAGACCTCCAGCGCCTCGGCATCCTCGTGGACAAGGACGAGGAGGGCTACCTCCTGCAGATCTTCACCGGTAACGTGCAGGACCGCCCGACCGTCTTCTTCGAGATCATCCAGCGCAAGGGTGCCAAGGGCTTCGGCGACGGCAACTTCAAGGCGCTGTTCGAGGCGATCGAGGCCGAGCAGGCGCTGCGCGGCAATCTCTAGGGAACCGTTGAACGCCCTCGCGCGTCGGAGTGGCATGGATCGATTCCTCGTCATCTCCGGCATCGCGCTGGCCGTGATCGTCGTTGCGCTGCAGCTTCCCGCCAGCGCGCAGGCATGCTCGTGCGTCATGCCGGACGTCGCGCGCGACCTGCCGAACGCGGAGGCGGCGGTCGTCGGTACGGTCGTGGAGCGTTCGAAGGGGTCCTCGCTCGATGGCGATGAGACCACCACGCTCCGCCTCGAGCGCGTCGTTCGCGGACCGATCCGTGGACCGTTGCTCGAGCTCGTCACACCGAGCGCGGACATCGGCGGGAATTGCGGGCTGAACCTCAGTCGCGGCGCCCGCGTCGGCCTCATGCTCCAGCGAGTCGGTGATGGGTGGCACGGCTCGACGTGCTCGACCTACGACGCCGACCAGCTGCTCGCCGCGGATCCCGACCCCGATGTCGGCAAGCCTGCACCGGAGCGAACCCCGATCGAGGCGCTGACCGGCCGCGTCCGCAGCTTCCTGCGCCTGCTCTGCTCGGTCCGCCTGGGTCGCGACTAGCGGAGCTGTGGCCCTGAGACCTCGATCACCGCGTCGGCCGCGATCGCCGGCATCCGCAGGCGGAAGCGCGTGCGCCCCTCCTTGGTGCGTCCGTAGTCGATCGTCCCGCCGTGCGCTTCGACGATCGCTCGACAGATCGCCAGGCCGAGGCCGGTGGAATCGGTGCGCTGACTGAAGCGGGCGAACGGCAGGAAGAGCTCATTGACGTGCTCAGGCGCGACCCCGTCCCCGTCGTCCAGCACGTCGACCACGGCGCACTTCTCGTCGAGCCAGCACCGCACCTCGATGTCACCGGTGCCGTGATGGAGCGCGTTGGTCGTGAGGTTGACCAGCACCTGCAGCATCCGGTTGCGGTCGACGATCACGCGGGCATCGTACTCGAGGTCGATCCGCAGCGTGCGGTCGGCAGGCGGCGATACGTCGCGCGCGGCGATCGCGACGAGCTCGCTCACGCTGAGTGGCTCCGTCGCGAGGTCGAGCGATTCCGGGCGCGTCGAACCGAGTGCCAGCAGGTCCTCGACGAGCGCGAGCAGCCGCCGACCACCATCGCGCGCGTGCTCCATCATCTCCATGCGCGTGCGTTCGGACAGCTCGAGGTCGTCGCGCAGCAGCGTCTCGATGAAGCCGAGCGTCGAGGTCAGTGGCGTGCGCAGCTCATGGGAGACGCTCGCGATGAGCCTGTCGCGCATCGCGTCGACCCGGCGCAGCGCCACGAGCGCATCGCGCTGGTCACGGAGGAGGATCACCTGCGCGAGCCCCGCCGCGATCTGGGGGCCGAGCGACTCCAGCAGGGGAACGGTGTCGCGCATCCAGTCGTTGGTCTCGACGCCGGTCAGCACGATGCCACCGACGCTGCGGCCGCCCATCGTCAGCGGAACGATCAGGATCGACTGGTCGCCGGTGCGCTCCAGCAGCCGCTCGAGCGGTGCGGCGATGGAGCGGATGTCCGCGGGGGATGGCAGCAGCTGCAGCTCGCTGTCGAGCACCACCAACCCTCGCCGGGTCAGGCACGCGCCGTGCCCTGCCGCGAGCAGGTAGCGAAGCGTCGGATCGAACGTGCGAACGTCGATCGACGCGGCTCCCGGTCGCCCATCGCTGCGCCAGACCGCGAGATCGGAGACGTAGTCCTCATCGTGGTCGAAGAGGAGCGTGATGGCGGCGCACGCGCCGGTCTCGGTCCCGATCTCGCGGGAGATCTCGTTGATCGCCGAGTGCGGGTCATCCGACAGGCGGATCCGCCGTGACAGCACGAGCGCCCGGCGATCACGCGAGAGGTTGTCCGCGAGCGCCCACTCGACCCGCCGCCCCTGCTGCGCGACGAACGCGATGAGCGCGCCGCACGTGACGATCATGAAGGCGCTGGTCGGGATGAGCCGCGGGTCCTGCCAGTTCTCGAGCACCTGCGAGAGCCCGACCATCACGACGCCCAGCACACAGGCGAGCAGGAGGGCGCTCCGTGGAGTCGAGAAGTAGGCGAGACCGATCACCGGCCAGACGAGGAAGCCGGCCGATTCCCCCGGCATCTCCGCCACGACCACCGTGGCACACAGGAAGAGCGTGTCGACCGCGACCGCCCAGGGTGCGACGCGAGCCGGATCGACGAAGCGCGCGGCGAGCGCCGTTGCCCCGACCACCAGGACAGCCGTTCCAAGCGTCCACAGGTTCGTGGGGGTGACATCCTCCGGGGTGACCACGAGCTCCGTGGCGGTGACGAGACCGCCGAGGAGGATGACCACAGGCCGCGCGAACAGCAGGTAGTGCACCGCATGGCGCCGCCGGACCGCGGCTGTGTTGCCCACCAAGGGCAGCGCATCACCCGTCCACGTCAGTCGTCGTCGTCGTCGTCGTCGCCTCATCATCCCGACCGTACCCACGACCCCCGCAACGTACGCGGACGGAACGATGCGGCGGAATTGGTAGCCTCGGAGGCATGACCGACGCAGCGCTCCCGCAGCCCACCAGCATCCGCGACTTCATGGCCTTCGAGGAGCACGTGCGCAACGCGCGGGCGCGGCGCGGCGCCGAGGTCCCGCCCGAGTGGTACGAGGGTGCCGCCTTCTACTTCACCAATGCCGGGCCGAGCGTCATCCACGGCGATGGGGCCACGATCGAGCGCCCCGCCTCCACGAAGATGCTCGACGTCGAGCTGGAGGTCGCGCTCGTGATCGGCACGGCCGGACGGGACATCTCCGCCGACGACGCCGAGTCGCACATCGCCGGACTCACGATCTACGGTGACTGGTCGGCGCGCGACGTGCAGCGTCGCGAGATGGCGATCGGCCTCGGCCCGGCCAAGGCGAAGGACTTCGCCCAGTCGCTCGGTCCGGTGCTCGTCCCGCTCAGCGAGCTCGAGGACGTGCGCGTCGGGCGTGGTCGCTGGGACCTGGCGATGGACCTGCTCGTCAACGGCGAGCGCGTCGGCGGTGGCAACCTGCGCGACATCCACTTCGACCTGGCCCAGCTGGTCGAGGTCGCGAGCGCGGACGTGGAGCTGCAGGTGAATGACTATCTCGGCTCGGGCACCGTCGGTACGGGCTGCCTGCTCGAGCATGCCGATCGTCCGTGGCTCGAGCCCGGCGACACCGTCGAGCTGCGCGTCGAGCGCCTCGGCGTGCTGCGCGCGACGATCGCCTAGGCGCGACGTTTCGCCTAGTCCGTCGGCAGCGTGGCGAGTCCGGCGCGCAGGTAGGTGAAGACCTGGTCGATGACGACCATCGCGGCAGCGGCGTCGTGCGACGTGTCGGCCTCCGTCCCGAGCTCCGCCAGCATCGTGAAGATGCCGGTCGCCGCAGCAGCGGCGATGAGTGGCGTGAGGTGGTGCTCATCGACGCCGAGGTCGCGCGCGATGCCGCGCACGAGCATGGGCTGCACGCGCGCCGCGACGCCGCGTGAGCGTGCCAGCAACTCCGGATCGGCCTGGATCACCTGACCACAGAGTCGCTGCAGCTGCAGCTCCTCGTGATCCTCCCGGCCGCACGGCTCGGTCGCGATCAATCCTTCGACCCACGCCTGCATGGCATCGAGCGCCGAGACTCCCTCGGCGCGCTGTTCGACGCCGTCCATCAGCTGCGCGAAGTTGCGCTCGTGATGCGCGAGGACGAGGTCCTGCTTGGTCGGATAGTGCACCGCGACCGTTCGCAGCGATACGTCGGCGGCCTGGGCGATCTCCGACATCGTCACGTTCGCGAAGCCGCGCTCGGCGAACAGGCGGAGCGCAGCCGCCTCGATGGCGTGCCGCGTCTGCAGCTTCTTGCGCTCGCGAAGTCCGATCGTGGCGTCCATGCCCCCAGTGTACTCGAAATACATTCACTGCAAAGTTGCATGCTCTGCAACGATCTGGCACTGTGTGGGCTTCGCGTCGAACCACGACGCCACCGACCAGGAGTTCCTTCACATGGCATCAGCGCTCTACCGGCTCGGACGATTCTCGGCCCGCCATCGCGCCTGGGTCGTCGCCGCCTGGCTGGCCGTACTCGTCGCGCTCGGCTCCACGGCCGCGTTGGTCAACCCCAGCTCCAGCGAATCGTTCTCGATCCCCGGCACCGAGTCGCAGGAGGCGATCGACCTGCTCGCCGACCGCATGCCGGGCGCCGAGGGCGCGGCCGGGCGCATCGTGTTCGCGGCCGCGGATGGCGAGGAGATCACGACGAGGCGCGTGGAGATCGAGGCTGCGATCGCAGCCATCGCCGAGGCGCCGCACGTCATCAGTGCGTCCAACCCGTTCGCGACCCGGTCGGTGTCGGAGGATGGGCGCGTCGCACTCGCCCAGGTGCAGTGGGACGTCGACCGCGACACGCTGACGCCGGAGGATCGCGCGGAGGTCGCGGATGCAGCGGCAGCCGTGGCCGGTGACGGCGTCGTGGTCGAGTTCGGCGGCGACGCAGTGGCCCCCGTCACCGAGGCGGGCGGGATCGGCGAGGTGGTCGGCTTCGCCGTCGCAGCGCTCGTGCTCGCCATCACCTTCGGCTCCCTGCTCTCCGCGGGCCTGCCGCTGCTGACCGCGGTGATCGGCGTCGCCATCGGCCTCGTCGGCATCACGATCGCCAGTGCCTTCCTCGACCTGTCGAGCAGCGTCAACGGACTGGCGCTCATGCTCGGGCTCGCCGTCGGCATCGATTACGCGCTCTTCGTGCTGTCGCGGCACCGCTCGCAGCTGTTGTCGGGTCTCGACGTGGAGGAGTCGATCGGTCGCGCCGTCGGCACGGCCGGCAGCGCGGTCGTGTTCGCGGGCCTGACCGTGATCATCGCCCTCGCTGCACTGACGGTCGTCGGCATCCCGTTCATGAGCGCGATGGGCGTCGCCGCTGCCGCCACCGTCGCCGTCGCGGTGCTCGTGGCGATCACCCTGCTGCCTGCGCTCATGTCCTTCGCCGGACAGCGCCTGCGCACCGGCAAGAACTTCGAGACGGGCCCACGCGCCGTGCGCCCGACGATGGGCGCGCGCTGGGTCAAGTTCGTGCTGCGGCGCCGCATCGCGGCAGTCGTCGCCGGCCTCGCGCTCATCACCGTCGTCGCCCTCCCCGCGCTGGACCTGCAGCTGGCCCTGCCCGATGACAGCTCCGCGTCGACGGAGCAGACCAGCAGGCGTGCCTACGAGCAGGTCAAGGACGGCTTCGGCCCGGGCTTCAGTGGCCCACTGATGGTCGTCGTCGATGCCGGTGCGCGTGGCGATGTCACGTCGCGTGCCGCTGACGTCGCCACCGACCTGCGCGCGCTCGATGACGTCGCGAACGTCGCCGAGCCCGTCATCAATGAGGCCGGAGACACCGCGATCGTCAGGGTGATCCCCACCAGCGGTCCTGCGACCGAGGGGACGCGCGAGCTCGTGCGTGAGATCCGCGCAAGCTCCGCTGACGACGTGTCAGTCACGGGGCAGACCGCACTCAACCTCGACGTCTCCGAGAAGATGGGGTCGGCGATGATCCCCTACCTGGCGCTGATCGTGGTGCTGGCGATGCTCCTGCTCCTGATCGCGTTCCGCTCGGTGCTCGTGCCGATCAAGGCGATCGCGGGTTTCCTCCTGACGATCGCCGCTACCTTCGGCGCCGTCGTGTTCGTCTTCCAGCAGGGCCACCTCGCGAGCCTGTTCGGAGTGGCGCAGGCCGGGCCGATCATCAGCATGCTGCCGGTGCTCGTCGTCGGCATCCTGTTCGGCCTGGCGATGGACTACGAGATGTTCCTCGTCTCGCGCATGCGCGAGGAGCACCAGCACGGCCTCGACGCGGAGGAGTCGGTCGTCGAGGGCTTCCGCCACGGTGCGCGCGTGGTCACGGCGGCGGGGCTGATCATGGTCGCGGTGTTCTCGGGCTTCATCCTCGAGGACGACCAGATCATCAAGTCGATGGGCTTCGCCCTCGCCTTTGGCATTCTGATCGACGCATTCGTCGTGCGGATGACGATCGTGCCGGCGGTCATGTCGCTGCTCGGATCCCGCGCATGGTGGATGCCGCGCTGGCTCGACCGGATCGTGCCGAACGTCGACATCGAGGGCAGCACGCTGCGCGCGGGTGACCTGGAAGCCGTCGAGGCCGCCGTGCGGGAGCGTGAGCATGCGGTCGCCTCGGCGTGACGTGCCCCTCGATCAACCTGGGTCCGACGATGGCTCCTCGCTTCATGGGTCGCTACGAGCTGCGCGAGGCGCGGCGCCAGGCCGGGCAGGTGCGCCGCTGGACGCGCCCGTTCCGCATCTTCGCGGGAACGCTGCTGCTCCTGCTCGCGCTGCTCGTCGGCTGGTTGCCGGGTCCCGGCTTCATCCCGCTCGCGCTGGCTGGCGGCTTCCTGCTGGCCGGTGAGGTCGCGTGGGCCGCGCGCCTGCTCGACCGGGGCGAGGCCGCCGGCCGTGCTCGACTGGCAGCCGGGGCCGCTCGCCGCGGCAGCCGGCGAAAGTAGCTGCAACCGGCTAGTATCGCGACGGATACCGACCGGAGGTTCGCAGCGATGCCGATGTACCACGTCATGGGCGAGGTCCCGCGCAAGCGGCACACCCAGTTCCGCGCGCCCGACGGCAAGCTCTACGTCGAGGAGGTCTTCGGCCTCGAGGGCTTCGACGGTCCCGAGTCGATCCTCTACCACCGCCGCTCGCCCGCGCGCATCTCGCACGCACGTCCGTTCGAGCCGCGCCCGATCCAGGAGTGGGTCCCGAACGAGTGGGCGCACCGCCACCTGCGCTTCGCAGACTTCCCCGTGGGCGGCGATCCCGTGCGCGGGCGCCAGCCGTTCATGTTCAACAACGACATCACCATGTGGTACGTGCGGCCCGACTCCCAGCAGGAGTTCTTCTACCGCAACGGCATGGGCGACGAGATCGTCTTCATCCACGAGGGCGAAGGCACGCTGCGCACGATGTTCGGCAGCATTCCCTACGGCCCCGGCGACTACCTGGTCATCCCGCGCGGCACGATCTACCAGTTCGAGATGACCCCGAGTTCCGAGCCGCAGCGCCACCTCGTGCTCGAGACGCCCGGGCACTTCTCGATCCCGAAGGATTACCGCAACCAGTGGGGCCAGCTGCTCGAGCATGCGCCGTACTACCACCGCGACCTGCGTCGTCCGACCGAGCTCGACTACCACGGCGACGAGAGCGGCGCCTTCGAGCTGCACCTGCGCGTCAACAACGGCTTCCAGGTCTACGAGCTCGACCACCATCCCTTCGACGTGGTCGGCTGGGACGGCTACAACTACCCCTTCGCCTTCAACATCTGGGACTTCGAGCCCAAGGCCGGGCGCCTGCACCAGCCGCCGCCGGCGCACCTGACCTTCCGTGGTCCGCGCTTCGTCATCTGCTCGTTCATGCCGCGCATGCTTGACTGGGACAAGGACGCGATCGTGGTGCCGTACCACCACTCGAACCTCGACTCGGAGGAGATGCTGTACTACTTCAACGGCAACTTCGCGAGCCGCAAGGGCATCGACCTGTCGAGCATCACGCTGCACCCGTCCGGCCTGCCGCACGGCCCGCAGCCGGGTCTCGACGAGAAGACGATCGGCATGCACTGGACCGACGAGGCGGCCGTGATGGTCGACACCTTCCGTCCGCTCAAGTACGCCGCGGTCGCCGAGCAGTGGGACGATCCCGCCTACAAGTACTCGTGGAACGACGGCCCGGCCGGCGAAGGTCCGATGACCGTCGAGTAGCGCGCGGTAGCGCACCCTGAGTCTGAGGATGACGTCGAGGGTCCCTCGACTCGGAATTGACACGATTGCGTGGGTCTGCGCAGGTAGTGAATTGACACTGCGCGAGCGGGGGCGGAGTCGGGCGAGTCTTCGTCCGATGGGGCTCCTACCATCTCTCCAATGACCGAGCGCGCCCTTGCCATCGACACGGAAGCCCTCGACCGCATTGGCCTCGAGGTCGACATGCGGCTGACCGACGTGTGGGCCATGCTCTTCGAGCGTGGCGACGACGTCGACACCGAGTTCCTCGGCTGGCTGCTACGCCTTGCGTACGTCACCGGGTACTGGGACGCGCTGAGCGAGCCCGACCGCGGCTCGCTCTGCCATCGCCTCGGCTACCCGGTCCCCGAGCGCCGCTCGGAGCCGCAGCCGACCCCGCTCGCGGGCGCGGCCGCCGCCGACTGACGGCGCGATGGAGCAGGTTCGCGAGCTCTGGCACGACCTCGATGCCGCCCCGGCCTGGCTGACCGCGGTCATCCTGATCGTCCTGGTGCTGGGCGCGGCCGTTGCCACGCGCCGCATCCTCGCGCGGATCCTGCGCCGCACCTACGGCCGCCGCATCGACACGATCGCCGCCGACCACGGCGTGGCGGACCTCGCGCGCATCAAGCGCCAGAAGACGCTCGTCACGCTGCTCGAGTCGGTGCTGCGCTACGCCGTCTACGGCGCGGCGCTCGTCGTCATCCTCGCCATTCTCGCGCCTGGCACGGCCAGCGCGATCTTCGGCGCGTCCCTGCTCGTCGTGCTCGTCGGCTTCGGCTTCCAGCGCCTGCTCGCCGACGTGGTCGCGGGTGCACTCTTGCTGTTCGAGGGCCACTTCGCCGTCGGCGACCTCATCACCGTGCACCCCACCGACGTGACCGGCGTCGTCGAGGAGTTCTCGCTGCGCACCACGACGCTCCGCACGCTGGCCGACGATCGCGTCATGGTCACCAACGGGTCGCTCATCAACTTCACGCGCTGGTCCTACGGCCAGCGCGAGTTCCGGCTCGAGCTGCTCGCGCGCGGTGCGCAGGTCGGTGAGGTCATCGAGGCTGCCTGCGCGAGCATCGGCGCCGCGCCTGACTCGCTGTGGGTCCGCCCACCGAGCACGCGCGCGATGGTCCAGGCCGGAGACGACCTCTGGCGCATGACGCTGACCGCCGTCGTCGCGCCCGGCCACGATGTCCTGGTCGAGCAGTTCGCCACGCAGCTGGAAGCGCTGCTCGGCGAGTCGCTCCTTGGAGATGTGCTGGTCGTGCCGCTCCACGCACCAGCGTACGAGCGCTACCGCGCAGGCGTGCTCGTGCGTGACTGACAGCTTCGGCGCAGGCGCCGTGTCAGTCGTCGAGCTCCATGTCGATGTGGCGCGCCAGCTCCGTGCCGATCGTCACCTGCTCGGGCGCATCCCCGACCTGCAGCGTCGTGGTTCCGGCATGCACTGACTGGTCGACGACAGTTATCCGCGCGCCGACGACGACGCCACGATCCTCGAGGAAGCGCAGCACGGCCGAGGTCTCGTCGCGCACCTGGCGCAGCGTTCCCTGCGCGCCGATCGGCAGCGACGCCACGGGCGACACGGTCAGTACCGGCACGCTGCCGTCGCGCTTGGGGATCGGGTGGCCGTGCGGATCGAACTCGGGGTGGCCGAGCTTGGCGGCGATCAGGTCCTCGAGCTCCTCGCTGATGTGGTGCTCGAGCACCTCGGCCTCGGCGTGGATGCGGTCCCACGACATGCCGAGCGTCTCGGACAGGAACAGCTCGAGCAGGCGGTGGTGGCGCACGACCTCGAGCGCCACGAGCCGACCGCGGTCGGTCAGCTGCACGGGGCGGTACGCCTCGTGGGAGACGAGGCCGAGCTCGTCGAGCTTGCGGATCATCGCGCTGACCGAGGCCTGGCTGATGCCGAGCTGCGTCGCGATCGCATTGCCGGTCGTCGCTTCGCCCCGCTCGTCGATGAGCCAGATCGCCTTGACGTAGTCCTCGATGGCAGGTGTATGGGCGTGGTCGCGCACGAGGCTCCTCCGGTCCGTCTTCCTAGTTTAGCCGGGACTCAACACGCGCGGCGCGGTCCGCGAGCTGCGTCGGGATCCACGACAGCGGGCACCGTTTCGACATGAGCGCCATTTCCTCCTCCGACGACCGCATCCGCCCCTCCGCATGGTGGTACCTGCTGTGCGCCGTGCTGGCGTTCGGCGGGCTCATCCTGGGAATTCGCCAGGGCTTCGAGGAGGCGGGTCGGATCGCCGATTCGTACGAGCGCTTCGACCTCGGGTCGGCCTACGAGATCGAGCTGCGCCGCGGCGATGCGCGCGACCTCTACGCGATCTGGAACGACGGCCGCTCGACCGATTCGCTCACGCGCCCGGCGCTGGCCATCGAGATCGAAGGGCCGAACGGCAGCAGCGTCACGCCGACGCTCGAATCCGGCAGCCAGACCTTCTCCGACGGCGCCCACAGCGCGATCCGCGTGGCGGGCTTCGAGGCACCGAGCGACGGCACCTACGCGATCACCGTCCTGCCCGAGGAGACGACCGACGTGCCCGACACGATGGGGATCGGCTCGCTCGACCTGCTCGACGCACTCGGCCGCGTGCTCGGAACGATCGCGCTCGGCTTCGGCCTTGCCATCGCGCTCGTCATCGCGCTGGCGATCACGCGTGGTCGCGCGAAGAAGCGTCGCCGAAAGGCGCTCTCGTCGTCCTACCTCGGCGTGCCGAACCTCGGCCCGCCTGCACCACCGCAGCCGCCCTCGAGCGGTCCGATCACCTTCGAGTGACGATCAGGTGGGGTGGATGACCAGGTAGGGGTCGTCATCCACGAGCTGCAGCTGGATCCGGCCCTCGACGAGGTCGACCAGGTCGAGCCCGAACGGCTCGCGCCAACCGAGCAGCAGGAACGGCGTCTTGTTGCTGTCGGGTCGCCCGGCGGCCACCCACGTGATGAGGTCCTCGACGTCGCTCGACGTGCCCACCAGCTCGGAGGCGATCTCCTCTGCTTCGCAGCGCGCGCGCAGCAGCGCGGCGGCGAGGCCCTTGGCGATCGCCGTGCGCTTGCGCACGCCGCGGATGGCCGGCGGGCCTTCCTCGATGATCGGCTCGGCGTTGCGGCCGACCTCGATCACCTCGAGCAGGTCGGTCAGGTCGCGTCCGCGCATCGAGCCATCGACGCCGCGTACGCGGGTCAGCTCCTGCTGCGACTTCGGCTTGCGCCGCGCGATCTCGATCAGCGTCGGATCCTTCGCTACCCAGCCCACGGGCAGGTCGCGTGATCGTGCGAGCCGCTCACGCCATGCGGCGACCTCGCGCAGCACGGCGAGGTCGGCCGGGCCGAGCTTGCCGCGTCGACCGACACGGCGCCAGGCTTCTTCCGGTTGCGTCACGAAGCGCGAGACGCCGTCGAACCGTCGGCTCAGCTCCTCGGTCGCCCACTCCTCGCGACCGCGCTCGCGCAGCTGCTCGGTGATGCGGTCGGCGACGGCGAACAGGTGCTCGACGTCCTCGCCGGCGTAGCGCAGCTGCTTCTCCGTCATGGGCCGTCGGCTCCAGTCGGTGAAGGACTCGCTCGGCTGCACCTTGCGCTTGGTCACCTCGTGCACGAGCTTCTCGTACGCGAGCCCCGCGCTCAGCCCGGTGAATCCCGCAGCGAGCTGCGTGTCGAAGGTGTTGATCGGCTCGGCGCCGTGGCGCAGCGAGAGCGCGACGAGGTCGGC
This sequence comes from Thermoleophilia bacterium, assembly GCA_025964435.1. Lineage (GTDB taxonomy): Bacteria > Actinomycetota > Thermoleophilia > Gaiellales > SKUG01 > JAGQUL01. The sequence continues at coordinate 15,489 of JAOPYV010000145.1, read as the reverse complement.
GTGCGGCGCGTGCATCACGACCTGGACGTCCGGGTCCGAGAGCAGCGCGGCGATCGGATCCAGCTCGATCCCCTCGAGCGGATCGGCGATGTAGACCTTCTCGGCGACGTTGAGCTGCGCGAGGCAGATCTGCGGGGCGTAGGTGCGCTCCCACAGGAACTCGGTGTCCAGACCGAGGCGACCGGTCGCCCGGGCTTCCTCGCACACTTCGGCGAGCTGCGCCGTCGACTTCACCATCACGTAATCCACCACGGCATCCTAGAGCAGGATGCGCACCAGCGTCGCCACGCCGCCGATGACCAGCGCGATCCCGATGCCGCGCACGAGGTGCCGGTCGGGGAGTCGCCCGGTCAGTCGCGCGCCCAGCAGCGCGCCCGGGATCGACGCTGCGGAGCCGACCAGGAACGTCGTCATGTCGAAGGCTGTCGGCACGTGGGCCAGTGCGCCGGCCGCGCCGACCAGCACCCCGACCGCGAGGTTCGTGCCGACGAGCTGCTTGGGGACCTCCGGGAACCAGCGCAGCAGCGCCGGCATGCGCAGGGCCCCCAGGATCAGGCCGACGATGCCGCCGAGCAGGCCGATCACCAGCCCCGCCACCGCGACGTTGCGGAATCGGCCCGCGTCGGTGCGCGCGCGTGGTGCAGCGCGGCGCCCACGCAGCGTGTCGATGCCGAACCCGACCAGCGTCACCCCGATGAGCGCCAGCAACGTGTCGGAGCTGAGCTGCGACGCGAACAGGCTGCCGATGATCGCGCCGACGATCGATGGCGCCGCCATCACGAGGAAGATGCGGCGGTGGAAACGGCCGGCGCGCAGGTGGGTGACGGCCGCCGTCGCCGCAGTCACCCCGGAGACGGCGAGGTTCGCGCCGGCTCCGGCAGCGGCCGATGGCGACAGCAGCAGCAGGACCGGCAGGCGCAGGTTGCCGAGCACGAGCCCGAGCAGTCCGCCGACCAATGCCACGAGGAAACACCACGCGGCGAACGCCGCCAGCAGCAGCTCATGCTCCATCGGCCAGCCGTCCCGTAGAATCGTGCACGCTGCCCCTGTAGCTCAGTGGATAGAGCATTCGCCTCCTAAGCGATGCGCGCAGGTTCGACTCCTGCCAGGGGCATGACCGATTCAGCTGTGGTCTTCGTCCTCGTCCGAATCCGAGGAGTCCTCGCCGGGCTTCGGTGCGGGAATGACGATCGGGTTCGACGAGCGGGCGAGCGTGCTCGATGCGCCGGTGACGACCACGAGGCAGGCGATACGGCTGCCGCGATCGGTCGGCTTCACGCGGTACACGCGCGACGAGCCGCTCTTGGGCAGGCGCTCCCAGTACTCGCCGAAGTAGCTGAATGCGTCGTCATCCTCGGAGGCGAGTGCGGTGAGCTCGTCGGGCGTCTTGACCCAGCGGTAGGAGAACTTGAGCTTGCCGGCTCCCTTCCATGCGCCACCGCGGCAGCTGAGCATCGCGCCGACCACCGGCTCGCCGTTGAGCGCCGGCTTGCGGGAGTTGGTCACGGGCTCGAGCGGATCGGTCTCGAGGAAGGCGCGAACGGCGGCGACCTTCGTGTAGACGCCGTAGCTGTCGCGCGTCGCGCAGCCAGTGCCGAAGCTGACGATGCCGATCAGCCGATTCGCGCTGCCGTTGGACGCGACGAGCGGGCCGCCGCTGTCGCCGTAGCAGGAGTCGACGCCGGTGGTCGTCGTCTGGTTGAGGTCGTTGAGGTCGCGCGTGTCGAGCGTGCCGGCACACAGCATCGTCTCGCTGTCGTAGTCGCGTCCGTAGCCCATGCCGTTGCCGACGCCGCCGGCCTCGCAGGTCGGATCGGAGTGGATCGGCAGGAGCGCCGACTCGAGCGTGTTGGCGATGCTGCGCGCTGCGCGCGGCTTGGCCTTGCCCTTCGCTGCCGTGGGGCGCTTCGGCTTCACGGGCCGGGTCGGGCGATGGTTGAGGTCGTGCTGCGCGCCGGTGTACATGTCACCCAGGTTCGGCAGTGCACGGTAGCCCCAGCCTGCGACCCACGGGCCGGTCGCCGCGCTCGCCGCCACGCCGCCGCCGGCGCCCCACAGCGAATCCTCGACTGCGGGCACGGGGCTGATCGGCACGACGCCACTCTCGGCAGCCGGCGCTGCGGCCAGCTTCACGAGCGCGACGTCGTTGCGGCTGGTCGACGCGTCGTAGCGCGGGTGCGCGACGACCCAGGAGACGGCGAGCCGCTGGCCATTGGTCGCCGACAGGACGCGTCGTCCGCCGAGCACCTTCATCGTCTTGCCCGCGCGCGTCTCGGCCTGGTTGAAGGTGACCTCGCGGTCGCCGTCCAGGAAGACGATGCCGTTGGTGTCGGCCGTGACGCAGTGTGCCGCGGTCACGACGATCTGCGGGGCGATGAACGTGCCGCCGCAGAACTGGCCCTTGCGCGCGTCGAACGAACCGGCGTAGAGGAGTGCCGCGATCGAGCTCCAGCGCTGGCTGAACTCGGCCGCGCTGACCTGTGCACCGCCGATGACCCGGCCGTCGGCTGCCTGTGCGGCAGCGGGTGCCACGAGGATCGAGCCGACGATGGCAAGGAGCAGGGACAGGCGACGGGCGGCACGGAACACGCGGAACTTCCTTCAGAGACGACCGCCTGCTCCTGCCCCGAGCATTCGCTGTCGAAACGAGCAATGCGGCGCCCCGAAGCCGCTGCGCGGTGCGGTAGTGTCGTGCCCATGGTGCCCCCCTCCGATAGCGAGCTGCCCGACGGGCAGGACCCGGATCTCGACGCGGTCGAGCTCGAGCCGGTCGATGTCGAGGAGGGGCGCGTCCAGTCGCCGCTCAACCCGCAGCACTTCCGCACCTTCCTGGCCGTCGTCGATGCAGGCGGCCGACTCTCGGCCGCCGCACGCGAGCTCGGCATGAGCCAACCCGGCGTGACCCATCAGCTCAACGAGCTGGAGAAGCGCGTCGCGATCCACCTGCTCGACCGAGCGCGTGGCAGGCCCGCCCGCCTCACGCGCGCAGGTCGCGTGTTCGAAGGCTATGCGCGCTCGATCGTCGGCCAGCAGTCGGCGCTCTACGCCGAACGCGAACACCTCGCCAACAACATCGGTGGACGCATGCGGGTCGGCGCAACGCCGGGGCCTGGGGAGCAGTGGCTGCCGCCGCTGCTGTGCGCATTCGGCGACCTGCATCCCGACGTCTCGATCGAGCTGCACATCGCGGACGCACGCTCGATCGTCGAGCAGGTCTTCAACCTGGAGCTGGAGCTGGGCTTCGTCGGCGGCGAATGGAGCCGTCCCGGCCTGAGCTTCGAGCCGGTCTGGTCCGACGCGATGGTCGTCGTGGCGGCACCCGGCCACGAGCTGGCGCGCCGCGCCGCGCTCACGCGCGAGGACTTCGCTGCCGCGACCTTCATCATCCCCGAGCCGGGCACGGGCTTCCGTGGCGCCGTCGAGCAGGCGCTCGACGCCTACGGCTTGCCGATCGCGTCTCTGCACGTCGCGGCCGAGCTGGGCAACGAGACGAGCGTCGCGAGCGCCGTCGCGGGGGGCTGGGGAATCGGCTGCGTGCGCCGTGAATCGGTCCGCGCGCAGCTCGACCTCGGCACGCTCCGCGTCCTCGAGGTCCCGGATTTCGAGTCCAGGACCGACTACCTCGTCGTGCGGCGCGCGAGTCGCCGACTCTCGCGCCGGGCGCAGGCGCTCGTGCGGTTCCTGCAGCAGCAGCGCGACTCGGCGCCCGAACCGTCGCTCTGACGTCCGACCGCACGGATATCGTTGCTCGCTATGGTGACCCTTCCCGCACCCAGTGCAGCGCCGCTTTCTGACGACCTGCTCGCGCCGGCCGTCGATGCTCGACGAGGCTTCAGCGAGCTCCCGCTCGCCAAGGCGTTGAACGTCGTGGGCGACCGCTGGTCGCTCGCCGTCGTGGCGCAGCTGGTCGAGGGTCCGCAGCGCTTCAACGACCTCGCCGATGCGCTCAAGCCGATCGCCCGAACCGTCCTGAGCGAGCGCCTGCGCCGGCTCGAGGATGCAGCGATCATCACGAAGCGCCAGTACTCCGACGCCCCCGTGCGCTGGAACTACCGCCTCTCGGTGAGTGGCTCCGAGCTCGCCCGCGTCGCCGGCGTGCTCGCCGACTGGGGTGCACGCCATCTCGGTGACGGCATGCCGGCCCTGATCCACGCCGACTGCGGCACGGGTGTCATGGTTGCCTGGCACTGCTCCGACTGTGGTCCAGTCCCCGCCAAGGACATCGAGACAGCGCGCTGAGCAAGCGCCGCGCTCTGGACTGACTACGACGAGGGCCGCCCCAGGGGAGCGGCCCTCGCTGTCTTCCGGATCATTCGTGACGCAGCGCGTCAGGCAGCGTCGGCATCCACGCGCTCGTCGCGGCGCCGGGTGCGGCGGAGCGCCGCGCCGGTACCGAGGAAGCCGAGCCCGACCAGGAACAGCGTTCCCAGCGCGAGGCCGGTGAACGGCAGGTCGCCGTCACCATCGCCGTCGACATCGACGACGTTCGCCACGGCATCCGTGACAACGTCCTGGACGGCTTCGAGCTGGGCCTGCACGCCGCCGCCGGTCGGTCCGGTCTGCGTCGTGCCACCTGCATCGGTCTCGCCGGTGTCTGCGTCGGCCGCTGCGGGCGTCGTGTCAGCCGGCACTGCGGCGGTCGGTACGGCGGCAGTCGGGTCCGGCGTCGGATCCTTGATCGGGGTCTGCGGATCCGCCACGACGGCGCAGTCAGCTGCGTCGATCCGGCCATCGCGGTTCACGTCACCAGCAGCGCAGGGCACACCGGCTGCCGGCGTCGCGATGCACTCGCCGACATCGACGATGCCGTTCTCGTTGCCGTCGGTCCAGGTCGTGCCGGCGGCGCAGGTGCCGACCGCGACGCAGTCCCCTTCGCCATTCACGCGCACCATGCCGACCTCGCAGCCGGGGAGCGCGGGCACGTCGCAGTCATTGGGTACGCCGTTGCCGTCGGTGTCGACCGGGACGTAGCCGGCTTCACACTCGGTCAGCTTTGGCACGCAGGTGTCGAGGATACGATTGCCGTTGGTGTCGATCCCTTGCTCGTCCCACTCGCAGGCGAGCGGCTTCGGGCTGCAGGTGTCGTTCACGCCGTCGGCGTCAGCATCCGTCAGGTACTCGTCGCTGGCACAGGTCGGCGGCATCGGCACGCACAGGCCGGCACGGTTGAGCACGAGGTTCGCCGGCACACCGTCCTGGTCGCCCGCCAGGTTCGGGCAGGCGTCAGGGAAGCAGCGCGGCGTCAGCGCCGAGCTGTGGGTGCCGACAGCGGTGTTGCCGGTCAGGATCCAGACCTGCACTCGACCGGCAGCGATCGTCGTCGTGAACGTGCCAGCGGCACCGAAGACGGTCGGATGCCCACCACCAGTGTGGATGTTCCGCAGACCGGTCACGGTCAGGGTCTGGCCGCTCGTGTTGCGGTAGGCCCAGCGCAGCGTGCGTGAACCGTCGGCGTTGTAGACGCCACAGTCGATGATCGGCACGATGCGGACGCAGGTGTCGGTATTGCCGTTGCCATTCGTGTCGATCGCGACCGAGCCCACGTCCTTGAGGCTCGTGCAGCGCTCGGTCACGAGAATGCAGGTCTCCCTGGACGGTCCGCCGACCAGGTTGCGTGCGACCTGCTCGGCAGCGCAGGTGGCGTCAGCGTTGTTGTCACACGTCTCGTTGCTCACGCCGCCGACCTGGTTGGTGGCTGTCTGGTCGGAGAGGCAGATCGCATCGGGGTTGTCGACGCAGGCTTCCTTCGCGGGGCCGCCGGCCTTGCTCGTCGGCGTCTGGTCGATGAGGCACGTCGCGTCGGGATCGTCGACGCAGGCTTCCTTCGCGACTCCGCCGTCCTGGTTCGTCGCCGTCTGGTCGAAGGCGCAGATCGCATCGGCGCCATCGGCGCAACGGTCGATCACGCCGTCGTTGGCGAGGGTGCCAGGTGCGGCGCCATCATCGGCGCCGAGCTCATCCAACTCGCAGCTGACACTGGCGGGGACACAGTTGTCCACGCCGCTGCGGACGTAGCCCGGTGGCGGCATGAAGAGCTGTGTGCCGACCAGGTTCACGCAGACATCGATCGCCGCGGCCGGGGCGGGGATGCAATCCGTTCCTGACTGGACGAGCCCATTCGGTACCGCCAGCTGCGCTCCGGGCAGGTTGCCGCACACGTCGTCGTCATCGCAGTTCACCCCATTCTGGTGGGTGCCAGCAGGCGGCACGACCTGGTCGCCGGGAATGTTCTGGCAGACATCGGCGGGCAGGACCACGCAGATGCCACCGACCCGGACCCGTCCGGCCGGAACGGTCGCTTGGTGGCCGGCGATGTTGGGACACTGGTCAGCCGGGCGCGTGTAGTTGCAGCCGCCGCCCAGCAGCGTGCTCCCCGTGAAGGTTGCGGAGAAGTCAGCGTTCGGCGCGTCGTTCATGCCGGTGCGCGTGAACACGCCGTAGTTCTTGCCGGGGTAGGAAACCGCGACACCATCATCTGAGTAGGTGAACGGCGGGATGACATCCCAGCCATGCGTGTCATGACCCGAGTTCTTGACGATCGAGGCGATGCTGACGCTGTTGGAATTCCAGTAGTTGCCGACGCCGTTGTTCTCGTGGCAGATCGTCACCTTGCGATCGGTGTCATCGAAACCGGCGCGCATCGTCTCGGGACGAACGCTCGCCGATGCTGCCGCTGCGCGGTCAGCCTGGGCAGCTGCGCTGTTCTGCTTGACCGGCCGCTCGGTGCGCTCCGGTGCTGCAGGCGCAGCAGGTGCGGCAGGTGCGGCGACTTCCGCGGTGGATGCGGCCGCAGCCTGTCCCTTGTCGAAGCCGGGGCGTCCGGCCTTGTCGCCTGCCGCGACAGCATTGGCGACTGACACGAACGTCGCGAAGACGAGCACGAGGAGGATGATCGACGCACGGCGAGCTGCGGCGAATCGAAGGTTCCGGCGGGGAGCGCGGGCCTGGAGCATGAAGGTGTCCCTCGTCTATCCGAATATGCCGGTACTGGCGACGTCAGGTTCGGAGCCTCGAACCTGCAGCCAACATACGGCCGTTTCCGGCGACTGGGAAGAGCCGCGCGGTGAAGGGGCCAGCGAGTGGCCGCCTTGCGGAGTCAGTTGGCGCGGAGGCGTCGGCCCGCTGCGGACTTGGGCCGCTCGGGGTTGCTCGTGCGCGCCCTGCCATCGGCTGGTGCCTGTGCTCCGGCCCAGATGTAGATGGCGAGCAGGAGTGCGCCCAGGCCGATGCCCAGGAGGATCTGTGTCCAGCCGGCGTCGGCTGGGGCATCGACCGGCTCGGTGAAGTTGAGCGCAGCTCCCGTTGCGGCGACCGAATAGGTCGGGACATCGTCGACGAGCGTCGTCTGCTGGGGCTCGGTGCAGGCTGCGTCACTGCCCGTCGAGGTCGTCATGATCGCGCTGCAGGTGTTCTGGACGCAGGTCGGCGTGCCGCTCGTCGAGGTGACCGGCACGGTGCCGAAGGAGGCGCAGGTCGTGAACGGGACCTCAGCCACGGTCCGGGCGCCGGCGGTTGCCGCAGCCATCGCGCAGGTCGCCAGCAGCACCACGAGCAGCAGGCCCGCGGTGCGGGCGGCCGCTCGAATCCGGGTGTGGGTCGACGCGCGCATCTGTGTGGATCATTCCCCGCTCTGGCTGCCGTTAGTCCCCACCATACGGTGGATGTCAGGCAATGGGAAGGGCCGCGCGGGGAATCGTTCAGCGACCGAAGCCCGAGGGCTCGAGCGGGAGCGTCAGCTCGAACTCGGCGCCGTCGGTACGCTCGATGCAGCGCAGGTTGCCACCGAGCGCCCAGGCGAGCTCGCGACCGATGGCGAGGCCGAGGCCCATGCCGCCTTCGCGCTTGGTGCCGACGAACGGCTCGAAGATCTTCTCCTGCTGGGCCGGCAGGATCGGCTCGCCGTCGTTGACGACCGCCAGCCGCACGTGCCCGGCGACGCGCGCGCCCGTCACCTGCACGCCGGTGGTGGCGTAGCGCAGCGCGTTGCCGACGAGGTTGCGCAGGATCTGGAGGATGCGCTGGCCGTCGGAGTGGAAGAGCACGTGCTCGAAGTCGCCGACGACCTGCAGGCCGCCCGCGGTCGCGGCCGATCCCTCGAAGATCGCGAGCAGGTGGTCGCCCAGCTCGTCGAGCCAGACGCTCTCGGTCACCGTCGTGAAGCGATTGGAGCGCAGCCGCGCGAGGTCGACGATGTCCTCGGTGATGCGCTCGAGGCGCGCGGCCTCACGGCGGATCACGCCGAGCGAGACGCCACGCATCTCGGCGTCATCGGCGAAATCCTCGATCGCCTGTGCGTGGCCGGTGATCGCCGTCAGCGGCGTGCGCAGCTCGTGGGAGATGCTCATCAGGAAGCGGCGATCTGTCGCATCGATCTCGCGCAGGCGCAGCGCGAGGGTGCGCACGCCGTCGGCGATCACGCCCAGCTCGCCGGTCAGCTCGACCGCACCGAAGGCCTCGTCGGGATGGCGACCCTGCGTCACCTCGCGGCTGGCGCGCACGAGTCCGGCCAGCGGGCTCAGGAAGCGGTGCACGAGTGCGACGCCGCCCAGCACGAGCAGCACGATGATGGTGGCCGCGCCCATCACGACGGCGGCGCGCGTTCGCGCGGGCAGGATGTCGGGGTCGGCGAGCAGCCAGGCCGCGCCGCCTCCCACGACCGTGCCAGCCAGCACCAGCAGCGCAGCGAGCGCCCCGATGCGCGCTCGCATCGACTCAATCACGCCGCGCGCACCTCGGTGCCGACCTTGTAGCCGGAGCCCCAGACGGTGACGATCGGGCAGGCATCGCCGAGCTTCTTGCGCAGCTGGCGCACGTGCACGTCGACGGTGCGGGTGTCGCCGGCGTAGGTGTAGCCCCAGACCTTCTCGAGCAGGTGCTCGCGGTTGAGCACCTCGCCGTTGCGCTCGAGCAGCTCCCAGATCAGGTCGAATTCCTTGGGTGCGAGCATGACCTGCTCGCCGTCGACGAGGCACTCCCGACGTGCCGCGTCGATCTTGATGTGGTCGCACTCGAGCTTGCGTGAGTTGCTGACCGGTGCGGCGGCGCGGCGCAGGATGCTCTTGATCCGGGCGACCAGCTCGCGGGCATTGAAGGGCTTGGTCAGGTAGTCGTCGGCGCCGACCTCGAGGCCGACGATCTTGTCGATGTCCTCATCGCGCGCGGTCAGCATGATGATCGGCACGTTGCTCGTGGCGCGGACGCTGCGGCAGATGTCGAGCCCGTCCATGTCGGGCAGCATCAGGTCGAGCGTGACGAGGTCGACCTTCTCCTTGAGCACTTCCAACGCCTGGGCGCCGGTGGGTGCGACGGAGACGGCGTAGCCCTCACGCTCGAGGTACATCTTCACGAACGACGAGATCGACTCCTCGTCCTCGATGATGAGGATGTGCTGTCCCTTGCCTTCGCTCATGCGGTCTCCTTCGGGCGCACGAATTCGGGGAGCGCGCCACTCGCAGGCATTTTCGACCGTTTTCCGGGATACATGAGTCGTGGGGCCGGTCTCCTTACCGAAGCCTCACAACTGGGCGAGCCCAACGTCGCTGGCAACAGCCAAGGAGCGGCCGTCCAGTCCTGCCGCGGCGCGCTCCAACGTCTCCGGCTGCAGGACGTACATGAACTGATTCTGGCCTCGAGCGACGAGCCTCGCGCCGATGTCGTCGAGCAGCGCGCGCGCAACCGAGCGCGGGTGAACGACTACTGCATCGACGTCGTTATCGATCAGCACCTTGATGCGGCGCTTCGACGCTGCAGGGCTGGAACCGCCCTCCTTGTCGAAGAAGCTGACCGCCGTGCGGAAACGCTCCTCGACGCGGTTCTCCGGCGTCGAGGCGGTGTGACGCGGCACCGAGGAGACGACGTAGACCGGCGCGAGCGCCATCGCTGCGTAGGGATCGCGGCTGCGTGGGTCGGCGAGGATGGTCGAGCCGACCGGCAACTTGCGCAGCTGCTCGGCGGCCTGGACGGAGAACACGCGCAGCTCACCGGTGCGCTGGGTCGTCGGCAACTTCACGAGGCGCTTGGAGTCGAACATGTCGGTCACGCGGCCGGTGGCGGGCACTGCGCCGAAGAGGAGCAGCGCGGTTGCGAGTACGCCGACGCCGCTGCCGATGACGGTGGTCGGCCACTCCCAAGCAGCGAGCCGAATTCGTTGTTCCACGTGCGCGCGCACGCGAGGCCCGCGCACGAGGCGCACGATCAGCAGCGCGGCGAACAGGACGAAGCCGAGCGCGAACAGCACGAGCAGGGTGGTGATCACGCGCGGCTCGACGAGCTGCGGGCCGCCGTAGCCCTGCATCACGAGCACGCGGTCGGCGAGCAGCCACGTCGCGGTCGCGACGAGCGCGATGAGGAAGCCGGCAGCGCCACGCGCGATCGCGCTTCCGGCGTGCCAGAGGCGCAACGCGGCTGCGGCGGTTGCCAGCGCGAGCAGGCCGAGCCCGACCGACAGCGGCAGCGCCTTCTCGATGCGGCGCGCCTGGTCGAGCGAGACGACGTCGACGTAGCTGGGGAAGACGCGGTCGCTCAGCGCGATGCCGAGCACGAGCAGCCCCGTGCCGAGCAGGAACCAGCCGGCCGGCCAGCGCGGCGCGTACAGCGCAAGCAGCAGGCCGATCAGCCCGAGCAGCGCGAAGCCGCCGCCGAGCACGAGGTAGTCGGCGCGCAGGTGGTACGCCTCACCCGCCACGTCGCCGCGCAGCAGCGCCTCGAGCGGTGCACCGTTCTTGCCGGCGTAGAGGTCCGATTCGTTGGCCTGCAGCTCGCTGGCTGCGTCCTTGCCGAAGCTCTGCAGCTCGCTGAGCCCGGGCAGCAGCAGCACGACGCAGGTCGCAGCGACCAGCGCGACCGAACCGAAGACGGCGAGGTGGCGCAGCACGACCCGGCGCGGCCACGGCGCGCGCAGCGCCCAGATCAGCAGGTAGCCGAGCATCCCCATCGCGAGGATGACGAGGTTGGAGACGTGCAGCACGCCGAAGGCGGCGGTCGCCGTGGCTGCGATCAGCGTCGCGGCGCGCGTGACCGTGCTCGTGGCCATGTCCACCGCGCCGTGCTCGCGATTCTGTTCCGGCCAGAGCGCGACGAAGAGCATCGCGAGCACGAGCGGCATGAGGATCCACAGCGCGATCCCGCCCGGGTGCATCGAGTTGAAGATCGCATCGGCGAGCGGCAGCGGGCCGAGGCAGGCGACGAGCACCCAGGCCAAGGCGATCGGCGTGCTCGCGCGGCGTGCGCGCGTCAGCGTCCAGCCGAGCCCGCCCATCGCCAGCGTCGCGATCGCCACGGTCACGCCCGGCAGGATCCAGATCACTTCGACCGGGTCGACCCGCGCGACGAACGCGACCTGCGCCAGCGTCTCCTGCCAGAGCGGCAGCAGGTAGCCGGGATGCGCCGACCCATCCGGGAATTGCAGGGTGTTCGTGAACGATGGCGCGTCGAGCGCGAGCAGCTTCTGGGCCTGGCCGATGTGGTAGAGCGAGTCGTTCCAGGCATGGAAGCCGACGCCCACGGCGATGCCGCCGGCAGCCAGCGCCACCAGCCATGTGCCCCACGGCGTCGCCCGCAGCCACGTGCCGGCGACCAGCGCCCGCAGCGGCACCAGCAATGACGGGATGTTGCGGCGGCCGTCCTCGCGGCGCACGCGTGCGGCGAGCGAGAACCAGCCGAGCACCACGAGCACGGCCAGCGCCACGGTTATCGTCCAGATCGGCTGCTTGAGCCACAGCGCGATCGCCGTCGCGACGCCGATCGGCACGAATCCCAGAGCGACGGCCGCGGCCGGCACGAGCGGCGGCGGAACCACGCGGTCGACGCGCAGCAGCGCCAGCAGCGTCGCACCCGGGACGACGAGCACGAGCAGGCCGGCGGCGAGGGTGGATGTAAGGAGCTGGAGGAGTTGCATGGAGGCTGGACGTTCGAGGCGTGCGTCGCGGTGGTATGCAGTGTCTACGCGCTCGTTCGCCGGGCACGCATCGTACTCCTGCGCGCGCCTTCGCGAGCTACTTCGACGAAAGTAGACAGCCCCCATGTTCCAGCACGAGACCCTCGAGAACGGCGTCCGCCTCCTCACTGCCCACCAGGATGAGGCGCCGAGCGCCACCGCGCTCGTCATGTTCGGCGTCGGATCACGCTTCGAGACGCCCGAGCAGTGCGGCATCGCCCACTTCGCCGAGCACATGTTCTTCAAGGGCACCGAGCGTCGCCCGACGGCCCGCGACATCTCCGTGGAGATCGACGGCATCGGTGGCGACTTCAACGCCTTCACCGGCAAGGAATACACCGGCTACTACGTGAAGTGCGCCGCCGAGCACCTGACGCTCGCCGTCGACGTGCTCGCCGACATGCTGCTCCAGTCGAAGTTCGACGGTGAGGAGATCGAGCGCGAGAAGGGCGTCATCCTCGAGGAGATGGCGATGTACCGCGACCTGCCGCAGCGCTACGTCGGCAACGTCTACGACGAGCTGCTCTACGGCGACACGCCGCTGGGCTGGGACATCGTCGGCACCGAGGACGTCATCAAGGGCGCCGACCGCGACCTGTTCCGCTCCTTCATCGACCGCTGGTACACCGCCAACCGCGTCGTCGTCGGCCTCGCCGGCAACGTCTCGGCCGAGGCGAAGGCGAAGGTCTCCGAGAGCTTCCTCGACATCGGCGCCGCGAACGAGGGCACCCGTGCCACCGCGCAGTGGAGCCAGGACGGTCCGCAGGTGAAGCTGCACCACAAGGACAGCGAGCAGGCGCACCTGCTGCTCGGCGTGCGCGCGCCCGGGCTCGACAGCTCCGACCGCTACGCGATCGGCGTGATGAACGCGATCCTCGGCGGCGGCATGTCGAGCCGGCTGTTCACCGAGATCCGCGAGCGCCGCGGCCTCTGCTACTACGTCTACTCCCACCACGACGCCTACACCGATGCCGGCTCGATGGTCGTCGCGGCGGGCGTCGACACCAACCGCATCGACCTGGCGATCACGACCATCCTCGAGGAGCTCGACAAGCTCGCGAAGGAGGGCCCCGATGACGCGGAGTTCCAGAAGGCCAAGAACTACCTCAAGGGCAAGTTCGTGCTCGGCGTCGAGGACCCGCGCGGCCTGATCATGTTCGGCGCGCGTCGCGAGGTCGTCGAGGACGGCTACTGGGAGCCCAAGCAGGCGCTCGACGCGATCGACGCCGTCTCGATGGATGACGTGCGCCGCGTCGCGCGCGAGCTGTTCAGCAGCGAGCAGCGCAACCTCGCCGTGGTCGGCCCGTTCGATGACCAGGAGCGCTTCGAGAAGCTGCTCGCACCCGCGACGGCCGCCGTGTGAGCGAGGTCGCTCGCGACTGGGCGACCGAGCTGGGCGTCACGCCCGAGGTGCTGCAGCGCCTCGTCGATGAGCGACGTGCGCTCGTGGACGAGGTCGCGGCGGACCCCGGCGCGTGGGGCTTTGACCTGGGCGTGCCGGTCGCCGAGCGACTCGACTTGGCGACGGAATTTCGTCGGCGCACGCGATTGCCGGGCAAGCTGGCGGAGTCGTTCATCGACAACCATGCGCCCTTGCTCGACCTCGTGCCCAACCCGCTGCAGCTGCCCGATGGCACGACGCTGCCGGAGGCGCTTACCGGGAGCGGTGGACTGACGATGGAAGCGGCGATGGGCGTGTCGCGCCAGATCCGCCACGGCGTGCAGGCGCACCTCGGGCGCCCGCTCGATCGTGCCACCGTCGCCCGCGCCGTGCGTGAAGCGGCGTGGGAGTACGACTTCGACGCGTCGATCGTCGAGCGCGCAGTGCTCGACGTGCTGGCGCCCGTCCTGTGAGCATGCGGGCGACCATGTCCGCCACCGCCCCACCAACGAGCGCCGACGGCTTCGGCCGCGGCGCATTGCTGCTCGCCGGCTCCAACGCCGTCTACGTCGTGCTCGGCTATGCGATGACGACGGTGCTCGCGCGCGTGCTGGAGCCCGCCGACTTCGGTGGCTTCGGTGTCGTGATGGCGTGGATCACGATCCTGACCGCGCTGCTGGTGAAGGGCGTCACGACCGCGACGGCGCGGGAAATGGCAAGCCAGGAGCAGCCGCCCAATGCGTGGCGCGCCGGCTTCGGCCTGGGGCTGCGCTTCGCACTCGGGCTGACCGTGGTCGGCATCGCGATCTCGAAGCTCGCGGCCGGCTGGTTCGGCTCCGACGAGCTCGTCGAGCAGTTTGCGATCGGCGCACTCGGCGCACTGACATTCGGAACGAACGCCGTGCTGCTCGCCTGGCCGACGGGGATGCGCCGCTACGGCCGTCAGGCGCTCGCGCAGCTGGCCTATGCCGTCGCGCGCGTCGCGTGCGTGCTCGGCGGCGCGTGGGTCGCCGGGATCGACGGCGCCGTGGTTGGCTATGTCGCAGCGCCGCTCCTCGCCTCGCTGGTCCTGCTCGAGCGCCGCCCCGCCGCGACGATGCCGCTGCGTGAGCTGCGCGCCCGCATGGCCCGCGCCGTCGTGCCGATCGCCGTCGCCTCGATCGCCGTCACCGCGTTCTTCATCGTCGACGTGTTCGCCTTGTCAGCCGAGCTCGGCGCCCAGTCGCGCGAGGTCGGCATCTACATCGCCTACGGCACGCTCGCGCACGTTCCGTTCTTCCTGCTGCAGGCGACGAGCATCGCGATGGTGCCCGCGATCGCCGCAGCCGCCGTTGGCGCCGCGCGGGCCGATGCGATCCGGCGCACGCTCACTGACACCGTCGTGCTGCTCGCCGCGCCGACGCTGCTACTCGTGACGGCGGGTGATGCCGCCGCGCGGTTCGTGTTCGGCACCGACTACCACGCCGATTCCGCAATCGTCGCCCCGCTCGCGCTCGCCACCGCAGCGGTGACACTGCTCGCCGGACTGCTCGCGGTCGACGTCGCGATCGGTCGCCTACGTGGCGCGCTCGCGATCGTGCTCGCCAGCGTCGTCGCGCTCGCCGTGGCCTGCTCGTTCGCCGCCCGAGCTGCCGAGGATCCGGCCGCGGCAGTCGCCTGGACTGCCGCCGCCGTCAGCGTCGCCGCGATGACTACGCTCGCCGTACACGTGCGCCTTCGTCATGGCGCGCTCCTCGAACGGCGTCGCGCCATGCAGGGCGCACTCATCGGCGCCGGATTCGCGCTCCTCCCGCTCGCCGCTGGCGATCACGACATCCTGCGCACCGCACTCGCCGCCGTATCCGCCATCGCCTGGCTCCTGCTCGTGCTCCGCCTCGGCATCGTCGATATTCGCCGCACGACGCCCGCGACCGAGCCCGTCGAGCTGACCGCGCCCTGATTGAGGCCGTGTGCACACACCAACACCGAGGTGTGGCGGCTGAGTCCACGTAGGCGCGAGTAAGCCGCCACACTTCGGCGTCAGTGTGGGAGGTGTGGCGGCTGAGTCCACGTATACGTGAGTGAGCCGCCACACTTCGGCGGGAATGGGGCGAGGTCGGACGGCGCGGTCGAACTCCCGTGGGACGTGCTGTCAGTCGCGCGGGTCGCCGGAGAAGGCGCGCATCTCGTTCAT
>JAOPYV010000128.1 GCA_025964435.1 Thermoleophilia bacterium | reverse complement strand
GCTCGGGCTCGGCGGGCCGCTGCAGGAGAAGGGGTCGAGCATCCCGGCCAGCGCGGCCTTCCCCGACGAGGCGAAGCTTCCGGTCTTCTGGCGTCCGAACCCCTTCACCGAGGTCCACATGGGCGTCGTCGTGGCGCTGCTCGCCGCGGGCGTCGTCTGGTTCCTCATCACGCGCACGTCGATCGGCTACCAGATCCGCGCCGTGGGCCTGCAGCCCGAGGCTGCCGAGTACGGCGGCATGAGCGTCACGAAGGTGACCGTCGTCGGCATGTTCGTCGCTGGTGCGTTGGCCGGCCTGGGTGGCGCGGTCGCCACGTTGGGCGAGCTGGAACGTATGCAGAAGAGCGAGCTGGCCGTGACCCAGATCGGGTTCGCCGGCATCGCGGTGGCCCTGCTCGGTCGCAACACGGCGATCGGCTGCGTCTTCGCCGGCCTGCTCATGGGTGCGCTGGACTCGGGAGCGGTCGGCATCCAGAACCAGAACGCGCTGCCCAGCGGCGTGGCGTCGAAGCTGATCGGCGTGATCCAGGGCCTGATCGTGCTGTTCATCGGCATGGACCTGCTGTTCCGCCGCTACTCCGACAAGATCCACGGCTGGTTCGAGCGGGAGCAACCGCCCGAAGCGCCAGCTCCCCTGACGGGAGCGTCCGGCTGATGGAGTTCTACGAAGTCTGGATCAAGGGCCTGGCCGTGGCCACGCTCATCTTCGCGTCACCGCTCATCCTCGCCGCGCTCGGCGGGCTCTTCAGCGAGCGCAGCGGCATCGTCAACATCGGCCTCGAAGGCATGATGACGGCGGGTGCGTTCTTCGCCGTCTACGGCTCCGCGACCGGTGGCAACTGGGTCTTCGGCGTGGTGCTGGCGATCCTGGCCGGAGCCGCGCTCGGGCTGATCCACGCCGTGGCGACCATCACCTTCCAGGCCGACCAGATCGTCAGCGGTACTGCTGTCATCCTGATCGCCGCAGGGCTCGTGAACTTCCTCAACCTGACGCTGTTCGGGCCGGAGGGGTCGCCGTCCGACCTCTCGATCCCGCCGCGCATCGCGGGTGTCAGCTCGCTCGTGCCGCTCGCGTTCATCGCCGTGGCGGTCAGCGTGTTCGTCATCTTCCGCACGCCCTTCGGCCTGCGCCTGCGCAGCGTCGGTGAGCACCCGCGCGCTGCCGACACGGTCGGCATCAACGTGTACCGCATGCGCTACATCGCCGTGCTCATCAGCGGCGCGCTCGCAGGCCTCGCCGGCGCGCTCATCTCCTTCAACGTCTCCTCGTACACGGAGAACATGGTCGCCGGCAATGGCTTCATCGCCCTGGCCGCCCTCATCTTCGGCAAGTGGAAGCCCGTGCCCGTCATGCTGGCCTGTCTCCTGTTCGGCTTCTCGCAGGGCCTCGCCTCGCGGCTCGGTGGCGTCGGCTGGCTCCCGGAGGCGCTCAAGTCGCCGGAGCTGCTCAACTCGCTGCCGTACGTGATCACGCTCATCGCCATCGCCGGCTTCGTCGGCAAGAGCGTGGCGCCTGCCGCCGTCGGCAAGCCGTACGTCAAGCACTGACGGCCAGCCTGCGCGGCCCGAGCCGGCCATCGGCTTTCGGGGCGACGCATGGCTGGAACGAGGTTCGATACCATCGAATGCAATGTTCGAACTCGGCAACAACCTCCGCGAGGCCCGGCACCGCCGCCAGATCGATCTGGTGGCTGCCGAGCAGGACACCAAGATTCGCTCCAAGTACCTGTCGGCCCTCGAGACCGAGGACTTCGACATCTTGCCGGGACCGGTGTTCGTGCGTGGCTTCCTCCGCACCTACTCGCAGTACCTCGGGCTCGACGCGCAGCTCTTCATCGATGAGTACAACGCACGGTTCGGTCGCTTCGAAGAGGTCGAGGACCACGCGAGCCCCGCACTCGGTCGTCCCGGCCTGGCACAGGAGCGCGTCAGTCGCGGACGTCGCACGATGCGCACCGTGGCCATCGTGACCGTCGTCGCCGTGGCTGGCCTCGCGTGGCTGGGCCTGCGTCAGGAGCCCGCCACCGATTCGACGGATTCGCAGACGCGGACCACGAACGCGCCGACCCCGCCTGCAGCGGCCAACGCCGACGCGCTCAGCGAAGCGGCATCGGCAGCGACGACCTCGGCACCTGCCGCGACGACACCTGCAGCCCGCAGCGCCAGTACCGACGGCGCCTCCGCAGCGAAGTGATGACCTCGCGTCGCGTGCCACGCGCCGTCGCCATCATCACGGGCGACGAGCTGCTGCGCGGCTTCATCCAGGACGCCAACTCGGGCTTCCTCGCCGACCAGCTGCGTGACATGGGCGTCGAGCTCGCCGAGGTGCGGATCGTCGGCGACGACTTCGACTCCATCGGCACGGCCATCGCCGATACCACGCGCGGGCCGCTCGCCGCCGACCTGATCATCCTGTCCGGCGGACTCGGCCCGACCCATGACGACCGGACCAGCGAGGCCGTCGCGCTCGCCGTCGGTCGCGAGCTCGTCGTCGACGAGGCTGCCCTCGAGCTGGTCGGCGCGCGTGTGCGTGCCTTCGGTCGGATGCGGACCCCGGAGGAGGTCGCGACCTTCACGCCGGGCAACCGCAAGCAGGCCTCGCTGCCACGCGGAGCGACGTGGGTCGACCCGCTCGGCACGGCCCCCGGCTACGTCCTGACCTCCGAGGAGCTGACCTTCGTCGTGCTCCCGGGGCCGCCGCCGGAGCTGCGACATGCCTGGAAGGGCGTGCGCGCCACCGCCGAGCTGCAGGCCGTCCTGGCACGCACCGCGCCGGCGCATGAGCGGCTCCTGCGCATGTGGGGTGTCCCGGAATCCGCTGCGTCACGCACGCTCGATGCGACCGGCCATGACGACTCCGATGCGCGGCGCGTGACGATCTGTGCGCGCGACGGTGAGGTCGAGATCTCGGTGCGCGGCACCGACGTCGCTTCGGTGGACGCGCTGGTCGACGGGCTCACCACGGAGTTCGGCCCAGCCGTCTTCGCGGTCGACGACCACCGTTCCGTCGTCGAGTTCATCGCGGACGAGCTGCGCGCGCGCGGCTGGATGCTCGCCACCTGCGAGAGCTGCACCGGGGGACAGCTGGGCAGCGCGCTGACGGAGGTCGCCGGCTCGAGCGCCTGGTACGAGGGTGGCCTCGTGACCTACTCCTATGCATCCAAGACCCTGCTCGCCGGGGTCCCGGCGACGCTGATCGCATCGGATGGCGCCGTCAGCGAATCGGTCGCGCGCGCCATGGCCGAGGGCGTCCGCGCCACGCTCGGCGTCGATGTCGGCGTCGGCATCACCGGAATCGCGGGTCCGGGCGGCGGCACGGAGGCGAAGCCGGTGGGCACGGTCCACCTCGCCGTCGCCACGCCTGCCGGCATCGTGCATCGACAGATTCGCGTGCCGGGGGACCGCTCGACGGTCCGCCGACGCAGCTCGCACGTCGCACTGCACCTGTTGCGCGAGTCCCTTCGCGACGCGTGATTCCCGCATCGTCACGTGTTCGTGGCAGATTGGATGCAGATTCGTTGCAGGAGACACGACTGCGCGTCCGAACCATGGGGTACAGTACTCGAACGCATGTTCGATCAGGCCAGATAGGGGACCCACGTGGATAAGCAGCAGCTCGCACAGAAGGCACAGCTCGACGCCGCCATCAGCAACATCGAGAAGAATTTCGGCAAGGGCGCCATCATGCGTCTGGGCGACAAGGAGCACGTGGACGTCGAAGTCGTTCCCACCGGTGCGCTGCCGCTCGACCTTGCCCTCGGCATCGGCGGCCTCCCCAAGGGTCGCATCACCGAGATCTACGGTCCGGAGAGCTCCGGTAAGACGACGCTCGTCTACCACCTCATCTCCGAATCACAGAAGCGTGGCGGCGTGGCCGCATTCATCGACACCGAGCACGCGTTCGATCCGGTTTATGCCAAGCGCATCGGCGTCGACGTCGACAACCTCCTCATCTCCCAGCCCGACCATGGTGAGCAGGCGCTCGAGATCTGCGAGCTGCTGATCCGTTCTGGCTCGCTCGACGTGATTGCGGTCGACTCGGTGGCGGCGCTCGTGCCGAAGGCTGAGATCGAAGGCGAGATCGGTGACTCCTTCGTCGGCCTGCAGGCCCGGCTCATGTCCCAGGCATGTCGAAAGCTCGCGGGCTCGCTGAGCCGCGCCAACACGGCGATGATCTTCACGAACCAGCTGCGTGAGAAGATCGGCGTGATGTTCGGTTCGCCGGAGACGACGCCGGGTGGACGCGCACTGAAGTTCTACTCGTCGATCCGCCTCGACATCCGCCGCATCGAGACCCTCAAGGAGGGTACCGAGGCAGTGGGCAACCGCGTGCGCGTCAAGGTCGTGAAGAACAAGCTCGCCTCGCCGTTCAAGCAGGCCGAGTTCGAGATCACCTATGGCGAGGGCGTCTCGAAGGAAGGGTCGATCATCGACCTGGGCGTCGAGAAGAAGATCGTCACCAAGAGCGGCGCGTACTTCTCGTACGGCGAGACCCGCCTCGGCCAGGGACGCAGCGCGTCGAAGGCGTTCCTGCGGGAGCACCCGGACGTCGCCAAGACGATCCTGCGCGAGATCCACGAGGCCTACGAGGTCCCGTTCCACGACGACGGCATCACCTACGAGAGCCCGGTCAACGACGCCGAGCTGGCGAAGACCGCGGACGGCAAGGACTGAGTTCGCGAGACTGATTGGGTGAGCCAGCGGGGTCCCTTCGGGGGCCCCGTTGTCGTTGGGTGTGCCGGATTTGCACGGGCGCCTCGCGGCAGGTGCCGCAGCTCGCCTTCAGCAGGCCCGGCGATGCGCGCGCATCGGCTCGGGGGTGCGAAGCAGCTCGCCTTCAGCAGGCCCGGCGATGCGCGCGCATCCTGCGCGCCCGTGCATCGCCTGCTCTCAGGCATCCATGCCTTCGAGAGCCTGCTTCAGGCGAGCTGCTTCGCACCCCCGAACTGTGCGGCTGGTGCGAGGTGGTTGGTCGCCCGTGCTATCCGAAGGGGTTCTGCGATTTTGTCACGCATGTCGTGAGTAACGTGCTGCAGCTCGTGATCAATCAGGTGGTGCGGCCGCGTGGCCACTCAACGAGCGGAACTCGTTTGGAGTTTGTGCGGTGTGATGGCAGAGGGTCAAGCGGTGGTTGAGGGTTGCCGATCCCTCGCGCATGGTGCGGGGGCGAACACGGATTGGGCGGTCATCGACGCGTTGGTGCGTGGGCTGGCTGTTCGGGGCGCTCGTGGCGCTGCTCGTGATGCCGGCGGTGGCTGCGGCCGCGTCGTGCACGTCGGCGCAGCGCGTGGATGCACGGGTCGCTGCTGCGCTCGTGGTGCAGCTCAGGGCGTCTGGCAGTGCCGGAGCCGCTGACGCGGGAGCGATCCTCGTCCGGGCACGGCGTGGCTGTCGACAGCTGCCGGTGGCGCGGGCCGTTGCCACGGCATATCGGCGTGGCGGCGTACCGACGTCGGGCGCTCGGCGCCGAATCCTTGGCTACGACCTGGTCGGCACACAGGCTGGTGGCGGCGTGGCGTGGCGGGTGGATCCGGTGCTGCATGCACGTCGGGTCGTCGCTGCCCGGAGCCCGAAGTTGGCTGCCGCGGCGCGTGTGCGACTCGTTGCTGCATCGACCACCACGCGTGGGGTGACGATCTGGAGCGCCGATCCGACCCGACCGACCTGGGATCCCGTCGTGCAGGCAACCGTCGCAGCAACGCTGCGACGTGGCCGCGCCGCCGATCGCCGGCTTGCCGTTGGCAGCGTGCGCGCTGCAGGGACGCGTG
Organism: Thermoleophilia bacterium; assembly: GCA_025964435.1. GTDB lineage: Bacteria > Actinomycetota > Thermoleophilia > Gaiellales > SKUG01 > JAGQUL01. The sequence continues at coordinate 1,728 of JAOPYV010000128.1, read as the reverse complement.
CTCGTCAGCGCTCGATCCACGCATTGCCGATCGATGTTGCGCTGCTCACGGCCTATCGCTTCGAGCTGGCCGGCATGTCGACCTCGAATGCTGCGGCGCGACGCGTCGCCGGAGCGATCTCAGTTCGTACCTATGCTCGCGTGCGCGGGGCGTCCAAGCGTGGCTGGAGCCAGTCGACACCGGGCGCATGGTCGACGCTCGGCGAGCATCGCCAGCTGGTCGCGCGATCCCGAGCGCTGCTGCGGGTTCGACCGCACGCCGCGACGTCGCGCGTCGTCGAGCGGTTCGCAGGGCAGCTCGCCGTCCCGCCGGCCGTCACCTTCGGTGGACTGCCGGCCGCCGCCTTCTATCCATGGCCACGTGATGGTGCCTTCGACAGCGAGCAGGTCCAGGTCGTCGTCGACAAGCCTGCCGTGGTCGGCCTGACGGTCTACGGCGCCGATGACACGCCGGTGCGGACCACCGAGCAGTCGGTCGCGCCCGGCAGCGTGCAGCTCGCATGGGACGGCGCCGCCAACGATGGCACGATCGTCCCGGCGGGGGAGTACCGCTATGCGGTCACGGCCACCGACCTGGTCGGCAACCAGCAGCTCGTCGCCGGGCTCGGCACCTTCACCGTCGCACGCGACACGACGCCGCCCGTCGCGAAGCGCGGAACCGTCTCGTGGGGCGTCACCAAGGCGGGCCCGCGCATCACCGCGAGCTGGGACGTGGAGGAGGTTCACTCGCCGCGCGTGAAGACGTACCTCGCACTGGCTTCCGGCACGACGCGGACCAGCATGCTGCTGCACGAGACGCTCCAGAAGGCGACGGTTCGGCGCCCGACCACCTTGGCCGCCGGAACATGGCGCGTCAGCTACGTGTTCATCGACGGATCGGGAAACCGGACCAACCTGCCGGCCGGGACGTTCGTGGTACGGTGAACCAACTCGGTGGAACTGATTTCGACTCAACGTCGGAGCCGCTCCTGCCGCTGCAGTAACGAACCATATGCACAGCTTCCTCCCGAGAATCCCGTTCCTGAGCCTGCTGCTCGTCGCCGCCGCGCTGACGCTGCCGACCAGCGCCCTCGCTGCCAAGGCACCGGTCGATCCGGTTGCCGTCGCGATCACCAAGGCATTCGCGGCGAAGGAGACGAGCTACGTCGAGACGCGTGACATGCGCCGCGCCTGGACCGCCTCCAAGTTCGCCGCCGCGAAGGCGAGCACCGAGGCGCGACGTCGCGAGGTGCTGGCCGTGCGCACCTACACCGTCAACCTCGCGAAGCGCGGTCAGCTGACGCCCGACCGGATCGTGCCCGTGCTGCTGAGCGTCAAGGCCACGACCGAGCACATGATGGCGAAGACGCCGTTCCCGACCCACGAGAATGAGTACCGGATCGCGGGCGATGTCGCGGTCTTCACGTTCTACCGCGGGCGCGGCATGCAGTTCCAGCCGTTCGAGACCTTCAAGGTCGGGATGAGCTACGTCAACAAGATCGACCCCGAGGTCGACAAGGCCCGTGAGATCGCCGATCGTATGCTGCAGCTGTCCGTCAGGAAGGGCAACGCACTCGTCTGGGAGTACTACTTCCCCTTCGGCGGGCCCGCATCACCGTGGACGAGCTCGATCTCCCAGGCGCTCGGCACCGAGTTCTTCACGCGCACCGCGATCCACCTGCCGGAAGCCGAGCGCGCGCCATATCTCGGCACGAGCGACGCGATGATCCGCTCCTTCCAACGCTCGACA
>JAOPYV010000118.1 GCA_025964435.1 Thermoleophilia bacterium | reverse complement strand
GTTGCGATGTGCCGATAGCCCTGCTCGGTGCCGCTGTATGGCGCCGGGGTTGCGATGGCGGCGGACGGTGCGAGGAGCGTCGTTGCGACGATCGAAAGGGCGAGTGCGGCCACCCAGGCGCACACGTAACGCGCGCGCGACGCGCGAACGGGCTTCCTCGAGCTGGAGTACGCAGCCGTCACGTCTGCTGTATCGACCGCTCACGCTGACTACATGATCATCGAACGACGTGCTGAGCGCATGGTCCTACTGGCCCTGCGTGCGCTGGAGGTATCTGGAGCAGATGACCATGTTCTGCCGCACGATCGACGTGGAATGGTCGGCATGTCGCAGGGAATCGTCGCGATTTCGCCAACGTGCCGCGCCCCCGGTGGCATCCGATCTTCCGCACTGCGTGCAGGAGTTCGGGGCTCCGGGTAGAAACCGCACGTATGCCCGCTGTGAAGCCTCATCCCGTGCTCGTCGTAGGGCTCATCGCCCTGCTGCTGTACTGGGTGGTCCAGGACCCGATCGGTGCCGCCGCGATGATCCGCGAGATCTTCGACTGGACCCTTGGCGCGCTGCAGCTCATCGCAGAGCGCGTCGTGCAGTTCCTCAGCGCGCTGACCTGACCCGGGAAGGAGCGCGCACCGTGCGACAGCGACGCAGTTCCCTCCATCGCTACCTCGGGGCCGGCGAGGAGCCGGTGCTCATCACGCGCCAGCATCCCTTCGCGCTGGTTGGTGCGGCGCTGCACGTGCTCGGCCTGCTCGTGCCGCTCGCCATCGCGACGTGGGGCATCTCCGGCATCGAGCTGCTGGAAGGGCCGGTCGCCGACTGGCTCGTCCGTGTCGCCTTCCTCGCCATGTTCGCGCTCTTGGGCCGGCTCGCGTGGGACGTGCTCGGCTGGGAGTTCGAGCGCGTCGTCGTGACGGGGGAGAAGGTGATCCATCTCGAGGGCGTGCTGCATCGACGGATCGCCTCGACGCCGCTCGCCAAGGTCAGCGAGTTCACGGTGCGCCAGCCGCTGTTGGGGCGCGTGCTCGACTACGGCTCGCTCGTCGTCGACGTGCCCGGCGGCCGCGACCAGGCGCTGCATGGACTCGCCTACCTTCCCGACCCCGCAGGGCTGTACCGGATGGTCAGTGACCTGGCGCGGCGCGGACGCATGCAGGAGGGCGGCAGTCGCGTTCCCGTTCCGAGCGCGGAGGACGTCGCCGGCGCCGACGCGACGCGCATCGGCGACACGCAGGCATTCCCCGCCGTCGTGAAGCTGGTCGTCGGGGACACCAGTTCGACGGAGTTCGTCGCGCGACCCGATCCGTGGGCGCCGTCGCTCGAAGGCAACGATGCCGACCACACGATCACGATCCCACGGATCCCGCCGCCGGACTGACCGATGGCCCTCGCTATCCGGCGAGCTGCGCGACGATCTGCTCGTCGCTGAAGTTGATCCAGTTCGTCGCGCCGACGAGTGCCTTGAGCGACGGATCCAGTGCGCGCGCCGTCACGGTAACCTGCGGGAGCGGACGTCCGAAGCTCGGCTTCTCCCATGGGGTGATGGTCGTCGCGCCACCGCGTGGATCCTGGAGCGTCGTCAGGTAGTAGGCGCCGTCGGATGCCTGCAGCACCGCCATGGCAGAGTGGGTGACACTGTCTGCGCCGCGGGTGCCGGTCATGCGGTTCGAGTATGCGGTCGCGATGGCGACGGCTTCTGCGAAGTTCGCAAGCGTGCCGTCGACGAGCTCCAGCGAGATGAAGTCGGGGAAAGTCACCGACGTGAAGGTCTCGTCCTTGGTGCGGCCCTTGCGGTCCGTCGTGGTGTAGGTCGTCTCAGCCACCGGCGCCGTCGTCCAGCGCGCGACGTCGGCGGCCGGCGGCAGGGTGGTGCCGGGGAGTGGCCGTGGCGCGGCTGCGGCTGCAGCTGCGGTTGCAGCTGTTGGCGAGGGTGCGACGTGCATCGTGATCTCCCTGATCCATGCGCTCGGCGTCCATGCCGAGGAGCAGGGAGATGCTACCAACACCGAAGTTCAGGTGATGCACCCAGCCTGGTCGCGCGGATCACGCGTTCGCGCCGCCACCGGGATTGGGTGGAGGCGGACCTTCCCCGCCGCCCCCGCCGCTCGAGTAGCACGATGTGACCTTCCAGGTCCGCGGCTGGCCGAGTGGATCAGTGACCGGGTTGGGATTGTCGAGCACCGTTCCGACGCCGTACCGGTCGACGTAGTCGCGCTCGCGAGCCGGAGCATCGCACCAGCTGAACTCGAGCTTCAGGTCCTGGGCCGGGCGGATGATCGGCTCATCGGGCCCCGGCGGCACGAAGAAGAAGCCAATGCTCCCGGTGACGTCCTTGAGCCCCCAGCCGGTGCTCAGGCTGCTCGCGTACAGGCCGGGATCGAGGTCGGTGAACTCGATGTACGTCGAATTCGACTGGGCGGTGTACTCACGCGTACGCGAGCTGCGACCGAGCGGCACGGGAAGGAGCGAGTAGGTCACCGCGCTGCCCTTGAGGTAGCGGTAGATCGGATACGCGCCGCCGGTCTCCCAGGGTGGGCGTGTCACGTCTCGGGTCTCGATCGGTATTCGCAGCGGCGTGGTGCGCGGCCCCGGCCGGAACATCTGGACGACCCGCGATCGGATCCCGCGCTCGACCGTCGCAACGCCGCTTGCGGGAACCGAGTGCGTCTCCCACGGGATGAGCGTGTTGGCCGGGGTCACCTGCACGGAGTAGCGGCCGGGCAGCATCGCGTCGAGGGTCGTCGTGCCATCGTCTTCGAGCCGCCCCGTCCGGACCGGCTCGTCTTCGGTGTTCGCGTCGGTCCCGCGAACGGTGTAGGTCCAGCCGCTCGCCGCGATCGGTTGGAGCGAGACGAACAGCGAATCCCCGAAGGCTCCTGAGTCGCACTTCGCCTGGAGCATCGGATGCGCGCAGGTCCATGCCGTGCAGTCGTCGCCGCTCGTGCAGGTTGGCGTTCCGCCGGTGCCGACCGGTGCGGTCGCCGGGGGCAGGATGATGCTGCCACCGCCGTCCACGTCGTCGCAGCTGCCCGTCGGGATCCGTTCATCGACCTGCGGCCACGAGTAGCACGCCTGGATGCTCAGGCGACCACCGGAGGTCCGGTTCGAGAAGTTCACCTGGAACCGCTCCGTGATCGACCCGACCCGCGGATTGCGCTGTAGCGTTGCGGCATCGGGACGCGCCACGACCTCGATGTCGTAGTAGTCGGGCACGATGCCGTCGGCGTCGATCGGACATAGGCCATCGGCCGCGGAGTCGACCGCAGTCGCCGTCGCGGAGATCACGAACTTCGTGCCCCGGATCGCGTCGGTCGCGAGCTCGCGCCCGATCCGCGACTGCAGCCACGAGGTGATGTCGGAGCGTGCTCCGACGGATGCGCAGGTCAGTGGAGCGTCGCTGGTCCACGAGGAATCGGACCGCACCTTCTCCGCCGCCGACGCGAGGATGGCGGTCTGCGACTGGCGGATGCTGCTGGCCGTCGCCGAGCGTGACGAGCTCGACGCGACGGCGATCGCGCCACCGATCGCCACGGTCAGCAGCAGCACGGCGACGATCAGCTCGACGAGGGCAAAGCCGTCGTCGTGGTGGCTCCACCGGCGAGGTTCAGCGACAGCGCGCATCGAACCTCCGTCCGCCGGCGTAGCAGTCGACGTTGCCGACCCGGACCGAGACCGCCTGCCACGTTCCCGTCAGCGGGAAGTACGGAGGTGGTGAGCTGAGCAGGCGCGTGTCCCACCGATACTCACGGTCCCAGTAGCCGACCCAGCGTCCCGGATAGTTCACCGGGTCATCCCAGCCCGCCCACTGCCACTGCAGGTTCGGGGAGCGATGCCCGGCGACCGAGCCATCGACGAGCAGCGGCTCACGGCACTGGGGTGGCCGTGACTGGATGGTCGATGTCGTGTACTGCGTGGGGATCGTGAGGCCGCCCGCAGCGGCGATCATCGCGGCGCGGATGATGGTGACGCGGCAGTCGATCGTCGGCGTCGAGCCACCCGACGTGCCGCCCTCCATGTCAATGACGATGTCGCCCTGGGCGATGAGACCGAGCGTCCGCCCCGGCCGGGTCGTGTTCGGGTTGACGTTGCCGTCGATGTAGATGTTGGCCGAGCCTCGATCGAGCCGGCGTGCGGCAATGGTCACCCGGCCTTCCAGATCGCCGCCGTGCAGCAGGATGTCGTCCTCCACGAGGATCGCCGTCGAGCCCGTTCCCGCGGGGATGGTGCGCACGGTGCCGGTCGGCGACCGGAAGCGGAGGCGGTTGCCTTCGAGCCACGCCTCCCACGCATGCTCGCGACCCGGGACCCCCGGCCGTTCCACCGCAGGCAGGACGATCACGTCCGTGCGGCCGGCCGCGGCGTCGGTCGCCAGTTGGTCGAGCTCGTCGAAGACGCGGAGGAAGGAGATGAAGCGGTTGCTGTCGGGGAAGGTCGCGCAGCCCACGCCGCCGCTCGCGACGTCGATCGCACCTTCGGCGGTGGAGAGGGACCCGCCGGTCGAGCAGCGGACGTCGTCGCGCACGACGATCGAGGAGCCGGCGCGCACGGTGGTCTCGTCGAGGTGGTCGCGCGCCAGCTCGAAGCCGTTGGAGTGGACCGGCCCGGAGATCACCGCGCCGCGCCCGAACTGGATCTGACCGTCGCTGATCAGCTGGTAGTCGGCGAAGCGCCCGGGACGCAGCTCGGCACGCACGACGGTTGCGCCCGACACGTCGCCGGTCGGGCGCGAGGAGCGATCCACCGATTGCAGCCATGCGCGGAAGTAGACGGTGACGTTACCGTTGGAGTCGAGTGAGGTGCGGTCGGGAAGCTCGATCCGGTAGACCTGCCAGAAGCCATGGAGGTTGCTGGCGCAGCCCGCCGGGTCGAGCCCAAGTCGGCTGCAGGTCGCTGCATCGGCTGTGGCCGGGGCATGGAAGGCGACTGCGGCCATCGGATAGGACGGGACCGGGTCGATCCGCGTCGCGCTCGACTTCTGCCAGACCCCGGCGACCGCCCGATACTCAGCCGGGAGCTGTGCGGCCTGGGTGACGAACTCACTGGCGGTCGCAGAGGACGGCGCGAGGCGGACCATGTCAGCAACGCTGAGCGTGAAGCCGTCGGCCTCGGAGGCGAGTCGTGAGCCCAGCGCCATCCGGTAGCCCGTGATGGCGCTCTGGACGTGCGGCTGGGTGAGCACCCGGTCGGAGGTGAGGCGGGCCTCCTCTTCGGATGCGCGGGCGTTGACCATGACGACGCCGGTCATCCCGGCGACCGCCGCGACGATGAAGATGGCGTACACCAGGGCGATGCCGCTCTCGGAGCTGCGGGCAGGTGTACGGACGTCGGCCATCAGTAGGCGCATCCCGCGGCCCGGACATAGTCATCGTTGGCCCTGCCCTGGAGTGAGGCGCTGACGGCGTAGCGGCTGCGCGCTGCTGTCCCCTGTGAGGCGGTGGTCGTGGCGGCGAGGTCCAACGTGATGGTTGTCACGAAGCTCCGCTCGCGCCCTGAGGGGCCTGCGGTGTAGTTGGTCTGCCTGGTTTGACAGGTGGTCGGGTCGACGATCGAGCCGACCGGTGCCGCGGCGGCAATCGGGTTCCACACGATGAGGTAGCCGAGACTGGCGGCGCGACGCTCGGTGTTGCCGGTGTCCTGGGTGATCGGCGCTCCGAGCATGCGCTCGGATTCGACCTGCTGGCCCGCCCTGACGCTGCCGCCGATGCGGCGACAGTCAGGCTCTGGGCCAGCGCGATGGACGGTGCGCCAGAGCGCGCGGTCGCGCACTTCCCAGCGCACGCACTCCACGCCGTCATCGGCCGCGGTCGCGTTGCGCACGTCGCTCCGTACCCAAAGGTCGGTCGACGTCGCCACGGTGATGTCCTCGAACCGGCAGAAGTCGCTCTGCGCCACGGCGACGGAGGAGCTGCATTGGTCGGGCACGAGTTCGACGAGCTGTCCGGCCGGCGTCCGTGACTTGCCCCACAGCAGCAGGCCGCGCAGGTCATCGCCGGAGCGCGGATGGTCCAGGACATCGGGGCTCTGGGCGTAGCGAACGTCGCGCTCGAAGCGCTCGAGCACGGTCGACGCCTGCTGGCCGGAACGGCGCTCCGCGCGCGACTGTGACGAGCCGAGGAAGATTGAGGTCACGAGGAGCCCGCCGACGCCGAAGACCACGCCCGCCAGCACGAGGGCGATGAGCAGCTCGATCAGCGTGAACGCTGACTCGCCGGAACGTGTCTCCGCGATGCTCAGCATCGTTGCCCCCCGGCAGGTGCTGCAGTCCCTATGGAGCACGACGTACGCCATGAACCGCGGCCGTCGCCCGTGAGCATCCAGACGTCGACGTCTATACGCCACTCCGCGCCACCCAACGAGATGTAGGCGGCCCGCGTGCCTGCAGCGCCGCTCGACGGTGCAGCGTTGGGTGCCGCCCCGGTCTGCGCGACCAGCCCGACCGAACTGGACTTGATGGGGTCGGGAACCTGGCGCAGGTAGCGTCGGTTCGACGCGGCGACGTTGCGCGGTCCGGCCTCGAACGGCTGGGACTGGGGGCGCGCAGGCGCGTCGCCTTCCCGGAGCGCATCGCGTGGCCAATCGAGCGAGCCGGGCACCGGCGCGCGTCCGCCGTGGTCGTCCGCGAACGCTTCGATGGAGTCCGCGTACACCTGGGCAACGGCCACCGCCTGCTGGGTCGACGTGGCGCGCGAGGTGGATCTGTTGGCGCCGACCATGGTGGCGAGCACGACGCCGAGGATGAGCACGACGACCACGATCTCGACCATCGTCACGCCGGATTCGCGATGTCGCGCTGCAGGAAGGCACGGCTGCGCCAAGCGCACATGTGCGCCGGGGGCAGACGGAGGGTGGGGAGTGGGCTGGCTCATGGTCTGGCGACAGGGCGTGTCGCTCTATCGAATCATCGGCATAGTGCGGAACCGCCTTGACCATTCGAAAATCGGAGTCGCCGGTCGCGCGTTTTGAGAAGAAGTTGCGGCCCGCTCCGGGACGAGGAGCGGGCCGCTGATGGCTCTGTGGCGGCGCCCGATATGTCGGGACGGACGGGACTGGCGCCGCGTGCAAGGTGTGGACGAGACAGGCGGCAAATGCTCGGGACGGAGCGGGACGTAAAGCCGAAAGTCTGTGAGTGGGAAGCTCCTTGCTGCCTCCCTCTGTCATCAAGGTACGACGGCGGCCAGGGCAGCGGACTGGGTGAATTACCTACGTTAGGTGCCTAGGTAGGTAGGTGCATGAAAATTCCTGCTCAGCGCCACTATCCGTGGAGAAGTCGACGGCCTTGGGCGCCGCGACGCCCGCGCCCCGTCGGTAT